>JBHJIX010000001.1:0-18506 GCA_050043025.1 Cohaesibacteraceae bacterium
GTCGGCACGGGACGACGACGCTGTCGTTCGCCGCATCCCCGCGCTCACCTTCGTTAGCGATGCGACCATGCCTAGCCTCTTCATCGAAGCTTTGCGGGTGGCACAAGGCGCACAAAGCCTGATCCTACGCACCAACCCCTCACCAGAGGATGCTGAAGAGGGCATTCCGTCAGACCTGCGGGTCGGCGCCTTCACCGTACCCCTGACCGGGCGCGGCGAACATCGCATCCGCTATGGCGTGATGGACGAGACGATACCCATTCCAGCCGCCACCATTTTGGCAAACATAGACGCACCGCAAGATTTGGCTCCGCTGGTCGGGGGCACCATCGTGCTGGTCGGCACATCAGCTCCGGGACTATTCGACCTGCGCGCAACCCCGCTTGGCACCATCGTGCCAGGCGTCACCATGCACGCGCAGGCGCTGGCAAATGTCCTGTCTGGTACTCACCTCACGCGCCCTGATTGGACGGCCGGACTGGAACTCACCGCCATGGCCGTTGCTGGCATGATTGTGCTCGTTTTGGCTCTGGCCGTCCGTCCGGCCATCGCAGCGTTCGGGGCAGCCGTCGTTGTAGCTGCTTTGGGTGTGGCGGCCTGGTTTGCTTTCCGCGATCATCTGCTGCTGCTGGATGCAAGCTTCCCAATCGTCTCCACGCTCGCCGTCTACGGGGCCGTGACAGTGCCCATCCTCATCGGAACAGACCGGCAACAGCGCTTCGTCCGGTCAGCCTTTGCCCACTATCTCGCTGAGCCAGTGCTTGCCCGTCTGGAAGAGAACCCTGGCGCGCTCTCGCTTGAGGGCGAGCGGCGGACCATCACCATTCTGTTCATGGATGTGCGCGGCTTCACAACGCGCTCCGAGCATATGGAGCCAACCGCTGCGGTCGATCTTCTAAACACACTTCTTGAACCCTTGTCAGAGGCCGTGCTTACCGAAGAAGGCACCATCGACAAATTCATGGGCGACGGCATGATGGCATTCTGGAATGCTCCCCTCGACCAGCCCGACCATGCCGCGCGCGCTGTCCGGGCGGCCCTTGCGATGCAGGCAGCCATTGACGCCTACAATGCCGGCCAACCGAAGGGAACAGAACCGCTTGCGATCGGGGTGGGCCTCCACACGGGCGCGGCCTTCGTTGGAAACATGGGGTCGAACCGGCGCTTTGCGTAATCCGCCATCGGAGACAGCGTGAATCTTGCCGCCCGCGTGGAAGCCAAGCCGGCAACGCTGGCCGAGCCTGTGCTGATTACCGGTGAGACGCTATCTGCCGCCAAACCCCATGACGCCACACTTGAAGGCGGGTTCACCTCGGCAGGCGATCACAGCGTGAAGGGCCGTCGACAGCCCGTCACCGTTTTCCGATTGATATCGAACGACTAGCTCGACCCAGCCTTAGTACGACCAAGCCTTAGTTCGACCAAGCGTTAAGCGCCTGCGCGAACACTGCTTCACCGTCAGCACCCTTTTCAAAGGTAACGATGGCCCGACGGTTGTCGTCATAAAGGACCGGCAAATCGAACCAGGCACCATCGCGCAACAACGGTACGTTGACAGCCTGATCGGCTTCACCGGAGGCCAATGCCTGCCAGAAAACGCCTTCGCCCAGATCGACAATCGCCCCACGCAGTGGATCGCCGCCTGACTGCTCCTGCGGTTTCACAACCACGCCGACAAGTTCGGCCACCGAGGAGGCCGGAAACGCTTCGGACAGCTGGAAGGTGAACTCGATCAGATGGGTCGCAGGCAACTGCGCATCGGTGTTGCGGCTGATGCGCATACCAATCGTGATACCACGCGCGGGAACCTCGATGGTGCCGTCGATCACCGGATCGGGTCCGGACTGGTCAAGCCGCCAAACGGTTCGTCCTGGAGCGGTGAACCCATCAGCATCCGGCGTAAGACCTTCCTCATATAGAATAGCCGTTTGTGCGACCGGCAGGCCGGATGGTTCAGGCACGGATGCCTGTTCTGTCGGCTGTGGATCGGCCGCTGGTGTTTCAATGACCGGGGTTTCCGGCTCCTCGACAATGGTGCCCTGATTGTCCGGCAACAAACGTTCAGCCGAGCGCGTGGGATCCGTGCCGACGGTGCGCACTTCAGGCGCCTCTTCCAGCGCAGGCTCCGAAGGCGTTTCGATCACAGCGGTCTGCTGTTGATTAAGGTAGGGGTCAAGCAGGCCGAGCTGCCAAGCGATAAACCCGCCCGTACCAGCCAGGATAAGCGCAAGCACGCCAACGATCAGTCCGGCCATTCCGCTGCGTTTGCGCGGCGCGGGCGTATCTGGCTGGCTGCGTGTGGGCTCAAAGTCCGGCAGGTCAGCAGATGCCGGATCGGCGACCAGCGTCGCCTCGGAGGCCGTACCAGCGGGCCTCGGCTGGATGGCCGGAGGCGGATCGAAAAGGGGGCCGCCCGGCGGGGGCGCAGCAACTCGCGGCATCGGGGCTGCCGCCGGCGGCGGTGGAGCCGGCGCGGGTGCCGGTTGAACAAGTGCGGCCGGCGGTGGTGCCGGCTGAGCAGCAGGTTGAGGTGGCGCTGCCGGTTGCGGGGCAGCGGGCGGTGGCGGCGGAGCAGCAGGCGCGGCCGGTTGTGCAGGCGCTTGCCCAGCGGCAGCGGCCGCCGCTTCCAGGCCGGGCAGAATACCACCATTGGCGGCAACGTCCGCTTCCACCTTACGGATAGCAGACTCCAACGCTAGACGCTGACGTGAAATGTCTTCAGGCGGCAGTGGCGGTTCAAAGCTTGTCAACTGGCGGACGAGTGCCTGCCGTGCCCGCTCATAAATCTTGCGACGCTCATCGCCAGGCGCGCCTGGTCGACTGGCCAGCGCCTTGCGCAAGATTGCATCGAAATCCGCCATACTCACACCAATCCTGAAAACGCCGCATGGTGAAGCATCGTCATGCCCTACCTTTGACGTCTCTAATGCCCAAATTCCCAGCGCAGGGTCAATGGTCGGCTACCAATCAGGCGACACATCAAGGGCTTGGCGTCCACGCCAATCCCATAACCCCCACAATCATCCCTCACAATCGCACGTAGCCATTGCTTGATTCCTAATCATGGAACGGATCGTGGACCAAAATTGTGTCATCGCGCTGCGGACTGGTCGACAGAAGTGCCACCGGCGCGCCGATCAGCTCTTCTACATGGCGTACATACTTTACCGCTTGGGCTGGTAGCTCCGCCCAACTGCGCGCGCCGGCGGTCGTTTCTGACCAGCCTTCCACGCGCGTGTAGATCGGCTTGGCACGTGCCTGCTGACCTTGGCTGGCGGGCAGATAATCGATGACCTGACCATCGACCTCATAGCCGGTGCAGATCATCAACTCATCCATACCGTCGAGCACATCAAGCTTGGTGAGCGCGATGCCGTCGATGCCCGACGTCTTCACCGTCTGGCGCACCAGCACTGCGTCGAACCAACCACAACGACGCTTGCGCCCGGTGACCACGCCAAACTCATGACCCTTCTGGCCGAGATGCTCACCAATCTCGTTGAGCTGCTCGGTCGGAAAAGGCCCTTCGCCGACGCGCGTCGTGTAGGCCTTGGTAATGCCAAGCACATAGTCGATGCCGCCCGGCCCGATGCCAGAGCCGGTCGCAGCCTGTCCCGACACGGTGTTGGAGGAGGTTACGAACGGATAGGTTCCGTGGTCGATGTCGAGAAGCGCGCCCTGCGCGCCTTCAAACAGAATGCGTGAACCGCGCGCGCGGTGATCGTCGAGCACCTTCCAGACACGATCAATGAACGGCGCGATCGCATCGGCGACCGCCAACAGTTCATCAAGAATGGTTTGGGCCTGAACTTCTGGCGCCTCAAGGCCGCGTCGCAGCGCATTGTGGTGAGCAAGCAATCGATCCACCTTCGCCGGCAAGGTGGCCGGATTGGCCAGATCCATCACCCGGATCGCACGGCGACCGACCTTGTCCTCATAGGCCGGACCAATCCCCCTGCCCGTCGTGCCTATCTTGGTGCCAGTCTGGGTGGCCGCGCTTTCACGCATCCCATCAAGTTCGCGATGAAGCGAGAGGATCAACGTTGCATTGTCGGCAACCCGCAGCCGTTCGGGCGTAATGTCAACGCCCTGCCCGCGCAGCGTTTCGATTTCCGCTACCAGCGCATGGGGGTCAACCACCACGCCATTGCCGATCAACGACAGCGTGCCATCGCGCACGATCCCCGACGGTAGCAGGCTAAGCTTGTAGACCGTCTCACCGACAACCAGCGTATGGCCGGCATTGTGGCCGCCCTGATAGCGCACAACAACATCGGCGCGCTCCGACAACCAATCGACAATCTTGCCCTTACCCTCGTCGCCCCATTGCGAGCCGACCACCACCACATTTGCCATGAAATGCCTGTCCCAAAATACTAAGTCGTCGCACCAAAAAGCCCGGCGTAACGGATCGCAGGGAACCGTGCACCGGGCGTGCGGCACTCCTTAGCACATCTGCGCACAATGCAAGCCCCTGGGCGAGCGGGCATCGAACCATCCACAAGACCAAATGGGCCTTTGATCACCTTGCACGGCATCAGCAAAACGTGGTGGTGCGGTCCATGAACCTCTACAATCGCCCCTATCTCCTGCTGATTCTGACCATCCTTTTCTGGGCGGGCAACACCATTGCCGGCAAGCTTGCTTCGGGTGTCATTCCACCGTTCACGCTGACCTTCATGCGCTGGCTGATCGTCGCCATCATCGCCTACATCATCGCCCGGCCACATCTGGAAGAGCATCGCGAGACGATCAAACGCCACTGGCCGATCCTTTTCCTGATGGGGCTGCTCGGCTTTTCGCTGTTCAACACATCGCTCTACACGGCGCTGACCTACACAACAGCGCTCAATGTCGCGATTGTTCAATCCGCCTTCCCGGCAGTGATCATCTTCTTGATGTTTTCCGTCTACCGCGAGCGCATAACCGCCGTTCAGGGCCTGGGCGTCTTGATCGCGTCCATCGGCGTCGTTTTCACAGCGGCGCAGGGCTCGCTCGACCGGTTGATTGCCCTGGAGTTCAACCGCGGCGACATCATCATGGTCCTCGGCGTCTTCCTGTTTTCGATCTATTCGATCCTGTTGCGCAAAAAGCCCAAGCTGCCCTGGCAGGTGTTCCTGTTGATGCTGGCCATCGGCGCCTTGCTCGGCTCGATTCCACTGCTCGTCATTGATCTGGCAGCCGGCCGCTATCCGGCCGCCGACTGGCGTACGGTCGCGCTCATGACCTATGTCGTCCTGTTCCCAAGCTTCGTCAGCCAGGTCTTTTGGGTGCGCGGCGTAGAGCTCATCGGCGCGGGACGGGCCAGCCTGTTCATCAACCTCATCCCGGTGTTCGGCGCGCTGCTTGCCGTTGTCATTCTGGGAGAAGTCTTCCAGACCTACCATGCCGTCGGCCTGGTCTGCGTGGTCGGCGGCATCTTCCTGGCAGAGTGGGCCGGTCGCCGTCGCGCGCAGCAATCGACCCAGTCCGGCTAAAGGCAGGACGATTACCTGATGGCCAAGCTCTATTTCCACTACTCGACGATGAACGCGGGCAAGTCGACCATGCTTCTGCAGGCCGCCTACAACTATGCCGAACGCGGCATGTCGACCCTGCTGATGACCGCCCAGCTGGATGATCGGGCAGGCGAAGGTGTTGTCGGCTCGCGCATCGGCATCAAGGCAAGCGCCAAGACCTATTCGACCGAGACCGATCTATACGCTTTCATCGTCACCGACCTTGCCGAGCGCACCAAGACTGGCCATGACAAGCCCGCCTGCATCCTGATCGACGAGGCGCAGTTCCTCACTGAACCGCAGGTCTGGCAATTGGCGCGCATCGTCGACGATATCGGCATTTCAGTGATGACCTACGGCCTGCGCGTTGATTTTGCCGGCCAGCTCTTCCCCGGTTCCAAGACGTTGCTCGCGCTGGCCGACGAAATCCGTGAAGTGCGCACCATCTGTTGGTGCGGATCCAAGGCCACGATGGTCGTGCGCGTGGGCGAGGATGGCAAGGCCGTAACCGGTGGCGCTCAGATCGAAATAGGCGGCAATGACCGCTACATCTCGCTGTGTCGCAAGCATTGGCGCCACGCGATCAATGAGGCGCAGGGCGGGTCGATCAAGCCAATCGACCCGATCCACGGCACCCAGCGGCCCGAAGAAAAAGAGAGTGGGTAGCCTGGCGCCTCACTGTCTTTCACTTCACTCCTTCCAACACCTTCCCTGAGGCCCCAATGCCCGCCGCAGACCAGAAAAAAATGTCCTCGCTCGCCTGGCTGCTGCTCCTCGCCATGGCCGCCTTGTGGGGAATCTCGTTCGTTTTCAGTAAGATCGCCGTGGTGGAAATCCAGCCCATGACGCTGGTCTTTCTACGCACGCTTCTGGCCGCATTCGTGCTTCTGGCTGTTTGCTGGATCACAGGCGTGCGCATGCCCGCCGATTGGAAGTCTTGGTGGGATTACTCGGTTCTGGGCTTCTTCAGCAGCAGCTCAGCCTTCTCGCTGATTTTCTGGGCGCAGCAATACATCGACGCCTCGCTCTCGGCGATCCTCATCGCAGCCACACCCTTCTTCACCGTCATTGTCGCCGGCTTGCTGCTCGCCGACGAACGATTCACGCCGCAGAAAATCGCTGGCGTGATCATCGGCTTTATCGGCGTCGTTCTCGTGGTCGGGCCACGGCACCTGATGGGGTTGGGTGATCATCTGGTTGCAGAACTCGCCGTGCTCCTCGCGGCCGCGGCCTACGCGACCGCCAGCATTTGGGGCCGCCGCTTTTCTGGTGAGCCGCCTCTGGCCACCGCGACGGGGCAGATCACCGCCAGCGCTGTCATGATGCTGCCCTTGGCCCTCATCTTTGAGGAGCCGTTGCAGATGGGCATGCCCTCCTGGCCAGTTATCGGCGCCGTGATCACGCTGGCGGTCTTCTGTACCGCGCTGACCTATCTGATCTTTTTCCGGGTCTTGAAGATGGCCGGAGCCAGCAATGCCACCCTTGTTGGTCTGGTGATCCCCGTTTTCACCATGCTGTTCGCCGTTCCCATGCTCGGCGAAGAAGTCACCCTTCTCAAGGTCGCCGGCATGGTGGTGATCGCCTTCGGCATGATGGTGCTCGACGGTCGTCCGCTTGCCGCCTTGCGGGCTCGTCTTGTCAGCGCGTGACGCGGTTCGATTTCGGGTCGCGGGTCCCAGGCGCGGGGTTTAGGTTCGGCGCTTGATGGTTGCACTAAAATCCTTGTCGACGCTCGCCTGGGCGCTCCTCTTCTTCCTCGCCTTCATCTGGGGTGGGTCGTTCGTCTTCGCCAAAATTGCGGTAGCAGAGATACCGCCCTTCACGCTGGTTTTGCTGCGCGTCAGCCTCGCGGCGGCCACCTTGTGGGTTGTTTGTCTGGCCACCGGCGTGGTCATGCCCAGAACTTTGGAAGCATGGCGCAACTATCTGGTGATGGGCCTGCTCAACAACGTCATTGCCTTCTCGCTGATCTTCACCGGCCAGATCCACATTGGCGCATCGCTTGCCTCTATCTTGAACGCGGCAACGCCTTTTTTTACCGTTCTTATTGCCGGGCTGTTGCTCGTCGATGAGCGCTTTACGACGCAAAAGGCAGCGGGCATCGCCCTTGGCTTCGTCGGCGTTGTTCTGGTGATTGGCCCACGCCACCTGGTTGGTTTGGGAGAGCATCTGTTGTCGGAACTGATGTTGATCGGCGCAGCAACATCCTCCGCCTTGGCCAGCGTCTGGGGTCGGCGCTTTGCTGGCGAGAATCCGATGGCAACGGCCACCGGCCAGCTCACCATGTCGACCCTGATTATGATCCCTGTCGCATCGATCATCGACCGACCCTGGGCCTTGGCTATGCCATCGCCCACCACGATCAGCTCAGTGCTCGCGCTGGCGATTGTCTGCACCGCGTTCGCCTATGTGCTGTTTTTCCGCATCTTGAAGATGGCCGGCGCGACCAATGTTTCACTGGTGACCATGTTGGTACCGGTGTCAGCCACTTTGATAGCCGTACCACTGCGCGGCGAACGCTTGGAGCTTTTGACCATTCTCGGCTTTGCGGTCATCTCGCTCGGCCTCATGGTACTCGACGGACGACCCGTCAAGGCCGCCCGCCGGGTGTTCGCGAAAGCCTAGAAGCTCAGGCGCTTCGCCTGAACAACGTTTTCCAGGCCTTCGATCTTCGTCAAAACATCATCGCTCACCGGCTCATCGACCTGAACGAGCGCGATGGCATCGTCGCCCTTCTCGGCGCGTCCAAGATTGAAGGTCGCGATGTTGATGTTTTCCGACCCCAGCAGCGTGCCCAACCGACCAATGAAGCCCGGCTTGTCATTGTTGGAGACGTACAGCATGTGGGTGCCGAATTCGCCTTCCATATCAATGCCTTTGATCTGGATAAGGCGCGGCTTACCATCAGCAAAAACGGTGCCGGCAACAGAGCGGGTCTGACGTTCGGTCTTCACCGTGAGACGCATATAGGTCTCATAGGCGCCTTCCTGGCCACGCTTGGTCTCTTCCAGCGCAATGCCGCGCTCCTTGGCCATGGCCGGTGCGGATACCACGTTCACGGTCGAAAGAAGCGGGCGCAACACACCAGCCAGTGCGGCTGAGGAAAGCGCCTGGGTGTTCAGGTCGGCAATGTCGCCGGCATACTCGAAGGAAATGCCTTCGATGGCCGTCTCGGTAAGCTGACCGGCTAACGAACCAATCAGTTCCGCCAGCTTCACAAACGGAGCCAGGCGCGGTGCTTCTTCAGCCGAAATGGAAGGTGAGTTGAGGGCGTTGGTGCCCGCACCTGTCGTCAGGTAATCCGCCATCTGTTCGGCCACCTGAAGCGCCACATTCTCTTGCGCTTCGGATGTCGCGGCACCAAGATGCGGCGTGCAAATGAGGTTCGGTGCGCCGAACAGAACATTGTCCTTAGCGGGTTCTTCAGAGAACACATCGAACGCAGCACCAGCCACATGACCAGAATCGAGCGCAGCGCGCAAAGCCGCCTCATCGACCAGGCCGCCGCGGGCGCAGTTGATGATCCGCACGCCCTTTTTCATCTTGTTGATCGCGTCAGCCGACAGGATGTTGGCGGTCTTATCGGTCTTCGGAACGTGCAAGGTGATGAAGTCAGCGCGGGCCAGAAGCTGATCAAGTTCAACTTTTTCAACGCCCAGCTCAATCGCCCGCTCCTCGGTGAGGAAAGGGTCGTAAGCGACCACCTTCATACGCAGGCCAATGGCACGATCGGCGACGATGGAGCCGATATTGCCGCAACCGATGAGACCCAGCGTCTTGCCAGTGACCTCAACACCCATGAACTTGGACTTCTCCCATTTGCCGGCCTGGGTGGAGGTATCGGCAGCCGGGATCTGACGGGCGCAGGCGAGCATCATGGAAACGGCGTGCTCAGCGGTCGTGATCGAGTTGCCGAAGGGCGTGTTCATCACGATGATGCCGCGGGACGTCGCGGCCGGAATGTCGACATTGTCGACGCCGATGCCGGCCCGGCCGATGACTTTGAGGTTGTCGGCAGCGGCAATCAGCTTTTCGGTCGCCTTGGTCGCGGAGCGGATGGCAAGACCATCATAATCGCCGATCATGGACAGGAGCTTTTCCTTGTCCTTGCCGAGACCGGGTTCGAAAGTGACGTCGACGCCACGGGCTTTGAAGATGTCGACAGCGGTGGGTGACAGGCTGTCAGAAATAAGGACGCGCGGGGCCATCTTGGGCACTCCTTGAAGCGGTTGGGCGGTGCCTGAGCACCGACCAGAGCGAAAGAAAAAAGAGACGAAGGGAAGATGCCCGCGCGTGGACGACGCGGGCGGATCAGAAACGTCAGGCGGCCTGCTGAAGAGCAGCCTTCTCCAGGGCGAACGCCCAGTCGAGCCACGGCATCAGAGCTTCCATGTCGGAAGCCTCCACCGTACCGCCCGCCCAGATGCGAAGTCCTGCCGGCGCATCGCGGTAACCCGCAATGTCGAGCGCCACGCCTTCAGCTTCCAAGCGCTTGGCAATCGCCTTAGCAAAAGCGGTCTGCGCATCGGCATCGAGCGCTGCCACGTCGGGATCGACGATCTTCAGACAGACCGACGTGTTGGAGCGGGTTTCCGGCACCTCGGCCAGATAATCGATCCAAGGGGTTGCCTGCACGAACCGATCGATGACGGCGGCGTTGGCATCGGCGCGGGCGATCAGACCTTTTAGGCCGCCGACACTTTCAGCCCAGGCGAGCGTATCAAGATAGTCTTCCACGCACAGCATGGACGGCGTGTTGATCGTCTCGCCCTTGAAGACGCCTTCGATCAGCTTGCCGCCCTTGGTGAGGCGGAAGATCTTCGGCAGCGGCCAAGCCGGTGTGTAGGTTTCAAGCCGCTCAACAGCACGTGGGCTGAGGATCAGCATGCCGTGCGCGGCCTCGCCGCCCAGCACTTTCTGCCAGGAGAAGGTCACCACATCGAGCTTGTCGTAGGGCAGGTCCATCGCGAACGCCGCCGATGTGGCATCACAGATGGTCAGGCCTTGGCGGTCCGCCGGGATCATGTCGCCATGCGGCATGCGCACGCCGGAGGTTGTGCCATTCCACGTGAAGACGACGTCGCTGTCATAATCGACGGCTGCCATGTCGGGCAGCTGTCCGTACGGCGCCTCAACCAGCGCAGCATCCAGCTTCAACTGTTTGACGGCATCCGTCACCCAGCCTTTCCCGAAGCTCTCCCAGGCGACCATCGTCACCGGGCGCGCGCCGAGCAGGCTCCACATGGCCATCTCCACAGCGCCAGTGTCCGACGCCGGTACGATACCGATACGATAGTCGTCGGGCACACCGAGGATGGCCCGCGTCTTGTCGATCGCAAGCTTGAGTTTCGATTTACCAATGGAAGAACGATGGGAACGTCCTAGGGCCGCGTCTGCGAGGCCGTCAATGGTCCAGCCGGGGCGCTTGGCGCATGGACCGGACGAAAAACGCGAGTTAGCCGGCCGCGTGCCGGGCAGTGAGATGCTCATAATGGCTATCCTTCCAGATAGAAGCCCCTCGTTGGGGAGGGGTGTCCCACCGCGGGCATTAGGCGATCAGGCGGGTGCCGTCAATTGCGAACTTTCCCCGACCGGGGTTCGACGCGGCCTGATGCAGAAAAGCCGCTGGCGGTCGCCAGCGGCTTGCAATCTGCCTGGAAGAAGCAGTCGTTTTAGTAGCTGATCTGCCCATAGCTGGCGTGGCCACCGTGGCCATACCCATGGCTGGAATGACCAAACTCACCGAAGTTCCACCGGAAGCCCAGGGTGAAGTCGTGGGATGTAATGCCTTCAAACTCCAGCGGATTTACGATTGCGTTGGTACCGTTGGACGAGATGATGTCGCCGGATTCTGCATCGCCGATATCGAGGTAGCGATAGCCCATATCGATAGTCAGATGGTCGTTCACCTCGAAGCCAAGACCCGCATAGAGCGCCCAAGCGAAGGACCACGCGCCATGGTCGTTGGCATATGCGGTTGACGACTGAGGCGTGTTGATATCCTGCAGATTACTGCTCATCGTGTAGGACGCACCGACACCAGCACCGACATAAGGCGATATTCGGTGGTAAGAGCCAAGGTCAACGAAAGCGTTGGCCAGTATCAGGAATTCAGATTTGTCAGCCGTGTATTCGTTCGTGCCGTCGTTGCCGACCGTCATGTTGGTGAACAGGCCATCACCATCGCCATCATAGCGGTCGAAACCGTCGAAACCCGCACGCATTCGGTACTCGGCACTGACATCAGCGCGGAACCAGTTGTTGACGCGGTAACCAACGGCACCACCAAAGAGGCCTGACGATTCAAAGTCGGCTTGCAGAAACTCAAAAGCTGCGCCGTCAAGAACGGCATTCGCTAGCCCGTCTACTTCCTGGTTCGTAAAACCAACATAGCCACGCAGGTACAGGTTCCCACCGATTTCGTACTCCGGCTCGAACTCAACCACCGGCGGTGGGATAAGGTCGGCGGAATAGGCCGTGCTCGCCATCAGGGCAGAAGCGATCGCGCCGATGAACAGAGATTTGGATGACTTACCCATCACATCATTTCCTTCTTCGCTGTCGAACGGGCGCGCGCCGCACACCGGCGGTGGGCCGTTAACGAGAGGAAAGATGAGCCTAAGTAGTTAAAACCCACTTAACCTTGATTTTTAACGTTAAAAAAGATAGTTAACTGTGGTTTACTTGAGTAAAAATCAGGTAAATATTAATGAAAATTTACGTCACAGTGTAGGACACATAAGCATTGGCCGCAGCAGCGCGGACGCCAGCTGCACAAGCGCTGTGAGCGAGCCAAACCTTTGGTTGCATTGCTGTTTTGGAGACCGCTGGAATGCCCTCTAAAGCGCCTTCCTAATCCGGCGTCATCCGACCCAGAATCCTGCGATCAGCAAGGAACGCAGGGCTCAAGGCCCTTCACCTCAAAAGAAAAAAGTTGAAGTTTAAGCGGCCTTGCGCAGCGTATCGCAGAGCTCGTCAACCAAGGTTTCCACCAAATCGGGGTCATCGCCTTCGGCCATAACCCGGATCAGCGGCTCCGTTCCCGAGGGACGGATAACCAGCCGACCGTGATTGCCAAGACGCTTTTCAGCCGCTTCAACGGCAGCCTGCACATCATCTTGCTGCAACGGATTGCTGCCCTCAAAGGCAACATTCTTCAAGATCTGCGGCACCGGCTCAAAACGGCTGCACACCGCAGAGACCGCCTGCTCCTGCTCGGCAACAACGGCCAGGATCTGCAAAGCGGAGACCAGCCCGTCGCCGGTTGTGACATAGTCCGACAGAATGATGTGGCCGGACTGTTCGCCCCCCACATTGTAGCCATCAGAGCGCATGCGCTCCACGACATACCGATCACCCACCTTGGTGCGCACCAAGCCAAGTCCGATGCCTTCCAGATAGCGTTCCAGTCCAAGGTTCGACATCACGGTTGCGACCACGCCAGGCTGGCTTAGACGCTGCGCGGCGCGCCAGCTAGCGGCCACGACAGCCATCAACTGATCGCCCTGGACAATCGCGCCCTTCTCGTTGACCAGCACCACACGGTCGGCATCTCCATCAAGCGCGATGCCAACATCGGCACGCAACTCCTTCACCTTATCGCATAGCGCCTGTGGCTTGGTAGAGCCGCAATCGGCATTGATGTTGAAGCCGTTGGGCTCGTCACCAATGGTGATCACCTCAGCGCCCAGTTCCCAAAGCACGGCCGGCGCGACCTTGTAGGCAGCACCATTGGCGCAATCGAGCACGACGCGCATGCCAGAAAGGCTCATGGAACGCGGCAAGGTGCGCTTGGCAAATTCGATGTAGCGCGCCTGCTCGCCATCCACGCGCTTGGCCCTGCCGAGATCCGACGGACCGACCAGCAGACTCTCTGGCGCGGCGTCCTTCAGCCTCTCGATTTCAAGCTCGATTTCGTCGGATAGCTTGTAGCCTTCCGGTCCAAACAGCTTGATGCCGTTATCATGGAAAGCGGTGTGGGAAGCGGAGATCATGACGCCCAGATCGCAGCGCAGTGACCGGGTCAGCATCGCGATGGCTGGCGTGGGCATTGGTCCGACCAGAAAAACGTCGATGCCGACCGAGGTAAAACCGGCCATCATCGCGCTTTCGATCATGTAGCCTGAAAGGCGCGTGTCCTTGCCGATGATCACGCGGTGCCGTCGCTCGCCACCATTGCGGAAATAGCGGCCCGCCGCCATGCCAACGCGCATAGCAACATCCGCCGTCATGTTGCCGGCATTGGCTTTGCCACGAATACCATCAGTGCCGAAAAAACGCCGAACCACGCGCCTCACCCCATAACCACCTGGACCTTGAATCCGTCCTTGAGACTACCGTGTGTCGGAAAAGGTCCGGTTAGCGCAAGCGTCAGCCGCTTCACAGATCGTGACCAAGCTTTACAAAAGGCAAACAAAAACCCCGGTTGGCCATGCCAACCAGGGCTCAATTTAGCTTTTTTGGAAGCCGCTAACTTGGTTGCGGCTCCATATCGCCAACGCCGGGCTCATCGCCCTTGTCCTTCTTGTCATCGGCAGGCTTGGACCCTGCACTGGGGACAGCAGAACCACGTGAGCGTGTCGGCGTGTCGTCAACGTCCTCGCGCACTGGTTGCTTGCCATCGAGCAGAGCGCGGATCTCATCGCCCGACAGAGTTTCATACTCCAGCAAGCCGTTCGCGATTGTATGCAACTGATCGATATGATCGGTCAGGATCTTCTTTGCCGTCTGGTAGCCCTGCTCGACAAAGGCCTTCACCTCCTCATCCACCGTCTGCTGCGTCGCTTCTGACACGTTCTGCGACTGAGCGACGGAGTGACCAAGAAACACTTCCTGCTGGTTCTCGCCGTAAAGCAGCGGCCCAAGCTTGTCGGACATGCCGAACTGCGTCGCCATTGCCTTGGCCAGCTTTGTTGCCATCTGGATGTCGCCAGAGGCGCCTGAGGTCACCTTCTCATAGCCGAAGATTTCCTCTTCCGCGACGCGGCCACCCATGGCCACGGCCAAATCGGCATAGCATTTGGCGCGTGTGAGCGAGACCTGATCCTTCTCCGGCAGGCGCATCACCATGCCCAACGCACGACCGCGCGGGATAATCGTCGCCTTGTGGATCGGATCGGACGCCGGCATGTGCAGCGCCACCAAAGCGTGGCCTGCCTCATGGTAGGCCGTCAGCTTCTTCTCTTCCTCGGACATGACGAGCGTACGGCGCTCCGCACCCATCATCACCTTGTCCTTGGCGTCCTCAAACTCGTTCATCGTGACGAGCCGCTTTGAACGCCGCGCGGCTAAAAGGGCAGCCTCGTTGACGAGGTTCATCAGGTCAGCACCGGAGAAGCCCGGCGTACCGCGCGCCAGGGTCTTCAGGTTGACGTCCGGTGCCAGCGGCACGTTGCGGACATGAACCTTCAGTATCTTCTCGCGGCCAACAATATCCGGGTTCGGCACAACGATCTGGCGGTCAAAACGACCTGGACGAAGCAGCGCAGGGTCCAGAACATCCGGACGGTTGGTCGCCGCGATGATGATGACGCCTTCATTGGCCTCAAAACCATCCATCTCGACCAGCAACTGGTTCAGCGTTTGCTCACGCTCGTCATTGCCACCGCCGAGACCAGCACCACGATGACGACCGACCGCGTCGATCTCGTCGATAAAGATGATGCAGGGCGAGTTTTTCTTCGCCTGCTCGAACATGTCGCGGACACGGCTTGCACCCACACCGACGAACATCTCCACAAAGTCAGAACCAGAAATGGTGAAGAACGGCACATTGGCTTCGCCGGCCACAGCGCGTGCGGTCAGCGTTTTACCGGCGCTCGGAGGGCCGACCAGAAGCACGCCACGCGGAATACGGCCACCCAAACGCTGGAACTTTTGCGGGTCCTTCAGGAACTCGACAATCTCTTCGAGATCTTCCTTGGCTTCGTCGATCCCGGCAACATCGTCAAAGGTCACCTTGCCATGCGCTTCGGTCAAAAGCTTGGCTTTGGACTTGCCAAAGCCCATGGCCTTGCCGCCGGCGCCGCCTTGCATCTGCCGCATGAAGTAGATCCACACCGCGATCAAAAGCAGCATCGGGCCGAAGGAAATCAGGACCGAGAACAGCGAGAAGCTCTCATCGGGCGGCTGGGCGGTGATGCGCACGCCGGAGTCCGACAGATTTTGCACAAGTGCAGGATCATCAGGCGCAAAAGTCTGGAACTGGCCACCATCGGTGTAAACACCAGAAATCTGCTGGCCCATGATCGGCACATCGCGCACACGGCCATTATCGACTTCGGCAAGAAACTGCGAATAGGCGATATCCGTGCCGCCACGTTGCTGGGCCGGCCCAGAAAACATGTTGAACAGCGCCACCAGCAAAAGACCAATGACGACCCAAAGAGCAAAATTACGGAAGTTGGAGTTCATGAACTGACCCATGTTTTTGCCGGAAGAACCAGCCAAACGCACGCGCAGAGCCGGTCGGTTACAGTCAAGATAGGTTGCAGGACACCGGTTGCCAACCGATCAACCGCCATTAGACAGCAGAATTCGCCGCAATCGTTAAGGCTCGCCCTGCGGCATGGTGCCACCATCATCCAGTCTGCCAGCCTTTCGCAAAGCCGGTTCCAGCCATTGAAGGACCATTGACGACGATGGTTTGGGCACGGACGCAAAAAACTCATCGCCATCCGTGGCCACCGGAAGGCTTTGCCAGGCTACGGCGGGAAATCCGTCAACGTCAGAGTGGCTATCACCAGGCGCCGCCGCTCGAACGGACAAGGCGATGTCGGTGTTGTTGGTCACGGCAAACCGCTCATCCCAAACAGAACTCTCGCCAGGCGCGAGGGTGAGGCTCGGAAAGCCACTGCGCCCGGCTTCCGCGTAGGCGCAAATCGACACGCTGCCGGCGCTGTCTTCCCATTGCAGCACGGCGCCAGCACAGACGACCTTGCCAGAGCCTTGAGATTGCAGGTCCGCTGACCAGCCGATCATCCGTGCCAGATCGAGCCGTTGCCAGGCGTCCGGCTGCCGACTGACCGATGCCATGGCAAGACGCATAAGCCGAGCAAGAACGGCGAGCGGCACAGCCTTTACATCCACCTTGCCGGCACGCAGGCCATCTGGCGCTGCCCCAAGATCGACAAAGAGCCGCTCGGCCCAAACATCCAGCGCTTGGCTTTCAAGCTGTGCAATGCGCGCACTTTCTTCAAATCCCAGAGCGATCGATCTGCTGTTGTCAGGCGTCGGTCCGTTGGCAAGCCAGTCGCGATAGCGCACCCGCGTGAAGGAAGGATCGGCATTGCTCGGATCAAACGCCGGTTTCAGCCCCGTTCCAGCCAGCGCCAGATGCAAACGTCCGCGCGGCCAGGCCAGAAACGGCCGAATGACATGCACACCTTCCAGCCGGACGGCCGGTCGAATTCCGGCCAGACCGTCCGAACCGGTTCCGCGCGACGCCCGCATAAGAAAGGTTTCAGCCTGATCTTCAGCCATGTGAGCGGTCACGATGGCGGCACTCTCGCCTGCCCGATTACCAGCTTTCTCACGCAACAGATCGGCCATGACGCGGTAGCGCTCACCACGCGCCCATCCCTGAAGGTTGACACCAACGGGACGCGCAGCCAGCCGAACAGTGTGGTGGGCAACGCCCAAAGCATCACATAAGTCAGCCACCGACTGAGCTTCCGCGCTGCTCTCAGGACGCAACGCGTGGTCAACTGTGACCACAAAAAGCTCCGCCGTCAGGAGGCCAGCAGCGCGCAGACGCGTCATCCCGACCAACATGGCCAGCGAATCCGGGCCTCCAGAAACGGCAAGAAGCAGATGATCGAAACCAGAAAACTCACCCGCCAGACCACGCCAGGCCTGTTCAGGCTCTGGCAGCGCATCTGGCGAGCGCATCAGCATCCAGCGAGACCTTGCTCGGTGCGTGCGGTGTCCAGAACGATCTGGGGCGCGCGCGGATAGTCGGTCAAGAGCTTGGTGAAGGTGGCGCACGCCTGCTCCTGCGCGCCAAGCCGCTCCAGACTCATGGCGAGCTTCAAAAGCGCATCCGGCACCTTCACATCCTCAGGATAGGTGTTGAACACCGCCAGGAACTGTTCAGCAGCCGGCGTGTAGGATCCCATCGCGAAATGTGCCTCACCAAGCCAGAAATGCGCGTTGGGGCGCAGACGATGACCATCATAAACGTCCAGAAAATCACCAAACGTCGCCACCGCCTGCGTGTAATCACCCCGCAGAACATGGTCATAACCGAGCTCGTAAACGTCCTCGGGTGCCAGATTGGCCAGAGGATCAAGGCTCGCCACCGTAGTACCGAGCGATGGCTGCGGGCGCACCTCAGGTTCAGCGTTCAGGGTTAGGCGAGAGAGATCCAACGGACCGCCATCACTAGCGCTCAGCGTCGCGCCAACCGGCTGTCCATCGGCGTCAACCTGCAAGGTACCAAGGTCTCTGGCAGGCTCGCCTTGCAAACCGGCGACCAAAGCTTCGCGCAGCCGCTCTTCTTCAGCCGTCACATCACTGCGCTCCAAAGGCTGACCGCCCTCCAGTTCGCGCAGGCGAAACTCAGCATCTTCGCGCGACCGCGTCAGCTCATCCTGGAGCTGCCGCATCTGAAACATGAGCTGCTCCATCTGCCCAGTGATGGACCGAAGTTCACCCTCCAGCCGTTCAATACGGATGTTGGTCTCGGCGATTGACGCCGGATTACCCTGGGCGACCGTCGGATTAGACTGGACGATCACAGGAACAGGCGCCTGGGACGAAGTCGCCCCACCACCACCTACGGAACCAGGAGGAACGGGAATCGGTTGCCCAGGCAAAGCCTGCGACCAAGCCATTGTCGACCCGCAGACGAGGCCAAACAAGGCCAACGAGCCGGCTAGGCCCCTGCAAGCAAGGAAAGGGCGAGGAAGCACAGGGGAAATGCGGAATGATCGAAACATGAGCGCCACACAGAAGGCAGATAGCAGTCGGGTACCAAGCACCACGACAAAGACTAAGCATCGGTCGAGT
>JBHJIX010000002.1:0-77502 GCA_050043025.1 Cohaesibacteraceae bacterium
CGTGCAGGTTGGCACCAACACCACACGCACCATCACCTTCGGGACCGGTGCCAATGAGGTGAACTCCATCGAAGAGCTGGAAGATGAGCTCGGTCAGATCGCCGGTGCTCGCGCCGAGATCGACAGCGACACCGGCGCTGTCACCATCACGGCCACTAACGGCAATGACCAGATCACCGTCACGTCCACGGACTCTACCGATGTGGCCAAGGCCAGCGTTGGTGCAGCCTTCGGTCTGTCAGCTGGCGTTACCCAGCCAACCACGACGCAGTCCACCGAGCGTGATGAGTTGCAGGATCAGTTCAACGAACTGCTGCTGCAGATCGACGAACTGGCTGAAGACTCAGGCTTCAATGGTGTCAACTTGCTCAACGGTGGCAGCCTCAACGTTCTCTTCAACGAGGACGGCTCGTCGGAACTGGACATTACGGGCGTCGACTTCAGCTCTCAGGGTCTGGGTCTGTCGCGTGTGGCAACGGACTACTTCCAGACCGACTCCAACATCGCTTCGACGATGGAGCTGCTGGAGACGGCTGTGTCCACGCTGCGTCCGCAGGCGTCACAGATCGGTTCCAACCTCTCCATCGTGGAAACGCGTGAAGACTTCACGCGGGACATGATCAACACGCTGGAAACCGGTGCTGCCAATCTGACGCTGGCCGACACCAACGAGGAAGGCGCCAACCTGACCGCCCTGCAGACCCGCCAGCAGCTGTCCACGACAGCTCAGTCCCTGGCAACGCAGGCCGACCAGAACGTGCTGCGTCTGCTCTAAGACCGAGCAAGCGTCTCAAAAGACTAAGGGCGGCGCTCACGCGCCGCCCTTTTTTGGTTCGGCAAGAGAAAAAGCGAAAATAGCTTCTCTTGAGACCACACGTTTCGTGCCAAATAGTCGGCTTACAGCTACCCTCCCCCGCAAGAACATGTTTCGAGGAGCGACCAGAATGGCCCTCAAAGTTGAATTGAAGCCCGGTGAACGCATCATCGTTGGAGACTGCGTTATCACCAACGACACCCACCGTACCCGTCTTTTTATCGAGGGCCGCGCGCCGATCCTGCGCGAGAAAGACATCTTCACCGCTGATACGGCCGACACGCCTGCCAAACGAGTCTATTTTGCCGTTCAGTTGATGTATTTAGACGGCAATGTGGATAAGCACTCTGACCAGTTTCTGGAGCTTTCCCGCGACTACATGCAGGCCGCACCCTCAAGTGCTTCAATCATTGAACGGATCAATAACAAAATATTAACGGGTGACCTCTACAAAGCGTTAAGAGAAGCTAAGGCTTTGATTTCGCATGAAGAGGAACGACTGAACCATGCAAAACGCGGCGGCAGCGGCCTATGGCCGGACGACACAACAGACGGTTCAACCCCGGGATCTTGAAGCCCACCTGTTGATGAAATCAGCTTCCCAGTTGCAGAACATTTACGACAATTGGGATGATTTGAAAGACTCGCTCAACGACGCGCTGTTCTACAATCGTCGTTTGTGGTCTGTATTCCTCGACTCTGTAATCGCTGAAGACAGTCCTCTGCCCCGACCCATCGCGCAGAACGTGGCCAATCTAGGGTTTTTCGTCTTCAATCACACGCTGAAAGTTCAGATGAAGCCGGAGCCGGAAAAGCTCCGCAGCCTCATCTCGATCAACCGCGAAATTGCAGCTGGTCTGCGCGGTGCAGCTGAGGGTGCAGATGAATCTGCCGCCACGCCGCCGGCCGATGGCCAGGCACCGACGGCCGCTTGACCTAAAACACATCATTAAATAAAAAACCCGGCCAGTTGGCCGGGTTTTTTGTTGTAAGAGTAGAAAGGTGAGAATCCGATATGCGATTTTGTTTATCGCAGGAAGTTTACGAGCGTGAGTTCGCTTAAGGTCGCCGTCAAGGAATACGTTGCTTGTAGCCGGGTTTGAAGATCGAGAAGTTTGGCCGCAACCTCCTCCTCGGTGACACCTTCAACGTCATTCAATAGATTGGCATAGATAGCGTCAGTCGATCGATGACGCGCTGACGTCGCCTCCATCATCGTAAAGGCAGTGCCAAGTTCGACGGAAACCGAGCGCGGCAGATTTTGCCCTGACGGATCATCCAGCCCCGCGCGCGTACGATTAGCCAACTCCGTATAGCGGTCAGCCGCGCTGTCATCGGAAACATCATAATCCATCGCGGCAAAAACAGCTGTTTCGCGCAGTGCCGTCGCAAACGCTGATTCATTGGCGCGCGCGCCATGTGCAACCCGAACATTCTCATCAACACGCGTTAGGCGCGTATCACGAGCATCGACCGGTCCATCCTCGCCCTGGTACCAGATGATGGTGTTGGCCGGGTCTCCAGCAAGGGCGGTTGCACCAGCGATTCCAGCAACGGGATCCGGCGTAACCCGCAAGGGCGGAACGTTATCGAAGAAGTCATGCCCTGCTTGGTGGGCCGAAGCAGCTATAAGATCGCGGCGCGCCACATCGTCAATAACATCGGTTAGAGCAGCCGTGATGTTGGCGGCGGTCACCAGCGGGTCGGCATCAACGACAAAGGACAGATCGCCCTCCTCGCGCGCGTCGGCTGCTTCTAACACGATATCACGGCTACTGCCGTCGGGCATGGCCAAAGTGAAGCGGAGCGTTTCGCCAAGATCGACGGTCCCTGTGACTTCAAAGCTAAGCGAGTTGGACGCACCAGCGGGGCCAGTCTCCGTGATGTTGGCAGACGTGGATGAAGCCCCGGCTGCGGTATCAAGCTGGAAGCCAAACACGTCATTGCCAGCTTCCGTTATGCTTGCGATGGCGCCTACCGTTGCAAGATCCAGCCGGCCATCCAATGTAGGATCGGCTAGGGTGCCACCGAGGTCAGCCAGATTGCGCTCAGCTAGTACCTGCTCAAAGCCGGCCCGTCCGCCTGAGCCCATCATCAAAGCCTCAGCCGAGACCACGGGCTCAACATCGGACGAAAGACCAGAAAACAGATATTTGCCATCGATGTCGGTGTTGAGCAGCGTCACCATCTCCTGCAATCGGTGCTCGGCAGCTATCTGGGCGGTTGTCTGATTGCCATTTTCGACGACGAACGTGTTCGGGATTGCGTCGCCCTTTACGTCCTCCAGAAGGTCGTCAAGGCGTTCTACTGTTTCGTTCATGATATTGACGGACACGCTGGCACTTTGGATAGCCGCCTGGTAGCCGGCGATGGTCGTCCTGTCTGCCCGAATGGCTAGCGAGGTCGTGCGCTGCGGTCCAAGGTCCGCATAGTTATCTTCACGCAGTCCGGTGCCCAACTGGCGACCAAGATTATCGATCTCAGCTCGTATGGAAAGCATGCGTTCGATGTTCATGGTGGATTGGGTTACACTGTTCACTGTCATGGTCGGCTACCTTGTTATCCGCTCCAAACCGGTGTTACACGTTCAAAAGAAGATCCATCATTTCGCGCGCGGCGTTCATAACCTGCGCGTTGGCGGCATAAATCGTCTGAAGCTCGGTGAGCCGCGCCATCTCTTCATCGATGTCGACGGCCGATTCTTCGCTTTGCCTGGCCAACAGACCGTTGGTAACGATCTCCTGACCTTCCCTCGCACGCTCTGCAGATGCCGCCTCAAACGCCGTTCTGTTGACGATTTCCCTGCCGAAGCCGGCCAGCGTCGTTTCAAAAGGATTGCTAACGGCACCAATGCCGCTAGCAGCACTGACAGTGATCGTGGTCGAGTTGAATTGATCGTAAAGGTAAGTCGCCCGTGTTGTGTCGCCGGCGGGCGTGGAACTGTCCATCATCGAAAGCAGGCTTGGATCGTCGACGATGCTGCTGTTGAGCTGAATGCGGGAAGCAAAGCCGGCTTTCTGGGGGAGGCCATCCTGGCTGGCTGTATAGACATCGCCGCTCGCGATGCCGTCGGTGAACATGGGCAGATAAGGTTCACCAGTCTGCATCCCAGTGACCGAGATGTTCGCTGACAGGCTGTTGATATCATACTGGCCTGTTGCACCATCATCGATCAGCTGCAGGTCGCCACCGGTCCCCGTGCCAGCCGTGATACCAATACCATTGGCCGCCAAGGCGGCAGAGACCGCTGTCGGGTCCGTCAGATCCACACCAATGACCAAATCATCAGGATTGGCGGTTACCTCGTTGGACAAGGGCAGCGAACCGGCATCGGTCACATGCACCAGGGTAACCTGGCGGGTCTGGCCCGCCACGGTATCGGTGAAGTTGAGCGAGACTTCGTTACCCGGCTGGATGCCTGTGAGATCAATCTGCAGGCCAGCGAAGCCAGTGCCGCCCGTGGCACTGCCATCAGCAAGCGTGGTGACGCCAGCAAGGTTCGTTTCGCTGTAAGAGGCGACCGACACGTTGGACGCCGCGCCTGTCGTGTTCGACCTCAGATCAATGGCTGTGCCATCAGCCACGGCATAGGTAACGCCCACGGTGCCGAAAGCCGTGTTGGCTTCCTGATTGATCAAGTCAACCAGCTGAGTTTGGTCAACCGTTGCCGGCGTGCCGGTTAACACATTGGCCTCGGCATAGGTGATGTCGATCGTCTGGGTCACACCGTCGACGGTCAAATCGAAGCTTATGGAGCCGTCATTGGCGCCACCATTGGTGAAGTCGATAGTGGCAAAAGTGCCCGTACCGCCAAGATCGGCGGCAGTATCGGCAACGACCGGGTCATGCGCTTCGCTCGCTTCCGGTCGCAGCGACATCGCCAAGGCAAGCTGATGAGCAAACTCATCAAGGCGCGCCTGCATTTCCGGCAGGATCTCATCGCGGGCTTCCACATAGCCAGCCAGACGACCGGACCGAATGTTGTTGCCAGCTAGAAGGTCGACAGTGCCGCCGGCCCCTGTGCCGACACGCACAGTTCCCAAATCGCTCTGCGATGAATCGACCGAATAGGTAGCAAGCGGATTGATGTTGGCCGTTGGCTCAAAATCAAGCCGCGCCGCCGTCCCTGAGAACAGCGTGACACCCGTACTGGTGAAGATCGTCACCGAGCCGTTGTTCTGTTCCAGAACCTGGATATCCAGTTCCTGGGCGAGCACATCGATATGGCGATCACGTTCGTCCAGCAGATCAGCTGGAATATCACCGTCGGCTGTAACCGAAAGGATGGCGTTGTTGGCTTCTTCAATGCGCTGCAGCGAGTCGTTGATGGTTTGAACGCTGGTCGCGATGCCCTGATCTGCCTCAGCGCGCATACTTTGTATGTCGGCGCTCATGGCATTGAGTGTCTGAATGAGAACTTGCGCATCACCCACAACGGCTTGTTGTGCAGTCTGCGAAGACGGATTGTCGCCCAAGGCAGAAAGGCTGGTACCGAAGTTGTTGATGATGGAGTCGAAAGAGCTAGCTGATCCCGGCGCACCCATCAGGCTGTTCAGCCGGTCATGATAGCGCGCCGTGGTCTCGACATAGCCCGATGCGCCAAGCTCTGAGCGTATCTGACGCTGGAGCAGCTCATCAAGCTGACGACTGATACCATCGGACTGAACACCGACCGCGTTGTAGCCAGCATAGACCGACGACTGCGTGATCGTTTTGCGGGTGTAGCCCGGCGTCTCCGCGTTGGAGACGTTGGCAGCCACAACATCAAGCTGTGCCTGCGTCACACGCAGACCAGAAAGCGCTGTGCTTAGAGCTCCATAGACGGTCATTTACGCACCCTCACCGGCTCGCCAATACACGCGGCGGCCTTTTTGCTGCTATCGGATCATCCCCAGCGCTTCCTGCAACATCTCGTCAGACACCGAGACGCCGCGGGTCGAGGCTGAGTAAGCCTGCTGCGTCACAATGAGTTTTGTGAATTCATCGGCAATATCGACGTTGGAGTTCTCCAACGCGCTACCCACCACGTTTGAGGCATCGACCAGGATCGGGTCGCCCGATTCACGGGTTGCCATAAAGGCACCACCATCAAGCTTGCGCAGCATGGCATCGCCGTTAAAGGTCGCCACTGCGACCTCGGCGATATCAACCACCTGACCATTGGAATAGGACGCCGTCACACGACCCACTTCAGAGACCGCAACACCAATCAGCTCGCCAGCAGAATAGCCGTTCTGGCTAAGGCTGGTCAGCTGCGCGTTACCGCTCGGATCAGAAAACTGCGTCACACCATCGCCATCGTGCCGCAGGCGCACGCCGGACACCGTCGAGCCATCGACAGCAAAATTCAACACAGGGTCGGTGGCCGGCGCGGTCATGAGACCATTGTCTGTAAATTGGTACGTCGTGCCAGTGTTCGCCCAGGCCGCATCGGTACCGGTGGCGGTGCTGTCGGTCAGATAGAAAAGCTGCCACTGGTTAGCCGGGTCACCGGCATCGGTGGAGGCGGTCTTGGCCCAGCGGAACTGAACGTTCACCGGCGCCCCGGAGCCGTCATAGATAGTGATGGCACCGCCAGCGATGCTATTCTCCAGAAAAACCGGCACATCGGCTGCTTGAACAAAGCCATCGGTCGCCGTGGCTGGCGTCACGGTCGGAGCATTGGTGAAGTCAGTCGGGTCAATCAGCTCAGATCCCGGCACATCAGCATCCGCATTCGCGGTCAGAGGGAACCTGGAAAGGTTGACGCGGTAGTCGATTTGCGTCGTCGTTTCAGCCGCCAGGAAATCGTTTTGAATGCGCACCGGCTCCGGCGCTGAGCCGGCCGCATTGCCTGTCACATTGTCGATCGGCAGGCCTTGAAGATAGTAGCCCGAGCCGTTGACGAGATAGCCGTTACGATCCAGCTGAAAATCGCCGCGGCGGGTGTAGGCCGGGGTGTCATCGAAGACGATGTCGTTGTCGACCTCACCCAGACGCTGCGAGACCACAAAGTAGCCGTCGCCACTGATTGCCATGAATGTTTCAACATCGCTCATCTGAACGGCGCCCTGAACATCGTTCGTCGCGCGCGTCGAAGCGGTCACGCCACCTGGCGACTGACGCGCAGGCGCAGCGTCAGCGACCATATCGGCGAAGTTCGTTTCCGCACGCTTGTAGCCGATGGTCTGCGAGTTCGCGATGTTGCCGGAGATTTGCTCCAATGCGTAGGACTGCGCCTGCAGACCCGACACCGCATTGTTCAAAGCGCCATAGATACCCATACCGTCTTCCTAGCCTTTGCTGGTCTTCAGCCGGTCGCGCAGCGCGCACGGCCCCTTCCCAACCACCAAAGCAGCAAGCGTGCCAAATCGAATTATCGTTTTTCTTCAGATAATTAGATATAGGAGACAGAGGCATTGACGGGTTTTACCGGCACAAACTCCCCGCCTGAACGGCAAGTTTTGCCGGGCATAGCCTGCCACTAAGGCGCACTAAGTGCGCTTTGGGCTTACATCCACAGCGAGGCTTAGCGAGGAAAGGCCATGACGGATCCGAGCAACACCACAGGCTGGACGCCGACCCGCACCGAGCGATCGCTGCTCCTTTTGCGACACGCAAAATCAGCTTGGGGCGACCCCGGCCTCATCGATAAGGAACGCCCCTTAAATGCAAAAGGCCGCAAGGCAGCACGCGCTATGGCGCCAAGAATTGCCGAATGGCGACCAGATCACATTGTGTGCTCAATCGCTCAGCGCACCCGCGAAACACTGGCGCCAATCATCCCTGCTCTGGCCGGCGAGGTGCATATCGAGCTGACCGATGCGCTCTATTGGGCCGAACAAACAACCTATCTGAAACATGCACGCACCCTACCGGAGCCCTCGCGCTGCGCGCTCCTGATTGGGCATAATCCAACACAGGCAGATTTGCTGCACGACCTCATCAGCGAGGCCGATCCGATACTGATGCACCGTATCGCGGCCAAATACCCGACCGGCACGCTTGCGGTCATCGAATGCCCAATCGAGCGTTGGCAGGACCTTACGGTCGGCAACAACAAGCTTATAGACATTGTTAGGCCCGCCGATCTCCCGACAGAGCCCTAAACCGCCCTTTGCTTGCATTTGCGCCGGGCCGGACAGATATGAAGCCGATCCCAACGCTTGGAACCTTGCCTTGCCTCGCCTTTCCCTTCTCGATGATGTGCGCATTGGCGCCCAAAGCCTTGGCGCGAGCGTGTCCGATGCACTCATTCCAAGCCTGCGCATCGGGGTCACAGGCCTTTCCAGGGCAGGCAAGACGGTCTTTCTAACTGCCCTGCTTCATCAACTGCTGCATGAAGGACGTCTGCCTGCCTTGAAAGCGCATCGTTCGGGGCGATTGATTGAGGCACGCCT
This sequence comes from Cohaesibacteraceae bacterium, assembly GCA_050043025.1. Taxonomy (GTDB): domain Bacteria; phylum Pseudomonadota; class Alphaproteobacteria; order Rhizobiales; family MH13; genus MH13. Next base: position 8,194 of record JBHJIX010000002.1, read on the forward strand.
GTCCCCTCAGCCAGACGATGATGTTGCACGCTTTGCCCTGGAAGAGCATCTCCACAAGCTCATCCATGAGCGCGCCTGGCCACAATCCACACGCCAGATCTCAGAGCTGCGGCTAACACTGAGTTTCGAACCAGAAAGCCGCCTCGCCCGAACGCTCGGACGTACGCGCCTTCATCTCGATCTGGTCGACTATCCAGGTGAATGGCTGCTCGATCTGCCACTTCTCGATATGAGCTTCGAAGCCTTTTCCAAGGATGCCCTGGCCAAGGCTCAAGCACCCGAACGCGCGCCCATGGCTGAACCGTTTCTGAAGGCCTTGGCCGACAGGGACGCTGGTGCCCCACTTTCCGAAGAAGACGCGGCCGAGTTGGCGGGCCTCTACATGGACTACCTGCGGGCCTGCAAAGAGGGCCATCGCGCCCTTTCCATGCTGCCGCCCGGGCGCTTCTTGATGCCCGGTGATCTTGAAGGATCACCGGCCCTCACCTTCGCGCCTATGCTTTGGGAAAGTGACAGCCGTCCAGCCAACGGATCGCTCTACCAGGCGATGGAGCGACGCTACGAGGCGTACAAAAGAGTCGTCGTCAAACCTTTCTTCCTGGACCATTTTGCCCGCCTTGATCGCCAGATTGTCCTTGTTGACGTGCTATCGGCCATCAACGCAGGATCAGCCGCGCTGCACGATCTCAGCGACGCGCTCACCGCTATCCTCTCCTGCTTCAAGGCCGGACGGAACACGCTCCTTTCAAGCCTGTTCAGCCCGCGCATTGATAAGATCGCCTTCGTGGCAACCAAGGCCGACCATCTGCACCACAGTCAGCACGACCGGCTTGAAGATATCTTGGAAGAGCTTGTTGTCGACGCGCACCTAAGGGCCAAGTTTTCAGGCGCCAAGGTGGAAACGCTGGCCGTTTCTTCTGTGCGGGCCACGCGCGAAGCGTCAGCGCGTTCAGGCAGCACCGGTCTCAAAGCGGTGGCGGGTGTACCGATAGAGGGTGAAACCATCAACGGTGAAACATTCGATGGCGAGCGTGAAGTGGCCATTTTCCCAGGTGATCTGCCAACCGAACCCGGTGCCTTGCTAACACAGCACGCCCCGGCCAACACATTACGCTTTGTTCGGTTTCGGCCGCCCAAGCGCAATGATGGCTCCGAGAAGGAAGAGCGACAGCCCACGCTGCCGCATATCCGCTTGGATCGGCTCCTGGAGTTCCTCCTCGGCGACAAGCTTGCCTGATCGCTGATGACGTTGATTTTGGCCACCACACGAGAGTTTGCATGACCAAGACCAGAACCAAGGCCAAGACCCGGCCGCGCGACGCGCAAGTGCTGGAATTGGACGCCGTCGATCTGGAAGCCGAGCCGGCTATCGATGCCGGCGATCCGATCGACGACACACCTATGGCCGATGTCCGCAAATCCCGCGCGCTTGGTTGGCTCGCCCTGTTTGGGTCCGGTGTGCTCGGCCTTGTCCTGATCGGCATCGCGCTCTGGGCGGAAGGACTGATCCGAGAGCTTCTGATCCGCCAGCCCGCGCTTGGCTGGATCGCGCTTGGTTTCGCCGGATTAGCCTTGCTCGGCCTTATCGGGTTTCTTGCCCGGGAAATCGCAGCAGTCGCGCGCCTGGGCTCGCTTGATCAGCTACGCAATGACTTTCAATGGTCTTACGATGAAGAGGATACGCCAGCCGCACGCAAAGCGCTAACAAAGCTTAGCGGGCTCTATAAAACGCAACCGCGCACGGCACATGGGCGTGCCCGCTTCGCGCAACAGCGCGTCGGGGTGATAGACGCTCGCGATCTGATCATCATCGCCGAAGAAACGATTATGGACCCGCTCGACCAAGAGGCAACGCGGCTCATCTCATCGGCATCCAGACGTGTATCACTTGTCACGGCTCTGTCGCCCCGCGCCCTCATCGATATCGTGATGGTTGACGTCCAGTGTTTGAGCCTGACCCGACAAATTGCGCAGCTCTACGGCGCGAGGCCTGGCTTTTTTGGCGGTCTACGCCTTGTCCGCCACATGGTCGCTCATCTGGCCATTACCGGCGGCATGGCGGCCACCGAGGGGCTCGTGTCTCAGGTTCTGGGCCATTCGCTGGCCGCTCGCTTGTCAGCCAGGCTCGGCGAAGGGGTCATCAACGGCCTGTTGACCGCCCGGGTCGGCATCGCGGCCAGCGCGGGCACCCGTCCAATGCCCTTCCTTGCTGGCCAAGGCCCGACATTGGGAGACGTTACGCGTGGTATGGCCAGCCTGAGCGATGGACGTTCCAAGACGGCAGAAAATTCGGACGATGAGACCTAGCTGCGCACCAGCGGCAGATCGAACACTGTGACGTTGGCGCCGTTCACAACAGTCGTCACCAAAAGCCGCACGCGGCCCTGACCCTCGGTGACAAAAAGCAAGCGCCCCTCGCTGCCATCATCGGCGGCCAGACGTAGGAACAGATCCCCGCGCGCCAACTCGCCCACCAGACTGCCGCTGATGTAGCGAACCGGGCTTGTTATCTGACCGTGGAACTGACGCGACATCTCGCTGAAGTAAAGCGACAAGCCGATCGTGCCGGATTGGCCCTGAGCTGAACAGCTGGCGCGCAGCGAAACGCGGATGTCGCTGCGCATGGTCCCTTCGACCTCGCACAAGACCGGTGTCTCGCCATCGGAGGTCGCCGCCCGTCCCTGGCCGACCCACTGGCCGGCCAGTGCCTGAAGAAAGCCTGTTTCGGCCACACCGGCATGCGCAGGCAATGCCACTGTCATCATGGCAGCAGCAAACCAGGTTGCGATGTTGGGCAGCAAACGTGTCACAGAACCCCAAGCTTTTTGTGCAATTCCGGTGAAGACGTGGTGTATTGGAAAACCCGCTGCCTGTCAGGAAACACAATTTTACCAACAGCTTGTGCCATCAAGGCGCCCTCGTGGAAGCCCGAAAGGATGAGCTTGACCTTACCTGGATACCAATTGATATCGCCAATTGCGAAAATTCCAGGTTCCGAGGTTTCAAATTTCTCGGTGTCCACCGTGATCAGGTTCTCGTGAAGATTGAGGCCCCATTCCGCAACAGGGCCCAGCTTCATCGTCAAACCGAAGAACAGCATCAACCGCGAGCAGGGAACGTCTGTTTCCCCCTCGCGGCTTTTTATCGTCTCCGATGAGAGCTGACCATCTTCGCCCGTCAATGCGCTGACCTGGCCAAGCTCAAACCGCATCTTGCCGGCATCCACCAACGCACGCATTTTGTTGACGCTATCGGGGGCCGCACGAAACGCGTCACGCCGGTGAACAAGCGTCAACGACTTGGCAAGTGGCTCAAGACTGATTGTCCAATCAAGAGCTGAATCGCCCCCACCGGCGACGACAATGTCATGATCGCGGTAAGCCTCCATCTGCCGAACAGCGTAGGAGACCGATGTCGGCTCATAAGCTTCAACGTCATCAATAGGAGGACGCCGAGGCTGAAATGACCCGCCGCCGGCAGCAATAACCACAGCCTTGGTGATGAACACCGTGCCCGTGCTCGTTTCCACACGGAAACGCCCGTCTTCCTGCCGCTGGAGCCCGCTCACCATTTGCTCGAAGTGAAACTCCGGCTCAAAGGGCGCGATCTGCTCCATCAATCGATCGACAAGACCCTGACCTGAAATCTCCGGCCAGGCGGGAATGTCGTAGATCGGCTTCTCGGGGTAAAGCTCGGCGCATTGGCCGCCTGGACGGTCGAGAATGTCGATCACATGGGCTTTGACGTCCAAAAGGCCGAGTTCAAAGACCGCGAACAGACCGACAGGGCCTGCGCCAACAATAACCACATCGGTGTCTATCGGCCCGGCGGGCCTAGCCCCGCTCACATGATCGAGCATGTTTTACTCCTGAAACCTGCCGGCCTAAGGCATGTGCCTGGCACGTCCAGGCTAAGCAACCTGCGGCAGAAACCGCAAACAACAGCCCTTCACCGCCCTATATGGCGGAAATCTGGCGGTCGCTAGGTCGGATCATTTAAGCTTGGAACTCCGGTACACGCACCACCAGCCCATTGTAGCCAGGGGTGATGCGCAACTGGCAAGACAGCCTGCATTCATCGCGCACATCGTAAGCAAGGTCCAGCATGTCCTCTTCCATGATCTCAGGATCGCCGGTGACCTCTTTCCAGGCCGGGTCCACATAGACATGGCAGGTTGCACAGGCGCAGGCGCCCCCGCAGCTGGCCTCGATACCAGGCACACCATTCATAACGGCCGCTTCCATAACCGTGGAACCGTCCTGGGCCTCCACCTCATGTTGAGCGCCATTGTGCTCAATAAACGTAATTTTGATCATTAACCTTGCCTTGGGCAGCACTCCCGAGCCGCCCCACATCCTGGTGCAAAGACACCGCGCTTCATGTCGAAAGGCTGGCGATATCACCTAGTGGTCGGCAATAGCAATGTGGTGGGCTCTCAGGAAAGCACCAGTGCGCCCAATTCACAGGCACCGACGGCTGTTTGTTGCGCCACGAGACCTAAAGGGCGGCTGCCCCACCAAGCAGCGCATCGATATGCTGATCGATCAGAGCAACGTCATCGCAGACCGCTTCAAGGCGCTGAGCCGATGCCGGATCGCCCTCGCCCGCATCAGCCATTTCCGCTAGCTGAAAGGCACCGATGCCGCGCGCGCTGCCCTTGAGCATATGGAACAACCGCCGACGTTCTTCGTCGCTTTTTGCCCGCCGAAGCGCCGTCACGGTTGCCTTGGCTTGCCGGACGAAAAGCATCAGGACCTCCCGTTCAAGAGAGGCGGCGCCATAGGTTTGGCGGGTGAGATGAACAAGATCAAGAACCGCTGACTGCCCCGCCCGTGTAGGCATATCGGGCGCGCCTTCAGACAGTCGGGCGGCGACTGTGCTGGCTTTGCCATCGGGAACCCTCCCCTTTTCGGCACCAGAACCAACACCATAAAACCGCGATTCTCGTTTCACTCGCGTTAACGCTACGCGATCGGCAACTCGCGCGAATCCCTGTTAACCATGATGAACAAATTACTAACAAAGGCCTACCAACCACTTCATTTTGCCTCTGCGAACGAATAGTTTAGCGCAGCTAGCAATGGGGTGGTGCGGGAGTGGCCAGGTGGCCGATCACAGCCGTACCGACAAGAACTGTCCCATCAGGTACGAGGCGTAAACATGGCAACCAAACCGACTGAAGCCAACAAGGCGGCGCTGGATGCAGTCGAGGAAGCACTGGCCATCGACTTTGCCGATGACCCGGCAAGTCCGGTGCCTGCAGGGCAGGAGCCATCCGCTTCTGGTGCCCAGACCGGCGATCAGGTTGCCATGCCGCGCGCTGACGACTTCCTGAGCGACATCATGGCCGAAGAAGAGCAGGCTGCTGTTTCCGATACGCAAGGGGCCGCTGCCCGCCAGCGCGCCGATGATGCGCGCCTTCGCGAACGCCGTCCACCGGCCAATGATGATCGCCGCGCCACCAGTGCGCTCGTTTATGAACTTCAGCGGCGCCCATCCAAGTCGCCCTTCTTGTTCGCCACCATTTTTAGTGGCGTGTGGGTCTTGGGTGCGGCCGCCCTCGCCCCAGTGCTGTTTAACACCAGCCCAGGCGCCCTTTTGGGCAACACTGAGCTTCTAACCTCGCCCAGCTTCATTGCTTACATCGTGGCGGCATTCGCGCCGGTGCTCTTGTTCTTCACCATGGCGTTCATGATGTACCGCGCTGCGGAGATGCGCATCGTTGCCAAATCCATGGCCAACGATACCATGCGTCTCGCCCAGCCCGAAGCGCTGGCCAAAGAGCAGGTGATCTCCGTCAGTCAGGCTGTGCGCCGCGAAGTTGCCGCGATGGGCGACGGCGTGGAACGTGCGCTTGCACGCGCCGGCGAATTGGAATCCATGGTGCAGGGTGAAGTGGCGAGCCTTGAACGCGCCTATTCGGACAATGAAGCCAAACTGCGAGCGTTGCTGGGTCAGTTGACCAATGAGCGCGAGGACATTCTCCTCAACGCAGAAAAAGTCCGCGAAGCCATTGCCTCATCGCACGACAAGCTGAACGCTGATTTGCTCAACGCTTCCAATGAGTTGACCCAGTCGTTGGCGGACACGGGCGCGACCGTGGCGCACAGCCTCGCCGAAAAAGCCACGCAGATCACCACCGCTCTCTCCCAAGCCGGCGAAACCATGAGCGGCACCTTGCAGCAGCATGGTGATCGCCTGGTTGATCAGCTTTCAACGACCGGTCTCGATGTGAGCGACAAGATGGCCATCAGCGGCGGCGACATCGTGCGCGAGATTGCTGAGAAGTCGTCGGATGTGGACGGCGCCCTGCGTGACCGTTCATCGCTGATTGCCGCCGACCTGGCCGGCACCACTGACGCCATCGTCACCGAGTTTGAAACACGCGGCTCCAACGTTACGCGTCAGCTGGAAGAAACCAGCCACAACATCACCGAAACCTTCGCCATGCGCGCTGAGGATGTGACCACGACGCTGAAAACGACCGCAGACTCGCTCCTCATTGGTATGGAGCTGCGCGGCACGGCCATCACGGCCAAGCTTGATGAAGCTGGAACGCAGATTTCCGACAGCATCACCGAACAGGGCGGCGCCCTTGCCGAGCGCATGGAGAAATCCGCCGAACGTCTGCATGATGCCGTCGTAGAACGCGGTGTTGAACTGCGCGATGGCTTTGAAATCTCTGCACAATCCCTCATCACGTCTGTGGATATGAAGCTTGAGGAACTGCGCAAGACGGCGGATGAGACAAGCTCGTCCATTCAGTCCAGCATCCTGCGTGACCTCGACTTGGTCGACACCCGCCTGGCCGAAGGTCGGGACGCTGTCGACAATCTCATCAAGGCCGGCACGGGCAGCCTGACATCCAACATTCAGGCCGTTGGCGAGCGCGTTGTTGAAATCATTTTGGAACGCGGCGAGCAGATGAGCACCGCCTTCACCCAGCAGGCCGAGGACTATGCAACCGTCCTGAAGGCAGACAGCGACGCGCTTGTTGCCGCTATGGTCGACCGCACGGCCGCCATGGATGAGCACCTGCAGGATCGGGCCAACTCGATCCGCGCGCTGTTTGATGACAAAACGCAGGCCATTGACCTTGCCCTTGCCGATCGCACCGGTGCCATTGAGGCGTCGTTCCTCAACCAACGCAATGCCTTGGCTGAAAGCATCGATCATGCAACCGCCCAGGCAACCGCCATTCTGGGCGAGCGTTCAGCTGTCCTGTCCGAGCAGATCAACCAGTCCACCAACGACTATATCGAGAACCTGAGCGCACGGGCAGACCGGTTCATCAACGTCGTCAATGAAGCCAATGGCACCGTTGAAACGCGCATGGTGGAAATGAACGATGGGTTGATCGAACGCGTGAACAATCTGGTGAGCACGCTGCGCGAAAACACTGAGCAAAGCGAAGGGCGCCTGATTGGCGCCGCCGATGAGCTCAGCACCCGCGCCGTCGACACCGCCGACAACTTCGTCAATCAACTGGAACAGACCGCAACAGGCCTGGTCAATCGCGTTGACCAGACAGCCATTGGCCTTGTCATTCGCGTTGACGAAAGCACGACGAACCTGACCACCCAGGTGGAAGAGACCTCAGGCAACATCACCGGCCGGATTGATCAGGCGGCAGCCAACCTGGCCCGCCACGTCAACGAAACGACCACCAATCTGGTCACCCGCGTTGAAGGCACAACCAACGATCTGGCGAGCCAAGTCGACAGCTCCACCTCTGAGCTTGTCAGCACCATCGACAACCGCACCCAGGGCCTCACTGACGCCATGAGCGCCGTCGGCGGGGACCTGACAACCCGCGCGGAAGCCATCGACAACCAGCTTCGCGAGCAGATCGAAAGCCTGTCGAGCGCGCTTCAGACACGCACCGTGCAGCTTGAAACCACGGTTGATGAGCGCCTGTCGGCCTTCGATGTGCGGGTGAACCAGCGCATTGAAGATGCGACCTCCACCTTTGTACAGCGTGCCGACCAGTTGGATGGCGCCTTGTCCAACCGTGGCCGCGAAAGCTCCGAAACCTTGATTGAGCGCACCCGCGAAGTGGCAGCCGCCTTCGCAACCGGCAAGGATGAAATCGATCAGGCTGTTTCCGAGCGGATTCAGGCGGCCAGCGAAACCATGTCTGCCCAGACGGCGGAGCTGTCCAGCCTCATGCAAGACCGGGCCAACGAGGGCAGCAAGACCCTCGGCGTCAAGGTCTATGAGGTTTCCGAGACAATCAAATCGCAGGCCCAAGCCCTTAACGGCATCATTGCCGATCGGGCAGAGACTTTTGGCCAGACGCTGGATTCAGAGGCACGCAATGCCCTGATTGGCTTTGAAGCACAGGTTAACTCCGCGACCCGCGCCATGGTCGACGCGGCAACGCAGGTCCGCACCGCGGCTCATGATGAGACGGTGGTGGCAAGCCAAAATCTCGTCGAAAAAGCCGACGAGCTGCGCAGTGCGCTGTCTCAGCAAACCGGCGCTATCGAGGTTGTGCTGGATGATCGCGGCCAGGCATTGGTGACCTCGCTCGGCGACAACATCAACAATCTGGAACAGCGCCTCCAGTCGGCTACCAATCAGCTGGGCTCTGTCCTCGACAGCCGCTCCAAGGAATTGTCCGGGGCGTTGGAAGCGCGCACCAGCACGCTTGAATCCGGTATCGCGGCAGCGACCCAGTCCATTGACGCAACCATGGATGAGCGGGTCCGTGATGCCGTCACGACCTTCGCCCGCACCCGCAGCCTCCTCAATGAGGACCTGCAATCACTGGCCGACCGCGTTGGCTCGGTAAACGGTGCGGTGGAATCCATGCTCAATGGTTCTGCGCAGACCCTCACCTCCATGACCGAGGTTCTGGAGCAGAAAATGGGTCAGTTCGCCACCTCCGTTCAAAGCTTGAGCACTGATACCGCAACCACCAGCCAGGCGTTGGAGGACCAGTTGCGGGCGCTGAGCGGCATCTCAACTGATGTTTTGAGCTCCATCGTCGATCTGTCCGCTCGCTTCGCCGCGCATGGCCGCGCCCTTTCAGGTGTTTTGTTATATTATATGGGGACCACCGAGAAACTCGAAGAGTCCGTTGGTGGGCAGGTGAGCAATCTTGGCACCGGCAGCGACGGAATTGCCGACCGTGCGGACCGCGCCGAACAGGCCTTGCAGCTGACCTCCGAACGCCTTGCCTCCACGCTGATGGATGCCGAAGAGCGCTCGGCTGCCCTCGCCTCCGCTCTGTCGCTTGCGGCAGACGATGCAGCCAAGGGCGTTATCTCGCAGTTCAGCGCCTTGCGTGAAACCGCCAACAGCGAGAGCGCGCGCGCAACCGAAGCGGTACGCCAGGCGCAGGATGACATCGTCCGCGAACTGCGCGGGGCGCTTGAAAACGCCATGTCCAGCTTCCAGGAAGCCGCCGGCGATATGCGCAAGCTGTCCGGCGACCTCAACTCAGAGCTCAACACCACGCGCTCGGACATCCGTCGCGGTGTCTTTGAACTGCCAGAAGAAGCTCGCGAAAGCGCAGCCGCCCTGCGTCAGGTGGTCAATGAGCAGGTCAACGCACTGAAGGAACTGGCAAGCCTCGTGTCGAGCGAAGGCAATGCAAGCGATGCCTCCACGCGCGGTGTGACGCCGAGCAAGCCGGCCCCGGCCCCTGTTCGACGGAGCAGTGGATCAGCCGCGCCGGCGGCCCTCAGCGCTGAGGCCACCGCGCTTAACACAGACACAAGCGCCGACATTGTGCGGTCGATGGAAAACGTTCGTCAGGCGGTTGCACCCACGCCTGCCCCGACGGCACGTGACGCCGAAGAAGCGCCATCGGGCGGCTGGATCAGCGATTTGTTGCGTCGCGCCTCGTCCGACGACAAGTCAGGCCCACTCGCCGACATCCGCAGCCAGCTCGCTGATGCCATTGATGAGCGCACCTATGCTCAGCAGTGGGACAGCTATCTGGCCGGCAACAAGGTGAGCTTCTCGCGCCGCCTGTTCACGCTGTCGGGGCAGGATGCCTATGACGACATCCGCCGCCAGCTGGCCCGCGACAACGATCTGCGCCGCGCCGCGCAGAACCATGTCACGGCCTTTGAATCAACACTGCGCGATATGGCCTCTCGCCGCGCCAGCCGGTCGGAGACCCGCGAACTGCTGATGTCTGACGATGGACGCCTTTATACGGTGGTCGGCCAGGCACTGGGTCGCTTCGGCAGCTAACGCCTGAACAAGACTGATACAAACGCAAAACCCGCTGCCGAAAAGGCAGCGGGTTTTTCTTTGTTTTCAATATTCTAGATCGTGCTTTTAAATCGAGGGTCGCGCTTACACAGCGTCGAGAACAAACACCACCATGTCGCGCAGCGCAGCGTCCAAGGCCGCATTTAGGGCGGCGACACTGTCGTCCACGCTGTCAGTTGCCGCCGGGACCTGAACGCCGAAATCGCGGCTGGCCAGAATGCGGCCATTGGCATCGTTCATTACCTTGAGCGCGATATCGACGACGGCGACAGCTGTACCATCCGGTCCAATGACCACTTCAAAGGCACGGATCTCCGGCACCAACTGCGTGTCGATCAAAAGACCCTGACCAGGACGCCCAACGGCGCGGGCACGGCCAGTCCGTTCAAGCGCTTCGGCAAACCGTGCCTGCACCAGGTCTGGCAACGCGTCCGACCAGAGCGCGCCAGGGAAATAAGCGAGCGTCGCCTCGCTGTCGCGCACCACAATGCGGGCTGTCGCGTAGAAGCGCACGGCGGCTGGATCGGCGACCAGAAGCTGTCGACCTGTCCGGCTCTGGCCAACCTCGATGTCGGCCGGTGCGCGAAGATCATAAATGCGCGGAGCCGATTCCAGGCTGAGCGTTGAGCAACCAGCAAGCAGAGCAACACCAGCAACAACTGCGGCCAAACGAAGACGTGACGACGCCTGTTTGAATCGTGAAGAACCTATCAGGAGATCACTCACACCAATGCCCTCACCTAACGCCGCCTCGGCGCATACTCTGGAGCCCGATCATCGCCAAAGATGAACTGCTGCGGATTGCGCTCAATGGACGTCACCACGCGCTCCAAACGGCTCAAGCCACGTCGCCCATCGCTGACAAGTGCCTCCACATCCTGCAAACCACGGGTTGAAAACCGGGCCAGCCCCCCGGCAATTTCCTCCGAGCGACCTTCAAACGCAACTGCCACATTGCGAAGGGCCCGCGCCGCCTCGCGCGCATCGCCGATAAGACCTTGCGTGCCTTCCTCTTCGAGCAGGCCGCCGACCTGACCAAGCAAGCCGTCGATCCGTCGTGAGGCAACCTCCAGACGATCCGCTATAAGGACGGCATCTTCAAAGATGGCATCCACCTGGCCTGCATTGTCTTCAAGGCTCTGCGTGAAGGCCGTCACATCGGTTGTGGCTTCCTCGGCGGCCGCCAGAACCCGGTCGACCCGCTCGCCTGCGCCGGGCAATTGGGCTGCAAATGTGCTGACATTGCCAACCGTACATTCGATTGCCTCCGGATCGCTGGCCGCCACCACGGCCCGCGCGCCGTCAAGCGTTGCGTTCAGCGTGGTCGCCGACTGATCGAGTTGGTCGAAGACCGCATCACCGCGTGCCACCAAGGCGCGCGCATCATCGCCAATGCCGCGCAAATCAGCCGAGGCCAGGCGGACATTCTCCACGATCTCGCCCACTGCTTCAGGTTCAATCGCGGCAATCAGCTCTTCTGACCCAGAGATGATGCCTTCCAAACGGCCGGAAAGCCCGGAAATCTCTGTCGCAATGGCACCAACGCCCTCCATCAACTGCTCAATGCTGTCGGATTGCGATGCCACGACGCCGACGATCTCATTCACATCGGCGATTGTCTGGGTGAGATAGGGCTCGTTGACGAGCAGAAAGTTCTCGATGGTCTCCATCGCAAAATCGGCACGCGCCAAAACATTGCGCGCGCCATCGATAAGGTCCTGAACGACCGAGTTCTCAGCCGGCATGATGATCGGGACATTGGGATCAAGCACCGGCGGGGAATCGATGCTCCCACCGCGCAGATCAATGAAGGCCGTGCCTGTGATGCCGGTGATGCCCAGCGATGCTTCGGTGTCAGAGCGAACAGGCGCCGTCGCGTCGACATCGGCCAGCGCCAGCGCTTCCTGCGGATCGTTGGGGTTCAGCGACAGCGAGCGCACCTGACCGATTTGGATGCCGTTGAAAAGCACCGGGCTGCCAATGTTCAGCCCATTCACCGGCCCGCTGAACTGGAAAATGATCTCAGCGCGCTCCTCGCCGCTGCCGATCTCGACCACCCAATAAATGAACGCGAGCGCCGCCGCGATAACGGCAAGCGCAAAGAGCCCGACAACAATGTGATTGGCGCGCGTTTCCATGCGAGTCGCTTAACCCGGCAAGAGGCGCAAGCCTAGAGCTCACCTTTGATCCGGGCTCAACCGGACCAGCTTTTTTTGTGACCGTTGCGCGTTTTCCCCGTTTGCCAGCAAAACCAGCACGTTCTGGAGCATGAACACTCAGCGTCCGAAGGCACGGCCGGTATTGAAATAGCTCTGAACCCACGGGTGGTCGAACCGGCGCACTTCTTCCACCGGACCGATAGTGAGCACCTTCTTGTCGCCAAGAACGGCAACCCTATCGCAAACCGAGAACAGGCTATCGAGATCATGCGTGACCATGAAGACCGTGAGGCCAAGCGCGGAGCGCAGATCAGCGATCAGCTCATCAAAGGCTGAGGCGCCGAGCGGGTCGAGCCCCGATGTCGGCTCATCAAGAAACACAAGCTCTGGATCGAGCGCCAACGCCCGCGCCAGAGCCACGCGCTTGATCATGCCACCGGACAGCTCAGACGGTGCTTTCAGCGCTGCGTCAGGCTGCAATCCCACCATGCCAAGCTTCACCATGGCGAGCCGGTCCATGGTCGGCTGGTCGAGGCGCCAATGCTCGCGCATGGGCACCTGAACGTTCTGAAGAACATTGAGCGAGGAAAACAGCGCTCCATGCTGGAAGAGGACGCCCAATCGCCGGTCGAGCAGCGCTCGCGCTTTATCGTCCAGGCGGTTGTAAGGCTCACCAAGCATGTCCACCGTGCCACGGCGGTGGGCGTTCAGGCCCAAAATCGCTCGCAGAAGCACCGATTTACCGGTTCCCGATGCCCCGACTATGCCAAGAATCTCGCCGCGACGCACTGACAGATCAAGACCATCCAGAATGGTCACATCGCCAAACCCGACTTCCAGATCGCGCACCTCGATAATGCCGTCGCCAACAGGCTGCGGAGCATCGTCAGGGGTTTGAGGAAGCGCCATGCGTGCCCCTTAGTAGTCGATTGAGGCGAAGAACATGGCGAACACCCCGTCCATGACGATCACAACAAAAATGGACTTCACCACAGATGCCGTGACCCGCTGACCCAGCGATTCGGTGCTGCCTTGCACACGGAAGCCCTCAACGCAGGCGATGCAGCCAATGGCCATGGCCATAAAGGGCGCCTTGATGAGCCCCACCATGACAGTTTCCAGCAGGATCGCATTGTGCATCCGGTCGATGAACACAACCGGATCGATGCCTGAGTAAATCCAAACGACCAGCATACCGCCCGCCAGTGCAGCCGCATTGGCTATCACGGTGAGGAGCGGCAGAGCGAAGACCAGTCCGACGACGCGGGGGATCACCAGCACATCCACCGGATCAAGCCCGATGACGCGCATCGCATCGACCTCCTCGCGCATGCGCATTGCGCCAATCTCGGCAGTGAAAGCCGACCCGGTACGACCAGCGACCATAATGGCGGAAATCAGAACGCCGATCTCGCGCAGTACCAGAATGGCCACCAGGTCGATGGCGAAGATTTCCGCCCCAAACAGCCGCAACTGATAGACGCCCTGTTGCGCGATGATGCCACCAATCACGAATTGAATGAGAATGATGATGGGCACCGCACGCAGCGCGCTCTTATCCAGTTGTGTGATAAAAGCATTGAAACGCCAACGGGTTGGCCGCATCAGCGTCCAGGCGATGGAGGTCAACACCAGCCCCAGCATGCCGGTGACGTTCAAGAGGTCAGACCAAAGCGCACTGACGCCACGCCCGAACATGGCCACCAGATCATCAAGTGCAAACCCGCGCGTTTTCGGCGCTTCGCTGCCCGCCTGCGCCCGTACGGCATCGAAAAGATCAAGCTTATCGTCGGGCAGATTGATGAAGCTGACCTCGTGACCCGCCTTGGCAAGTCCATCCCGCAGATCGGCCAGAGCCAGGCACCCTAGCGTGTCGAGAGCACCAAGCTGGGAGGCATCAATGGACAGTGTTTGCTTGCCGTTACCGACCTGGGAATCGAACCCATCGGCTGAAAAAGCTTCATCCATAAGCGCGGAGCGAACATGGGCACGCACCCAATCGCCGCTGACCGCGAAACCGTTCGCCCGGCGTTCAACACGCGCGGGCTCACCACCCTGATCCTTGTCTTCAGGGCGGGCGCGTCCAGTCCATAACAACTCGGATGATGAAGCCGACAAGCTCTTGGGTTTCCGTTTCGTGCACGCACATCATAACAAGGAGACGATGGCTGGGTTAAAGCCATTTCCCACCCTTGCAAAATATGCAACCTGCTCATCGCAATGACGCTGCTTTTCCAAATTCAATCAAGGTATCATGGCTGACATTCTCAAACCCTACGTTCTGTTCCTGGGCGATGTGCCCGACGCTTTGGCTGCCAAGACGGCGATGGGCATCGTCGACTGGCGCCGCGACTGGTGTGTCGGCCAGATTCGGCTGGAAGGTTGCCAGGCCGATACGGGGCTGCCGGACATTTCGCTGGCCGAAGCAGTTGAGAAAGGCGCCAAGACCTTTGTGATCGGCGCGGTAAACGCCGGTGGCGTGCTGCCGGACCATTGGGTTGCCAACATTGTCGCCGCGCTGGAAGCCGGGCTGGATGTGGCCAGTGGCCTGCACACACGGCTTGAGGCCATCCCAGCCATTCAGCAGGCTGCCACGGCCCAAGGCGGTGCCCTGCACAATGTTCGCCACGTCGATCAGTCGCTTGCCACTGGCAAGGGAACGAAGCGCGCAGGTTTGCGCGTGCTGACTGTCGGAACCGATTGTTCTATCGGCAAAAAATACACTGCCCTCGCCTTGGAGAAGGCCATGACGGAACGTGGCATGAAGGCCAGCTTCCGCGCGACTGGTCAGACTGGCGTGCTGATCTCCGGTCGCGGTTTGGCGATCGATTCGGTGGTTGCCGACTTCATCTCTGGCGCCGCCGAATGGATCGCGCCGGCCAACGATCCCGACCATTGGGACGTCGTTGAAGGCCAGGGCTCCCTGTTCCACCCGTCCTTCGCCGGTGTGTCGCTTGGCCTTCTGCACGGCTCTCAGCCTGACGCTTTCATAGTCTGCCACGAACCAACGCGCACGACGATGCGCGGCGTACCCACACCGCTGCCAACCATCCAGCAGGTCATCGTCAGCACGATCTCCATGGGCTCGCTCACCAATCCTGCCATTCATTGCACCGGCATCGCGGTCAACACGGCTGCCTTGGATGAGGCAGCGGCCAAAAAGTGCATCAGCGAAATTGAAGCGGAATACAGCCTGCCGACAACGGACCCTGTGCGCTTTGGCGTCGACGGGCTGGTGGACGCCCTCGCCGCGATGACGCCGCGCTGATCGATATGACGGCCAACAAGCGTCAGCTTGCCATCACCCATGATCGCTTTGCGATCCGTGGCAGCTTCACCATCTCGCGGGGCAGCCGCACCCATGCCGATGTCGTCACCGTGTCCCTGAGCGAAGGGGACGCCACCGGTCGCGGCGAGTGCACGCCCTATGCGCGCTATGGCGAGACGGTCGAGAGCGTGTCTGAAGCTATCAACGCCATCCGTCCACAACTGGAACACGGCCTTGATCGCGAGGCGCTTCAAGGCCTTCTGCCGGCCGGCGCGGCACGCAACGCGGTTGATTGCGCCCTTTGGGATCAGGACGCCACGCAGGCCGGCAAACCGGCCTATGCGCTTGCCAAGCTGACCGCGCCACAGCCCGTCGCAACCGCCTATACACTCAGTCTCAACACACCGGATGCGATGGCGATCACAGCCTTTGAAAACCGCAACCGCCCCCTGCTGAAGGTCAAACTCGGTGGTGACGGCGACCCGGACCGCATGCGCGCTGTTTGCGGTCATGCGGGTGACGCAAAAATCATCGTGGATGCCAATGAAGCCTGGTCCTCCAATGTCGTTTGGGACTGGCTTGATCTGGCAGCCGAGCTTGGCATCGCCATGGTCGAACAGCCCCTGCCCTCCGGCGAAGACGCTGTGTTGGCAGAACGCCCGCACCCGGTGACGCTGTGCGCCGATGAAAGCGCCCATGATCGCGCAAGCCTGGCGAAACTGGTCGGCCTTTACGACATGGTGAACATCAAGCTCGACAAGACCGGCGGCCGTACCGAGGCGCTCGCCATGAAACAGGCTGCCAAAGAAGCCGGCTTTGGCGTCTTCATCGGCTGCATGATGGGATCATCGCTGGCCATGGCACCGGCGACGCTGCTTACGCCGGATGCTGATTTTGTTGATCTGGATGCACCGCTCCTGCTGGCGGATGACCGCAACCTTGCCCTCTGCTTCGTTGGCAGCACGCTCTTGCCCCCACCATCAGCCCTTTGGGGCTAGGCCGTTCGGTTTGGCTCACCGCCAGGAATCCGCACGCGGTTGACGACGATGATCGCAACGCCGAGTGCCGTCATGCCGGCCATGGCCATGTAGGAAAACGCGCCGAACTGCTCATAGAGCGGGCCAGCGGCGAGCGTCGCCGCCGCCATCAGCGCACCGGACACAACGCCGTAAACACCCTGAGCGGCTCGCAACTCCCGCGGTCTGGCCCGGCGGGTCGTGTAGGCAATCAGCGCCAGATGGGACATGCCGAATGACAAGGCATGCAGGACCTGGAGAGCCGCCGTAGCAAAAAGGTCGGGCGCGAAAGCGAGTGCTACCCAGCGGATCGTTGCTCCTATGCCGCCGACGATCAAAAGCCCGCGCGCACCAATACGGGCAATGATCGGCGCGGACACGAAGAACAGCACCACTTCGCAGACCACGCCAAACGCCCATAGGAGACCGATGGATGTCTCGGAAAAGCCCTGCGAGCCCCAGGAAAGGCTGCCAAAGCTGTAAAGCATGGCATGGCTTGCCTGCATCAAACCGGCACCGATGAACACGCTCATCGCGCCCTTGCGGCGCAGAAAGCAAACCCAGCCGGACCGCATCTTGGCGGCATGAACCGCAGACCCAGCATCGGCAGGCTTGTGGCGCACCGACTCCGGCAGAAGCAGGCTGACCACAATCAGCGAAGAGAACGCCGCCAGGATCAGCCAGGGAATGATCGAAACACCATAGCGATCGATCGCGACACCGGCAGCAAAACTGACGACAACAAAGGAAATCGATCCGCCGACCCGCAAAATGCCATAGGCGGTGCCCGTCTGCTTCGAAACCTGGATGCCGAGCGCATCGCACAGAGGCAAAAGCGCATTCCAGCCGACCGCCATGGCCGCAATCACCATCAACAGGACCCAGGGTGAACTGACAGAAAAAGTCTCACCACCCAAAAGATCGAGCACGGGCAGGATCGCGAACAGCAAAACGGTCGCTATCGAAAGCCACAAAAGGGGTTGGCGGGGGTCGTCGGCCCGCTCGGCAAGGTCCGCCACGAACGATGTTGTCAACACCCGAATCACCAGCGGAACGGCAACCAAAACGGCGATCCAACCAGCGCTCAGACCCAGAAAACCCAGCCATACGGGAAAAAACGGAATAAAAACCCCGAATCCCGCAAGGTAAGCCACAAACAAAGCGGCCACGGTAACCCTTTGGTGACCAGCATCGTTTGCAATGACGTCTGGCGATTGCATGGGGTGAGACCTTAGGCTGTCGGCCAGGCGGGATCGATTCGCTCGGCAGGTACGAAGACCTGCCAACAGAACCGGCACCGTATGGGTCGAATGGGGTTGGGCGAAGCGGGATTGGAACCTCGCACTCTCATCTTGAGCACAAGATGAAGCCCTGCGGCAACGCTTGAGGCGCGTGGCATAGGTTCAACGAATGAGCGACACTCCTGGCGAGGTTACAGATTTGGACCAAGATGGTTCCGAAGACGGAACGGCAACCACGTTGCCGGCGCCTGCTCAGGCGAGTGAGCCATCCGAATCCGATTACGACGCCATTGAAGCCGCCGTCATGGAAACCGCGCGTGGTCGCTGGTTCCTAAAGGAGTACGCCAAACGCAATCGGAACACCGCTACCCAACGTGTGCTGTCGGCTATCGAGCGCTTGGAAGAACGCTTGGGCGAGCAGCCGGCGGCCAGTGCCGATGAAACCTCTATGGCCCTTCTCAGCCACAATGTGCTGGATTTGGCCGAGGCCATCACAAGGGTGAAACTCGAAGTTCAAGAACTGGGCGGTCAGGGTGAACAGCCAGACCATTTCGGCACGGCGACGGTCGAGCTGGAAGCCATTGTTGAGCAGACCGAGAAGGCCACCTCGGAAATCCTTGAGGCGGCGGAAAAGATCCAGGAAGTCGTCTGGGTGCTGCGTGAGGAAGGCGCAAGCGAAACCCAGTGCGACATCATCGAAAGCAAGATCATCGATGTCTACACGGCCTGTTCCTTCCAGGACCTGACAGGCCAGCGCTCCAACAAGGTTGTGCAACTGGTCTCCTATGTCGAACGACGTGTCGGCGCGATGATGGAAGTGCTGGGCATCAAGGACGATGCGGGCAGCCAGCCGGCAGCCGGCAATGCAGGCCTAAACAGTTCTGGTTCGACAGCCGACGACGATGCATCGAGCGGACCCCAGCTCGCCGCTCACCAAGAAAACGACAGCCGCCCCGACGCCCACCTCTTGAACGGTCCAGCGCCTGAGGGCGATGGCATTGAGCAGGATGACGTCGACGCAATGTTCGGCGATTCCAATACGGCATCCTTCGACGCTGAACGGGAAGTAGGCGACGAAGCTGGCGGTGATCTGGAAGCCGAAATGGCCGATTTCGACGCCATCCAGGTCGACGAGGAAACCGAAGACAAGGATGAAGGCTCGGCGGCTGTTGCAGGCGAACCTGAAGCCGGCGACGAGAATGGTGTCGAGGCGCCGCCAGAAATCGCCTCAGACCCCGGCGGAACTGTGGCTTCCGCCAGCGACAAAGATGACGATGAAACGCCTGATGGCGCTGCGGATGACCAGAAAGCAGATCAAAAGGCCCTGAGCGAAGAGCGAGCCTCTAACGCTGAGACGGATGGCGAGGACACTGAATCCTCAATCATCACCGATGACATGGTGGTGGAACTGCACGATGCCGAAATTCTTAATCAGGCAGCCGATGAAACGCTGATTGAGGCCGCTCTGGACCAGTCCGAAGCAGCACCGGACATTTTTGATGTCGATGCGCTGGAATTTGCCGGCAGCGACATGCTGGAGGCTGGCGATTCTGCTCGGGACCTGGAAGCCATCCAGGAATATGCATCGGTGCGTGGCAGCGGAACGGTTCTGGTCGACATGCCAGATGATTTCGACGTCGACAGTGCAGCCACCGACATGTTCATCGAAACGCCAAGCGAAGAACAGAACGCTGACGATTCTGTGGAGCCTGCCGATAAGGCCGCCGCTGAGGAGGAAAGCCCGCTCGGTCAGGACATTTTTGATGCCGAAAGCATCGATGTCGGCGACGAAGACGATTAAGTCTCACTAGATGCCGATTTCTAAACAGAGTACATTCCAGCGCCTGAGCTCGTGGCGGATAGCGAAGAGGAATTGGACTCAGCGCTCGTCGAGGCAGAAAGCCTTGAAGCAGAAACGCTCGATGCTGAGGACCTGGGAAGCGAACCGGCAACGGATAATGATCCGGTAGAAGAAGAGCCCGTGCCCTACACCAACGAAGAGCGCATCGCACTGTTCTCTTGAAGAACTGACGGTCTAGGGTTCAAGCGACGGACGCCAAAGCGCGGTCCATCATCGAGCTGTCCACATTGCCACCCGAGAGAACGGCAACAACCGTCTTTCCGGTCACATCGAGCCGCCCAGTCAGCAAGGCAGCCAGGCAGACAGCGCCGCCAGGTTCCAGAACCATTTTCAGCTCGTGGAACGCGAAGGCCATCGCTGCGAGCACCTCGTCGTCGCTTACGGTCAGACCCTCAACGCCGTTGGCCACGTTGACCGGAAAAGTCAGTGCGCCGGGTCTCTCGGTCAGGATCGCATCGCAGATAGAGCGCTTACCGGTCTCGTTCTCAAGCCGCTGGCCAGCCTGGAGCGAGCGCTTTGTGTCGTCAAAACCGTCCGGTTCCACCGCATAGATCGCCATAGCTGGGAACGCCGCGCGCCACGCGGTGGAAACACCTGCACACAGGCCACCGCCACCGCAGCATACCAGGCCAATGTCGGGTGTCAGGTCAAGCGATTGCAGCGCCTTGGCGGCCTCAAGTCCCGCCGTGCCCTGCCCGGCCATAACGCGGTAATCATCATAGGGGCGGACAAAAATCGCATCTTTCTCCAACGCCAGGGCCTCTGCCATGGCGTTGCGATCATCCTTCTGCCGGTTGTATGGCACGATCTGCGCACCTGATCTGCGAACGCGGGCGGTTTTAACCGCCGGTGCATCACCGGGCATGCAGATGGTCGCTGGCACGCCGAACATCCGCGCCGCTTCGGCCACGCCCTGCGCATGATTGCCGGACGAAACAGCGACAATACCCCGAGCGCGCTCGGACTCGCTCAGCGAAGCGATCGTGTTGTAGGCGCCGCGAAATTTGAAAGAGCCGGTCCGTTGAAGATTTTCGCACTTTAAGAGAACCTGGCCGCCTGTCCGACGGTCCAACTCGCCATTGGAAACAAGAGGGGTCGCAACCGCCTGCCCGGCAAGCCGTTCCGATGCAGCCTCGATGGCGCTTAGCGGCAATGCCTTGGCGGGCTCAGTGATCATAATCAGGAAGGCTCCAATCGGCCTTGAGGGGACAAAGGTGTTTGAAAAACGCCTTTGCGCTTTCGTGCCAACTATGGTCCTGAGCAAACGCTGCCGCATCCGCGCCGTCAAGCTCAAGCGCCCCCAAACAGGCTTCTCGAAGATCGTTTGAAAGCACACCAACCTTGGGATCGGTGATCACGTCCTTCGGCCCTGTCACAGGAAACGCCGCCACGGGCAAACCAGACGCAGCGGCTTCCAGCAGTACGATGCCGAACGTATCGGTGAGGCTTGGGAAAACGAACACATCGCTGCCGGCATAATACTCGGCCAATTCCTCGCCGAGCTTAGGGCCGGTGAACACGGCATCACTGTAGCGTCCTTTCAAACTGTCCAAAGCCGGACCACCGCCAACGATGAGCTTGGTGCCCGGCAGATCAAGGTCGAGGAATGCCTCAAGGTTCTTCTCAACTGCAACGCGGCCAACATAGACGAAAATCGGCTTTGGAAAAGGCAGTTCAACGCCCGGGCGCGGGTAGTAGCGATCAAGGTCAACGCCGCGCGACCAGCGCACCATGTTCTCAAACCCCTTTTCACGCAGCTCATCTTCTAAGCTGGGTGTTGCGACCATCACATTGGTCGCGGCGTTGTGAAACCGTCGCAAATGCGCGTAGCTCCAGCTTTCTGGAACCGGCAGGCGGGCACGCAGATACTCCGGAAACCGCGTGTGATAGCTGGTGGTGAACCC
The DNA here is from genome assembly GCA_050043025.1 of Cohaesibacteraceae bacterium. Classification (GTDB taxonomy): domain Bacteria; phylum Pseudomonadota; class Alphaproteobacteria; order Rhizobiales; family MH13; genus MH13. The sequence continues at coordinate 29,870 of JBHJIX010000002.1, forward strand.
CAGCTTGTGTTTCAGGCAGAAACGCCGCGCGACGGAGCCCAGAGGCCCCTCAGTGGCAATGTGGATGGCCCGTGGCTCCTCTGCCCGGATGGCCCGGCGGATGGAGCGTGGTTGGGCCAGGGCAAGGCGAATTTCCTGATAGCCGGGCATGGCCATGGTGCGAAAGCGCGCTGGCCCCAAGACCTGAAGATCGACGCCGAACTTGGGAGCTTCCTTGACCATCCATTCGATGGTGCGCACCACGCCATTGATTTGCGGATGCCAGGCATCCGACACGATCAGCGCGCGCGCCGGATTCGATGCATTGAATTCATCCATGAGGTGGAGAAACCTTGACGCGGTGCCGCAGCGTTAGGCAGCCGCGGATTGGTCTGACGAAGATTTCTGCTTACCCGCTATCGTGTCAAAAGCCAAAACTTCGGACGCATCGGCGGCAACAGGTTCGCTCTTGCCCTTCGCCGCTTTCAACTCGGCCTCTCCGGCGGCGCTCAGACGGGTCCATTTGATAAGCTCGAACGAGCCGTCCTCGTGCTCGGCAACCGCCGTGCAGCTTTCCACCCAATCGCCTGTGTTCACATAGTGAACCCCATTCACATCGTGCATCGTCGCATGATGGATATGGCCGCAGATCACGCCATCGACATCGGCCTTCCCAGCCTCCGTGCTCAGCGTGTCCTCGTACCGGCCGATAAAACTGACGGCATTCTTCACCTTGTTCTTCGCCCAAGCCGACAAGGACCAATAATCCCAGCCCAGCCGCCGGCGGACGAGATTGATGTAAATGTTGGTCTGGAGCGCAAAGTTGTAGGCCCAGTCCCCCAGGAAGGCGAGCCATTTGGCGTGACGAACGACGACATCATACTGGTCGCCATGACAGACCAGATAGCGCTTGCCATCGGCACTTTCGTGCACAGTCGTATCGACAATCTCAATGCCGCCCATCGTCAGACCGAGGTAATCACGCAGAAACTCGTCATGATTGCCCGGCAGGTAGACAATGCGCGCGCCCTTACGGCCCTTACGCAACAGCTTTTGAACCACGTCATTGTGGGCCTGTGGCCAGTGCCAGCGCTTCTTCAGCCGCCAGCCATCAACAATATCACCAACCAGGTAGATCGTGTCGGCGTCATGGTAGCGCATGAAATCAAGGAGCAGATTGGCCTGGCAGCCGCGCGATCCCAAATGCACGTCAGATAGGAAGAGCGTGCGGAACCGGCGCGCATCGGCAGCCTGATCATCATCCGTGCCGCTATCGGGATCGTTGAACGTCTGATCCGTGAAGCCTGGCGGCGTTTTCATGGTTCGATCCTCTTCGGCGCTGGAACGAGCCGCAGCAGCGACCAACCCAAGCCAGCCGGGTTGACGTCTTGATGGCTTCAACCGACAAGCCTTGTCGACCTGCTTGCCGAAGCTGCGCGTCCCGGTGTCGAGCTCTGCATTTAGTGCGCAAAACGCATCGACGCCAGACCTGACGAATACCGATGGCCTTTAAGAGGATTCCATTGTCACTTTTGTGACACAGGCTGTGTCTTCCAGGTCAACCATGGTCGCACGCGCAACAAGCACTCCAAACGGCCTCACCGGCCAAACACGTTCAGAAAAAAGGCTTCTCACTCATGGATCTTCAAATTGCCGGCAAATGGGCCATCGTCGGCGCATCAAGCCGCGGCCTGGGTCTTGGTTGCGCCAAAGCGCTGGCCGATGCAGGCTGCAACCTGGTCATCAATGGCCGCAACAGCGAGGCGCTGAAAGCCGCTCACGATGATCTGATGGCGCGCGGAGCAGCCAGCGTTGCGGTGGTGGCCAGCGATATCTCAACCAAAGAGGGCCAGAATGCTCTCTTTGAGGCCTGCCCGAACCCAGACATCGTTGTGAACAACAATGGCGGCCCGCCCAGCAAGCCATTCGAGGACATCGATCAGGATGCCGTGCTCGCTGGCGTCATGCAGAACATGATCACGCCAATTGAGATCACCAAGCGCGCCCTGCCCGGCATGCAGGAGCGCAAGTTCGGCCGCATCGTCAACATCACGTCGTCTTCTGTGCTGAGGCCGATACCTGGTCTGGACGTCTCATCCGGCGCGCGCGCAGGGCTCACAGCCTTCCTCGCAGGCGTGGGCGCGACAGCCGCGCAGCACAATGTGACGATCAACAATCTGCTGCCGGGCAAATTCGACACCGATCGCATCCGAAGCAACCTGACCTTCCAGGCAGAACGCTCAGGCAAAAGCCTGGAAGAAACGACCGCCGGTTCCATCGCCGTTATCCCGGCCAAACGGTTCGGCACGCCCGACGAATTCGGCAACACCTGCGCGTTCCTGTGCTCAGCACATGCCGGTTACATCACCGGCCAGAACATTTTGATGGATGGCGGACTTCTGGCCCGCACGTTCTAGGAGATCGGCAAAGAGCGTCGCCTAAAGCTGCTATTCCATCACAGCGGCTTTGAGGATGCAGACCATGGTGGCGCGCCCTTTGGGTGCGCCATCCAAACACCGAACGGTATGAGGGCGGTCGCAGCGGTAGCGCACAGTACCGCCGGCTTCTACACGCCTCGTTTCCTGCCCGGCGGTAACTTCAAACGTGCCCTCAAGCACCGACAGGCATTCAATGGAGCCGCGTTGATGGCCTTCGGACTCCAGAACGGCGCCCGGCTCGGCCGCCACATCGTACCATTGCAGCCATTCCACCGTTTTCGACCAACCGATGATGGTCAACTGCATCTTGCCGTCTTCTGACGTCAGCAGCGGCATATCGTTGGGTGGAATATCCTCAACAAAATCAGCGTCGTGAGCCGCAGAAAGGACGCGGTCGATCGACACGTCGAGTGCCTGGGAAAGGCGCCAGATCGTCGCGAGCGTCGGGTTGGTCTCGTTCCGCTCAATCTGTGAAATGATCGACTTGGCAACACCTGATTGTTCGGAAAGCTCCGACAGAGACAGATTGTACGCCTTACGCAGACGTTGAATGGTCTTGCCCAATTGACCCGAAAAGGCATGGGCATCGGCTTCGTTCTGTTGTGTACGGGGCGTGCGATCGGCCATGAATGCGAGGTCTTTGCGGACGGGGCGAGCGATTAGCTTGGCGTGCGCGGCACACCCGCTGACCCGCGCGCAATACCTATCTGGTGTTAGCGGTAGATCACAAACAGCCCCGCGCCAACAACCAAAACCGAACCGGCCAGTACCGCGATGCCTGGCACTTCGTCGAAAAGTAGGTAGCCGATCACCAGCGCGAAGATCATCGCGGTGTAATCGAACGGCGCAACCACCGAAGCATCGGCGAACCGGAAAGCTTGGGTAATCAGAATTTGCCCGATCCCGCCAAGAAGCCCGATTGCAAGCAGCATCAGAAGCGTTGTTGCATCCTGCATCACCCAACCAAATTGCAGCGTGAAGAGCGAAAACACCGAGGCGCAAGCTGAAAAATAGAAAACCGTTGCCGTCGTCGTCTCGGTCTTGACCAGCTTACGCACAAAGATCTGTGCGAGCGCCATGCAAGCCGCAGACGCTAGTGCCAATAGCGCGCCAGTTTGGCGGACAGGGTCATCCAGCGCACCGACCAGTCCCAGATTGGGCGAGAGAATGATGAGTACGCCCAAGAACCCAACAAGAATGGCCGCCCAGCGATAAAGCCGCACCACCTCGCCCAACAGCACAACCGCCAAAGCGGTGGTGATGAGGGGTGCAGCAAAGCTGATCGCCGTCGCATCGGGCAGCGGCAAGCGCGACAAAGCGGCAAACCACATCGACATGGCAGCAAGCCCAACCAGGGCGCGGCCCATATGGCCCAACGGCCGGCGCGTTGCGATGGCAGAGTTCCAGCTTCGCTCCCACGTGATGAGGGCTATGAGCGGCAAAAGCCCGAAAAAGGCGCGCGCAAACACCACCTGCCCAACGGGCACGCGATCACCAAGCAGCTTGATCAGCGTCACCATGGCCGTGAAAGCCAGGACGGAGAGAAGCTTCAGAAAGATACCTTGGAGAGGCAAAAGACGATTCCCGGACGGGTGCCCATCTTATCAATCAGGTTCGCAGCGCTTGAGCCAGTCACCTTCGCGCAGTTCTGCCATGCGAACGGATTTTTGCGCATCTTAGCCAGCGCGCATCGGGCGCGGCCCTTAACCTCGCCCCTTAACAATGAAATGCGCCAATGCGGCAACGCACTAGGCGATTGGTTCAAGCCGAACTAGGCTGGCCTGAAACTTGCCCTGTCATGGTTTTCAACCGGTTGGTTGGTAAGTCCATGCGCGGCATGCCCTGTCAGCCTCCCCTGTTGGCCACAAGGCCAACGCTCAGATGATCGTCGCCCATGTCCCTTCTCGCTGCCCTCACCCACACGACGAAATACACCTACGACCGACCGGTCACGCTCGGCCCGCAAATCATCCGCTTGCGGCCGGCACCCCATGCGCGCTCGCGCATCCCCTCCTACACGCTGTCCGTTGGGCCCGAGGAGCATTTCATCAACTGGCAGCAGGATCCGTTCGGTAACTGGCTTGCCCGGATCGTCTTTCACGAAGAGGTCCGTTCATTCTCGATCAGTGTCGACATGCTGGCCGACATGGCCATCATCAATCCGTTCGACTTCTTCGTTGAGCCTGAAAGCAAGGAACTTCCGGTCCACTACTCCAAACGCCAGGCAAGCGATCTGGCCGCCTACACCAAAGTTGAATCACAAGGCGAACTGTTTGATTCCTTTTTGCAAGAAATCGACGCAAGTCCCCAAAACACAATAGATTTTTTGGTGAACCTGAATCAGAAGGTGAGCCAGAAAGTCGCCTACATTATCCGCATGGAACCGGGTGTACAGACGCCGGCGGAAACGCTGCGGCTGGCGCGCGGATCATGTCGCGACTCTGCCTGGATGCTCGTTCATATCCTGCGCCACTTAGGCTTCGCCGCACGCTTCGCATCCGGCTATCTCATCCAGTTGAAACCCGATGAGAAAGCGCTCGACGGACCATCGGGCACCGATCACGACTTCACTGACCTGCACGCCTGGACAGAGGTTTATCTTCCAGGAGCCGGCTGGGTCGGCCTTGATCCGACCTCAGGTCTTTTGTGCGGCGAAAGCCATATTCCCCTCGCCTGCGCACCGCATTTTGAAAGCGCCGCCCCTATTGAAGGCATGGCATCTGCCGCCAAGGTCGAGTTCGATTTCGCAATGAAGGTGGACCGGGTCGATGAGCGCCCGCGCGTCACCGCGCCTATTTCGGACGAGGCATGGGACAGGCTCCTGGCCACTGGCGATGCCGTCGATAAGCCGCTCCCCACCGACGATGTCCGACTGCCCATGGGTGGTGCGACGACCTTCATCTCCATTGACGATCTGGAAGGCGAGGAGTGGAACACCTCCGCCGTTGGTCCGACCAAGCGGGCAATGGCCGATGATCTGACCCACAGGCTAGCGGACCGTTTTGCGCCCGGCGGCTTCCTCCACTACGGCCAGGGCAAATGGTATCCCGGTGAGAGCCTGCCGCGCTGGACGTTTGCCATCTATTGGCGCCGCGACGGCAAACCGACCTGGGACGATCCCAGTCTGTTTGCCCGTGAGGGCGATGGCGCCGACAGCACTGTTTCCAAAGAAGAGACCGCAAAGGCGTCAGAAGCGGTGTTGAAGGCCATCGCGACCAGCCTTGGCGTCGATGAAAGCCATGTCGTGCCTGCTTATGAAGACCCCGCCCATTGGCTGGTCGAAGAAGCAGGGCTTCCCGACAACGTCTCACCCTCCAATTCAAAGCTGGAAAACGCCGAAGATCGCGCCCGCATAGCGCGGGTTTTCGACCGAGGACTGACAACGCCGACCGGCCACGTGCTGCCAATCCAACGCTGGCAGAGCCAAAGCATCGCCCCTCGCTGGACGTCTGAGCGTTGGAGCCTGCGCCGCGAGGCCCTGTTCCTGACACCGGGCGACTCGCCCATCGGCTACCGCCTGCCGCTCAACTCCCTGCCCTATCTGGCAAAGTCCGTTTACCCCTACATCGAACCGGCCGATCCGATGCAGCATCATCCCGATCTGCCCGAACCCGGCACCATCCGTCAGCACATCGCACAGCAGCGCATCCGCATGAGCGACGACACGGCCGAGACCATCACCGGACAGGTCCGTACGGCGCTTTCCGTCGAGGTGCGAGAAGGCAAACTGTGCGCTTTCATGCCGCCCACAGAGAGGGTGGAAGACTATCTGGAACTGGTCGCAGCCGTTGAAGAGGCGGCACGCTCCACCGGCTACAAGGTGCAGATCGAAGGCTACCATCCGCCGGCCGATCCGCGCCTCAACGTCATCAAAGTTGCGCCGGACCCAGGCGTCATTGAGGTGAACATCCATCCCGCCTCATCCTGGCGCGAGGCGGTGTCGATCACCGACGCTGTCTACGAAGAAGCGCGCCTTACCCGCCTTGGGACCAACAAATACATGGTCGATGGTCGCCACACCGGCTCCGGCGGCGGCAACCATGTCGTCATCGGCGCTGCGAACCCCCGCGACAGCCCGTTCCTGCGCCGGCCGGACCTGTTGAAGAGCCTGATCACGTACTGGCAGCGCCATCCATCGCTCTCCTACCTGTTTGCCGGCCTGTTCATCGGCCCGACCAGCCAGGCGCCACGTGTCGACGAAGCGCGCCACGACACGCTTTACGAGCTTGAAGTCGCCATGGCCGCGGTGCCTATGCCCGGCGATGGACAACTGCCCCCGCCCTGGCTTGTGGACCGTCTGTTCCGTGATCTTTTGACCGACGTCACCGGCAACACACACCGCGCTGAAATCTGCATCGACAAGCTCTACTCACCTGATGGGCCAGCTGGCCGGCTCGGCCTGGTAGAGTTCCGCTCGTTCGAGATGCCGCCCTCTGCCCGCATGAGCCTTGCCCAGCAGCTTCTCATCCGCGCGATCATCGCCATGGTGTGGCGCAACCCGCAGCGACCGCCCCTGACACGCTGGGGGACGGCACTGCACGACCGCTTCATGCTCGGCACCTTCTTGTGGGAGGATTTCCTCTCCGTCCTGCGCGACCTTCAAGATGCCGGTTTTGCCTTCGACCCGGCCTGGTATCAGGCGCAGTATGAGTTCAGGTTCCCGCATTTCGGAGCGATCAGCCATCAGGGCGTCACTCTGGACCTGCGCGGCGCGCTGGAACCCTGGCATGTGCTGGGCGAAGAGGGCGTGCCAGGCGGTACAGCCCGCTATGTGGACTCCTCCGTGGAGCGCCTTCAGGTCGAGGTTACAGGTCTCAACCCGCAGCGACACACCATCACCTGCAACGGTCGGCCGGTGCCGATGCATGCAACCGGTCATGGCACCCATGCCGGAGGCGTGCGTTACAAGGCGTGGAAACCATCACGCGGGCTTCAGCCCACAATTGATGTGCATGCGCCGCTCACCTTCGACATTGTCGATGGCTGGAACGGCCGCGCACTCGGTGGCTGCCGCTACCATGTCAGCCACCCCGGCGGTCGCCACTACGATACGCCGCCCGTCAATGCTTACGAGGCCGAAGCACGACGCAAGGCGCGTTTTGAGGATATGGGCCACACGCCAGGTGGGGTGACGCTCACACAGGAGCATCCCAACCCGTATTTCCCATTCACACTTGATCTGCGGACACCAGTTGCTGGCCATGCTAATCCGTCCAGATGATTGCATCGCCTGTCCCGTCTGAAGCCGATCAAGAGAACGATGATAACCGTCCAACGCCCGATGGGCTGTTGGCCGGCTATACGCCGCTGCCCGGTGCCATGGATGAATGCATCGCGTCCGACGGGACGACCAGGCCTGCCTGGCAGCCCGCGATGGCCCTGTGGAACGCCCAGGATCCCTCAGAACGCGATGCGCGACACCGCGCCGCTGACCGCTATCTGAGAGATAACGGCGTCGCCCACCGGGTCTATGGCTCGGGCGCAAGCAGCGAGCGTCCGTGGCCGATCAGCCATGTGCCGCTGCTGATCAACGCCACCGAATGGTCCGCCCTTGAAAAGGGCCTCATCCAGCGCGCCCATCTGCTCGAAGCCGTCCTGAAGGACCTCTACGGTCCGCAGACTCTCGTCCGGGACGCCCATCTGCCGGCCACGCTGGTGGCTGGATCACCAGGCTTCATCCGCCCGATGATCAATGGCCAGTCGAACAAAAGTCCCCATCTCCACTTTCTAGCTTTCGACCTTGGCAGAGGTCCCGACGGGCGTTGGTGGGTACTGGGCGACCGCACACAGGCGCCCTCTGGTACCGGCTACGCACTGGAAAACCGTCTCGCCACCGCCCGTGCCGCCGGACCGGATCTTCGTTCTCTGCGCGTGCGGCGCTTGGCCCGCTTCTTTCAGGATTTTCGTGAAACCATGGGCGCGCTGCGCGGGCCTGGCTCAAGCCGGGTTGGTCTGCTGACGCCTGGTCCTTTCAACGAGACCTATTACGAACAGGCCTTCCTGGCTCGTTATCTCGGCTGGCTTCTGCTCGAAGGCGGCGACCTGATTGCCGAAGCCGATGGGCTTTATGTCCGCACCGTGCGTGGCCTCAAGCGCCTCGATGTCTTGTGGCGACGTCTTGACGCTGATTTCTGCGACCCGCTGGAGCTGCGGGCAGACTCCCGGCTCGGCGTGCCTGGCTTCGTCAAAGCATTGCGCTCCGGCGCGCTGACCTGCGCCAACGGTTTGGGTGCGGGATTGGTGGAAAGCCGGGGCTTCATGGCGTTCTTTCCCCATCTGGCGCAGACGCTTCTGGACGAAGACCTTGCCGTTCCCAACATCGCGACCTGGTGGCTTGGAGACAAGAAAGCCCGCCAAGCCATCGAGCATGGCGATGTCGACACCTCACTTGTGCATCTCAGCGCCTATGGAACAGCGCTTCCCATGGACGCCGATGACGAAGCAGCCAGCTTCAGTGGCGGCCGGCGATCACGCGATCAAGTCGCGCAGGAAGTGGTCCGCCTTTCTACCATGCCTTCGCTGGAACCTGGCGAAGGCGGTGCTCTGACGCTAAGGCCGCGCCCCTTCAGCGTGCGGGTGTTCCTGGCGCGCACCCAGGAGGGCTGGTCGGTCATGCCAGGCGGATTCTGTCGGGTCGCCGACACCGACGACACCCGCGCCATCTCCATGCAGGATGGCAGCCGTTCTGCCGATGTTTGGGTGTTGGACGGCAAACGGCAGGAGCATGTTTCGCTTCTGCCTGGATCAGGCCCAGCGCAGGTTCGCCGGGTGCCCGGAACGCTGCCGGCGCGCGCGGCCGACAATCTGTTCTGGCTTGGTCGCTACACCGAGCGCGCGCAGATCACCATGCGGTTGGCATTGGCCTATTTGGAACGGCGGGTGGATGGCGCGCCAAAAGATGACCCCCTCCTGATAACGGTCGCCGAGCAGCTTGAACGCTGGGGCATCAAAGACCCGGATGTCGACGCGCTTTTTGAGCGGTCAGTCCTTCCAGTCATGATACAGGCGCGCGATTCCGCATCCTCCATTCGCGACCGCTTTTCACCGGACGCCTGGCGCACGCTGAACCAGTTTGTCGAGGCGGCAAAAACACACAGCTTCGCGCAGCTTTCACCGCTTGAGAAAATCGAGAGCGGACTGGCAACGCTTGCCGCCTTTTCCGGTCTGGCGAGCGAGAACATGATCCGCCTGACCGGTTGGCGCTTTCTGGAGATTGGGCGGCGGATCGAGCGTGCCGCTGGCACCTGCCAAATAGCCCGTGCCCTTTGCTTCCCAGACCCACCAGCGGGCACATTTGACCTTCTGCTGGAGGTCGCCGACAGCGTGATGAGCTATCGCCAGCGCTACAGCGTCACCACAGACCGCACGACCGTTATCGATCTGGTGGTGCTGGACCCTAACAATCCACGCTCAGTTGCCTTCCAACTGGAGCGCATTCAGGGCCATATCGATGCGCTCACCGATCACCGGGCCTTTGAACAACAAAGCGATCTGCAAAGGCTGGCTATGGCCACTTGGTCCAAGGCCTATACATGCCGGGCAGCATCGGTGACCGAGTCGTGGCTCGCCACGACCGAGGAAGCGCTGCGCGCCATGTCTGAGACCATCATCAAAGGCTTTGTGACACCCGGCACCGCAGGGCGGACCATCCAACAATGAAGCGTTATGAGCTGAACGCCAGCACCACCTACACTTACGGCGCCAATGCCGCGCGCGGCTATCATATGGTGCGCATGCTGCCGCGGGTGCGTCCTGACCAACCCGTTGATGCCGCCGAGTTGCGCATCGCGCCCGAACCGACCCAACGTGGCACGCAGATCGATGCGTTCGGCAACCCGGTGCACTGGTTTCTCATTGACGGTCCGCATGACAGCCTGTCGGTCGAGATCAGGGCGGAGGTGCGGTCCTTGCGCACGCCCAACCTCCTCACATCGTCACGCACCGTGGCCGAGGTTTCAAACGAAGCTGATGAGGCCAACAGCCTGGAGGCTTCAAGCCCTGCCCATTATCTGCAACCGACCACCCTAACCGAAGTCGATGCCGATTTGGCGGCCTTCGCCGACGAGCTGATTGATCCTGAAGCACGTGTCCTGGATGCGTTGGAAGCACTGTCCAAAGCGCTTTACGAGCGCCTGACCTTTGATGGTACGGCCACCGATGTCAGCACGCTGGCGGCAGACGCTTTCAAGAAGCAAGCCGGCGTCTGTCAGGACTTCGCCCACATCATGCTGGCCGCCTGCCGCCACTGTGGCCTGCCGGCCTGCTACGTTTCCGGCTACATCCGAACCGACCCACCCCCCGGGCAGCCGCGACTTGCAGGCGCCGACGCCATGCATGCCTGGGTCAGCGTGTGGACCGGCATGGACGGTGGATGGGTGGAGTTCGACCCGACCAATGGCGTGCGGGTGGTCGATGACCATATCGTTGTCGCGATCGGGCGCGATTATCAGGACGCGGCGCCGATGCGCGGCGAAGTGGTTGGCGCAGGAGCACAAAGCCACACGGTTGCTGTTGATCTCATCGAACGGGTCTAGTCGGCTGCGCCGTCCGGGTTATCGATCAAGATCGCCGCGCGCTCCGGGGACAACCGCAATTGGCATGCATAGACGGGCTTGCCGTCCTGATCGCGGCAGACCGACAGCGCCGTGATGACCGGGGTGGAGGGCGCAAGCTCCAGATGGCGCCGCTCACGGTCGTCCGGCATGGCGGCAGAAATCTCCATCCTGTCACGACGTAGCGCCGGCAAGCCAAGCTGTTCCAAGGTGGCGGCCATCGATCCCGCCGAGCGATAGATGGCATCAAGGCGCGCGAAACGCGTCTCTGCAAACCAATAACGTGCCAGAGCAACGGGCACGGTGCCTGCCTCAAGCTTTAAATCGAGCCGGTGAAGCGCAGCATGCGCCTCCACCGCCAGGAAGGGGCTAAGTCGCCCAGTCGCCTCCACGATCTGGTGGTGCAAGAAGCGCTCGGTGATTGGTTCATCGCCGAACCCATGCTGCTCGCTTGTCTGCCAGGGCGGTTGAAAGACAAGCGGTGGCGCGCCAGCGACAAAAGTCCCCCGACCGCGCACAGTTGTGAGAAGGCGGTCCTCCACCAGCGTCCCGACAGCTTTGCGCAGCGTATGCCGATTGACCCCGAAATGAACAGCCAGCTCGATCTCTGTTGGCAGCCGGTCGCCATGCCGCCAGGCGCCGCTTTCGACCCGTTGCCGGATGAGATCAGCCAGTTGCCGCCAAACCGGCCCAGATGCCGTTTCTGCCTGTGCAAGACCGGGGATATCGTCGATGGCCACGCGCGGCGCGACAGCGGCCGGCGGCCGGTCCTTCAAACCAACGGCACCAGGCCGCGTCGCGTCACCCTGCGAGTCGTCCAGATCGGATGGTTTCACGCCGTCAGGTTCCATGCCATCAGACTGTCATACACCGCGCCTTAAGAGAACGCCTCTCCCGACCCCTCTTCCTGGATTCGCCTTCACCCATGCGCTTCGCCGTTTATGCTTCGCCCGCCGCTGAGGACCCGATGCTTGCCATCATGGAGCAGTGGCTGGGTCGCTCTGCCTTCGGGCACGACGTTTCACCCGACCCGGGACCATTCTCGCAGCCGGACCATGAAAGTCTCGCACAGTCGCGCGCCCGGTACGGGTTCCATGCAACCATGGTTGCACCGTTCCTGTTGGCCGAGGACGCGACCGAATTCGACCTGAAATCAAACCTTTCGACGTTCGGCAGAACAGCCGCTCCTGTCGATGTAGGCCCTTTGAAGATCGCCACCTTCGGGCGCTATCTGGCCTTGGTGCCGGTCCGGCAACCCCAAGCCCTGACAGACCTCGCGCAGGCGCTGGTGGAACACACACAGTCCCTGCGCGCACCGCTGACGCAGGCCGAGTTCAATAGGCGGAACACGCCAGATCTATCATCCCGTCGGCGGGAACTCTTGAAGCGCTGGGGCTATGCAGCAACCGAGGAAGAGTTCAAATTTCACCTAACCCTCGCCGGACCGGTTGATCCACCGCTTCTCGATCAGGGCCGCGATTACCTGCAAGATTTGCTGGCGCCTTTCCTGGCCAAACCGTTCCTGATCGACGCCATCTATCTGTTCTGCGAGCCCGAACCACCCGGCCCGTTCCACATCGCCGACCAATGGCAGCTTGCAGGCTGAACAAAAAAGGGCCGCCCCTTCGGACGGCCCTTTCTTGTAAGTGAAGTGATCGGCTTAGTGACCGTCGCCGTCCGGCAGGAGGACGCTGTCGATCACGTGGATCACACCATTGTCGGCATGGATGTCAGCGGCGACGACATTCGCACCGTCAACGGTCACAGCGCCGTGAGACTTGGTGACACGCAACATATCCGCAGTATTAAGTGTGCGGACCGGAATGGTACGACCCGGCAGGTCCGTTGAGCGCAGCTCACGCGGCAACACATGGTAGGTCAGGATAGCGACAAGCTGGTCGCGGTTTTCTTCCAGAAGCAGCGATTCCACCGTGCCGTCCGGCAGGGCCGCGAAGGCATCGTCGGTTGGCGCAAACACAGTGATGTTGTCTGTGGTAGCCAACGCATCGGCAAGCCCAGCGGCCTGGGCAGCGGCGAGCAACGTGTTGAAGGTTCCAGCTTCAGCAGCTGTTTCAACGATGTTGGAAGCCTGCGCACCGGTCGCAAGCATGGTCGCGGCCGCAAGGCCGAGAAGAACTGAACGCATAAGAACGTCTCCCTAAGAGAAAATGGCGGCCTGGGGGCGTTTTGCCCAGCAGGCATTCAGGTGTCGCCAGCACCCCCGGCACCTCCGTACCTTTTTAAGAAGACACAGAGCATCCACCGTCGACAAGCATGGCTACGGCGCCAGCAGGCAATCGGTTTGCCGCAATCACGCGTCCGTGAAGAGCCGTGAGAATCGCCGCAGTAGGTTGCGTCCCAATACAGAACGATCAAACCGCGCCCAACCACGGGCTGGCATCCCCGCCTTGTGATGAAGCGCAGGAATGGCATAGTGGCCCCGCGCAGCCCTCCCTGCCTGTGCACAGCCAAGCAACAACAAAGCCATTGCCTCCCATGAAAGCAAAACTCCTGTTCGCCCTTGCCGGGTTTGTCGCCATCCTCTCCACGCCACCTAACCCAGCCGGTGCCGCCGATATGCACCTGGGGCTCTTCGATGACCAAGCAGTTATCACCATTCTTGGTGGCATAGAGGCCGGCGATGATGAGCGTTTCATGGAGGTTCTTCGCGAAGGCGTTCGCGCCAGCGGATTTGTCTCGGTGGTCAACATCTTCAGCCGCGGCGGCTCGGTCGATGCTGCGATCAATATCGGGCGGGCAATCAGCGATCTCTCGATCACCACCGTCGTTCCCTTCCAAGTGGACGAGGCAACTGGAACGCACGAGTGCCGGTATCGGCCGACCGGTGCCCAGACCGACACCATTCTGACGCGCAACTTTCAAACCGGCGCTGGCGATCGAGCCTGCACCTGCATGAGCGCCTGTTTCCTCATCTGGTCCGCCGGCGCTGAACGTCAGGGGCACTATATCGGCATTCACCGCACCTACTTCCGCCCAGAGAGTTTCGGAGCCGACAGCTTCAGCCAGGCGCGAGAGCGCTTCTCTCGCCTGCGGTTGAATGTTGAGGACTATCTGCGGTCCATGAATATTCCTGATCTTGTGATCGACACGATGTACTCCGTCGCCTCTGACCAAATTGAGCCGCTGGACCAGGAATTCATCGACATTCTGCGCACCGATCCGGCGCTTGAAGAGTATCTGAACGCGCGCTGCCAGGCAGAGTTTCGATCAGAGCGCGATCTGCGGCGCGAGGCAGCGCGCCTCAGCGCCGTTGACAACCCCAGTTTCGAGCAGTTGTCCCGTGCGGCGGAGGTCCAGTTGCAGGCCATTGAGGCAAGCATAACGCTCAACGACTGCCGGCACGCAGTGCGCCGTGTGATCTTCGCTGAAGCCTGGGCCGCAGATTACGCCCAGCCGGGCGACGTCGCGCCATCGCCCGGGGGCGCAAAGAACTGATCGCGGCTCTCACGCCAAGCGTGCGACAATTCCTGAGGGAACAGAAAAGGAAGCGCCACCAAGCGTCTTATCTGCCATGTTGAGCGTTCTGGCCAACCGCACCTATCGCCACTTATTCGCCGCCCAGGTGGTCGCGCTGGTTGGCACAGGGCTCGCGACCGTCGCATTGGGATTGCTTGCCTGGGATTTGGCCGGCAGCAACGCCGGCCAGGTGCTCGGAACGGCCCTTGCGATCAAGATGGTCGCCTACGTCACCCTCTCTCCGGTGGCCCAGGCTTTTGCTGGACGCATCTCAAGGCGCAGCATGTTGATCGGGCTCGATCTCATACGTGCCGCCGTCACTTTGGCGCTGCCTTTCGTGACCGAGATCTGGCAGATTTATGTGCTGATCTTCTTGCTCCAAGCGGCCTCGGCCGGGTTCACGCCGACCTTTCAAGCCACCATCCCCGATATCCTGCCCGACGAAGGCGAATACACCAAGGCGCTTTCCCTCTCCCGCCTTGCCTACGATCTGGAAAGCCTGTTGTCGCCTATGTTGGCGGCGGCGCTACTAACGATAGTTAGCTTTCCGGTCCTTTTTGGCGGCACAGTGATCGGATTTTTGGCATCAGCGGTATTGGTGCTGTCCGTCACGCTACCCTGGCCGAAAGCGGACAAGACGCGCGATGTTTGGACCAGGATCACGCGCGGCAGCCGCATCTACCTAGCCACACCACGCTTGAGAGCACTGCTGGCCCTGTCCCTTTCGGGCGCAGCGGCCAGCGCCATGGTTATCGTCAACACGGTGGTCTTGGTGCGTCAGGAACTTGGGCTGTCCGAAGAAGCCCTGGCGCTGACACTGGCAGCCTTCGGAGCCGGGTCGATGCTGACAGCGCTCGGCCTACCGCGTCTACTGGAAACCCGGAGCGACCGCACGATCATGATCCTCGGCACGGCCGGGATGACAATGACCCTGGCGGCCCTGGGCGCAGCTGCATCAGTCTGGCCGATCGAATGGGCTTGGCTCCTGCTCGCCTGGTTTTTTGTCGGCATCGGCTATTCATCGACCATCACGCCATCAGGCCGGCTGTTGCGTCGCTCAGGCAGACAGGAAGACCGGCCGGGATTGTTCGCCGCCCAGTTTGCCCTTTCCCATGCCTGCTGGCTTCTCACCTATCCACTGGCCGGTTGGCGGCAAAGCGCCCATGGCAGCGTGACGGCGATGCTCGCTCTCTCTGCGCTCAGCTGCATCGGGCTCCTGGGAGCGGTGGTCCTTTGGCCTCAAGAAGATGCGGACGTGCTAACGCACACGCACGACGATTTGCCCGCAGATCACCCACACATTGCCGACGGGCGACGCCACAGCCACGCCTACATGATTGACGATCTGCACCCGCACTGGCCAACCTGAAAATGACCTTGCCGCCAATTGAAGGTAGACGCGCGACGATGACCGGACCGTCTGCCGACCAGGCAAAGCAAGACAAGAAGCCAAGACTGGAAAATGGTGGGTGATACAGGGCTCGAACCTGTGACCCGCTGATTAAGAGTCAGCTGCTCTACCAACTGAGCTAATCACCCGAAAGGAAGGAAGGCGCGGGATATACGACCGCGCCTTCGCCGATGCAAGTCCCAATCGAACGGGATTTCTAGACGGCCTGTAAGACGTCCACAGGCGGGCGCTCGCGGCGCAGCGCGAGCTTGTTGAGCGCCGAGACATAGGCCTTGGCCGAGGCGACCAGCGTGTCGGCATCCGCCGAGCGGCCGGTGACGATGCGTCCATCTTCTTCAAGCCTTACAGACACTTCCGCCTGGGCAGCCGTTCCCTCAGTCACCGCATGCACCTGATAGAGCGACAGGCTCGCTTCATGCGGCATGATGGTCTTGATGGCATTGAAGACCGCATCGACCGGACCGGTGCCTGTCGCCTCGCGGGTCACATGCTCGCCATTGGCATCCATGGTGATGATGGCCTTTTGCGGCCCACCAGTGCCGGCAATCACCGTCAGCGCCAGCACATGGTTGCGCTCGCTACTTTCAGTGATCTCGGTTTCAACCAGCGCTTCGATGTCTTCATCATAGACATGCTTCTTGCGGTCAGCGAGGTCCTTGAAGCGGCGGAAAGCGTCTTCGAACGCGTTGTCACCCAACTCGAAGCCCAGCGCGACAAGCTTCTCCTTGAAAGCATGGCGACCGGAATGCTTGCCCATGACCAGGCTCGTTTCGCGGACACCAACATCCTCAGGACGCATAATTTCGTAGGTCTCAGCGTTCTTCAGCATGCCGTCCTGGTGGATACCGGACTCATGCGCGAAGGCGTTCTTACCGACGATGGCCTTGTTGTATTGCACCGGGAAGCCTGAAACGGCGGCCACCAGTTTGGATGCTCGGGTGAGGAAACTCGGGTCCACCGCAGAGGAGTAGGCATAGGCATCCGCGCGTGTGCGGATTGCCATCACAATCTCTTCCAGCGCCGCATTGCCGGCCCGCTCGCCCAGACCATAGATGGCGCACTCAACTTGGCGCGCACCACCGGCTACGCCGGCCAGCGAGTTGGCGACCGCCATCCCCAAATCATCATGGCAGTGGACCGAGAAAATCGCCTTGTCGGCGTCTGGAACGCGCGCACGGATCTCCTCGAACATCGCCTTGTACTCATCAGGCGTCGCGTAACCCACGGTGTCGGGCAGGTTGATGGTCGTCGCGCCGTTCTTGATCGCCTCATCGACGCATTTGACCAGGAAATCGATGGGCGTGCGGGTCGCATCCATGGCCGACCATTCCACATCGTCGATGAGGTTGCGGGCACGAGCCACGGTCGACTGGACGATCTCAAGCACATCCTCTTCGCTCTTGCGCATCTGGTGGGCCAGGTGGATCGGTGAAGTGGATACGAAGGTGTGGATGCGGCCGCGTTTGGCTTGCTGAACAGCCTCGCCCGCCCGGTCGATGTCAGCATTAATGGCCCGCGCCAACCCAGCGATGATCACACCACCGGAGCGCTTGGCAATCTCGCTGACGGCCTCAAAGTCACCGTTTGAGGCGATCGGGAACCCTGCTTCGATGATATCGACGCCCATCTCCTCCAGGAGTTCGGCGACCTGAAGCTTTTCTTCCAGCGTCATGGAGGCGCCGGGCGATTGTTCGCCGTCGCGCAAAGTGGTGTCGAAGATGCGAACATAGTCGCGGTGGGAAGGGTCGATGGTAGTCGGTGCCATGATGTGTCTCCTAAGCGCCGCTTGGCTGGCGCGTTTCAAAAGCGGTTACTGCGTTTGAAATCCCCTAGAAGCCCGGATCGCCTTACAAGCACGATCCGCCAGCCCCTAGGGGCAGCTAAGGAGTAGGCCTGCGGATAGCCGCGCGTCAGCCGGCGCCAGAGGCGCTGCTGCGATCATGTCTGTCGATGCCAAAGATGCGGTCATCGCGCGAAATTCCATCCTGGTTCGTTATGACGAACTGTGCGGGCAGAGGATTAACCACTGATTAAGCCCCACACAAGCCCCGCTAAACGGTCAATGTGCCCTCAGCCACGCAAACGGCATGACCGCCTAGGCGCGCCAGCGTCAGAGCACCTGGTCCATCGACCTCTAGCGCCAATGTGATGTGTGATGGCCGTCCCATCGCAAACCCCTGTTCGATGATGTAGCGATGGGTTCCTTCCATGGGCGCATCAAACAGCATCACCGCGCCGGCAAACGAGGCGACAGCCGAGCCGGTCGCAGGGTCTTCGCGCACCACGCCACCGACTGGCCACATCATCCGAGCTGCAAACGCGCTGTCCGCGCCGACAGTGTCACGGGTGTACATATAGACGCTGCCATGCCCCCTGCCCCCGGCAAAGAGTTCGGCAAACAAAGATCCGTTGGGCTTCACGCTGTTGAGCGCATCAAGATCGTGGAGCGGCACACAGAAATAGGGCAGCCCGCCGTTAAAGTCGGTCGTCACATGGTTCTCAAAGCCGATCTGCGCCGGCTCTAGGCCAAGCGCAAACGCAATGTCAGCTTTGTCGGGCGTCCAGTCTTTTTGGACCGGCTTGGTCACGAGATCGAACTCGGCAAAACCGCCCGAACGATCATCCTGATCGGCCTCAACCGACACGGCGGCCCTGATGAGGCCGATCGCCTCTTCAATCAGCACGAGGCCGGTTCCAAGACCGTCAGCGATACCTTCGCGCGCCAGCGCCACCGCCGCACCAACCGTCGGATGCCCCGCAAAGGGCAGTTCGCGGTCTGGCGTGAAAATTCTCGCCCGCGCGCTGTGGACCGGATTATCAGGCGGCAACAGAAACACCGTCTCGGAGAGATTGAACTCCTTGGCGAGCGTCTGCATCAGCGCATCATCAATCATCACGCCGCCGCGGCCATCCACCACCGCAAGCGGATTGCCCGCAAGCGGCGTTTGCGTGAACACGTCATAGATGCGGTAGGGCAGCGACAGCATGGCAGGCCTCCTTGATGGAGCGCCTGCCTACGACGTGCCTCTACCGACGGTCAATGAGAAGCTTGGCGCACTATCTGATGTAGGGCGAGCGGCAGTGATGATGCCCGCCCGAGTACGCCAGGAAAAGATTGGTGTGCGGATTGTAGGACCGATAGCGATGCTGGCAGTAGTGCAGATGGTGAGACCAGAGCGGCCCATGCCCAAAGGCGTATCTGTGACCGTGATACCGGTAGTGCGCGGCGCGGTGCAACGTCACACGCTGGTGAACGATGACTGTCGTCTCCACCCGGGCGACAACACCGCCGACGAGATGACCATAGCCATAGGAGCGATAAACGCCATGGGCTTCTGCCGTCGGCGCGGAGACAACCACAAGGGCCAGACAAACCAGTGCGGCATAAGCAAGCGATGAAAGAGACTTCATGAGAAGGTTCCCTCGTTGCCGCTACGCCGCACTGTAGCGTGGGTTAGTCCTAGCGGATCCAGCGAGACCGGCAATGCCGGTAATTGCCAGAATAGGCCAGGAACAGATTGGTATGATGGTTGTAGGAGCGGTAGCGGCTGTAGCAATAGGACACATGCCGTTGCCACATAGGTCCATGGCCGAAGCGGTAACGATGTCCCGCATAGCCATAATATTGGTAACCGCGATGCGCATGCACCTGGCTGGCCACAATAGTGGCGGCAACACCGCCGATGATCAGGCCAGCAATGAGCGCACCACGATTATGCGCCTCGGCTCGATCGACCGAAACGGCCACCATGGACCCGGCCAACAGCGCTACGTAGGCCAGGGAAAGAAAGCGTTTCATTGTAACTGATCTCCTCAAGATCCTGTTGTCTGAATGCCCTCCGAGCCCAACGTTAACACATCGTTAACTTGTCCGCGCCCCTGATAAGCGCGCTTTTTTACACGCATGACCACGTATAACCTTGTGTGACCTGATCACCGACTGTGGGATGGTATTTGGCTAGGACCGGGACAAACGAGCCTTTGAATGGAGATGATCCATGTCCATTGCCAAGACAGCCGGTGCCGCCGGCCAAACGGGTTATGCGCCCGTCCTTTTCCTAGCCTCTTTGGGTGCTGGTGGCCTTGCCGTCACCTTCTTCATGTACCTCATGTGGTTCACCGCCCATGCCGGTCAGCCCATCCCGTCTTTTACGACGCTAACGGCTGCTTTTGCGGGCGGTGGCCTGGCCTTGAAGAGCCTTATCGTCGTCGCCATGACAGGTATCGCCGTTTTCGGCGCCATGCACATTGCCCTGTTGGTCTGGAACCTGCGCAAGCTGTCTGCTTTCCGCCGCACACCAGCCTACGCACAGTTGATGGCAAGCCCTAAGGCGGTGCAGATCATGGCCGTTCCCCTGACGCTCGCCATGACGATGAATGTCGGCTTCATTCTGGGTGCTGTGTTCGTTCCCGGCCTTTGGGAAGTTGTGGAATTCATCTTCCCCGTTGCCCTCGCAGGCTTTGCCCTGATCGGCCTTTACGCCCTAAAGCTCTACCTGCCGATCATCACCGGCGCTCTACACAAGGGCGGCCTGGAAACTGATGGCCCGGCCGGTCTCGGTCAGCTCACCGCGCCCTTTGCCTTTTCCATGGTGGGCGTGGGCTTCTCGGCGGCCACGGCTATGAGCCACAATGAAGTCGTGACGGCAGTAGGCCTGGTCGGCGCAAGCTTCTTCGGCATTGCAGCCTTCGCCCTAACGGTCCTTCTCACCGCGTCTGGCCTTCGCGGTGTTCTTAAGAATGGCATCAGCGACGAGACCGCCCCTACACTGATGATCGCCGTACCCATCATCACCGTGCTCGGCATCCTCTACTATCGCCTCGGCAAAGGCCTCGATCACACGTTTGGCGTGCCTTGGGAAAATGGGGAAATCCTGTCCTACTGGGCGGCCGTTGTGATGGGACAGTTGTTCCTGTTGATCGTCGGCTTCGCCACGCTTCGGCGCATCGACTATGTCGGCCGGTTCGTGCGCGGTGAGGAACGGTCCCCGGCAGCTTACGCCCTGATCTGCCCGCTGGTTGCCTTCTTCGTGTCGGCCAACTTCCTAATCCATGCCGGGATGCAGAAGCTTGGGCTGTTCGACACCTACTCGGTCGCGACCGTCGCCTTCTATCTCCCACTGGTCATGGGTCATATCACGGCCATCTGGATGGCGCTGAAATTGAACGCAAAGTTCATCTTCACCGGTCGCTCGGATCGGTCGGCGGCCATGATACCGGCCAAATAGAAATAGAAACATCAGATCCGCGCTGGCTTGCCGACGCGGATCACCCCATCAGAAGCGCGCCGTTACGGATCACCAGCGACAGGCCGATGATCCCGATGCCTGACAGGAACAAGACGCGAAAAATCTCCTCGGAGAGCCTTTTGCGCAGCGCCTCACCGATACGCATACCAAGCAACCCTGGCACAATCGCCATGAGCGAGAGCAGGACCAGCCCCGGCGTCATCAGGGATCTGACCGTGAAGACAATGCCGATGGTGAGCGTCGACA
The DNA here is from genome assembly GCA_050043025.1 of Cohaesibacteraceae bacterium. Taxonomy (GTDB): domain Bacteria; phylum Pseudomonadota; class Alphaproteobacteria; order Rhizobiales; family MH13; genus MH13. The sequence continues at coordinate 51,222 of JBHJIX010000002.1, forward strand.
GCATGAACAGGAGCCCGAGCGCCTGCACCAACTCGTCCCGCTTCAGTCCCAACGCTTGCAGAAAAAGGCCGCCTGGGATGATGAAGATGCCGGTGATGCCAGTGACAATGCCGTTGACGATGCCAATGAGAAACCCAACGACCCGCTCGCGGTGCTGGGGGATGGTAAGCTTGAGCTTTGAAAAGCTGACCAGCGCGAACAGGATCGCCAGCACACCCAGCGCTAAGCCTGGATAGGCAGGATCAACCTGCACCTGAATCCCGATACCAAACCAGATGAGCCCAATCGCTGGCACCAGAAATGGCCATAGCCGTTTCAACAGTGCCAGAAAGTATGGCCCACGAAGCGCCTGCACCACATTGGTGACCATGGATGGACCCACATTGGTCGCGATGGCCGCCGAGAGCGGCATAACAAAGGCGAGCACCGTGATCGCGAAAAGCGGCATGCCAAAGCCAACCACGCCCTTAATGATGCCGGCCAGAAAGAAGACCACAACGACAAAGGTCGCCATGCCCGCATCAAGGTCGGCAAAGAGATTCAACAGCGTATCAGCCATGCAGCCGACTTACGCGTCCCGATGGTCTCGCGCCAGCCGACGAAGGTCGGCACCTTGGAGGGCGGGCACCCTGAATGGCTGACATGCGCCAGACCACCTTGACGACACCAGGCTGGGCACGCATCAGAGGCGTTCTGCCGGAGGAGCCATCATGCCCACGAACCTGTCCGTCAATCTCAATGCCGTTGCGTTTTTGCGCAATCGCCGCGACCTCCCCTGGCCGTCGGTCGTCGGCATTGGCCGCACCTGCCTGGATGCTGGCGCAGCGGGTCTGACGGTGCATCCGCGCCCCGATGAACGTCACATCCGCCGCACTGACGTCTTCGAGCTGAAAGAACTGCTGGCTGAACCAGCCTATCAGGATCGCGAGTTCAACATTGAGGGCTATCCTGATGAGCGGTTCCTCGCGCTATGCGAGGAAGCAAAGCCCGATCAGGTGACGCTGGTGCCGGACGATCCGTCACAATCCACATCCGACCATGGCTGGGAAATCGATGAGCACGCGGATATGCTCACAGAGGTTTGCACCCGCATTCATGGCTTCGGCGCGCGTGTCTCACTCTTCATTGATCCCGATCCGTTCCACGCCGACCCGGCAGAACGCGTCGGCGCGGACCGCGTTGAGCTCTACACCGGCCCCTATGGGCACACCTTCGAGCCAGCAGCGAAAGCTGAAGAATTGGCGAAGCTGAAAGCCGCGTCCCTCGCGGCTGAACGTGTCGGCCTTGAGATCAATGCCGGTCATGACCTGACGATCGACAACCTGCCGCCGCTGGTCGAGGCCTCACCCATGATCGCCGAAGTCTCCATCGGCCATGCCCTAACGGCCGATGCCCTCAGCCACGGCTATGCTCAGGCTGTCCGCCTTTATCGCGAGGCGTGTGGCCAGACGGTCTAGCAAAAGTCAAAGCAACCGTACCGCCGAGTACGATTCCACTTGACGGCGAGCAAAGTCTGGGCTTCATACACGTACCGAACCGTACAGTACGCACCTTGAGCCCTTTGAATCTTCCAGTGGCAAACCCAGCAACTCTTCCAGCAAACACCACAGACGAGGCATTCTCGCCCCGTCAGGAGGCCGTCTTGGCGGTTGCGCTGTCACTGTTGGTCGAAGGCGGGGAAAAAGCGCTGACAACAGCAGGTCTTGCACGCGCCGCTGGCTGCTCGAAGGAAAGCCTCTACAAATGGTTCGGTGATCGCAACGGCCTGCTTGAGGCCGTCGTCACCTTCCAGGCATCCACAGTGCGCGCCATCGATGCGCGCGCAACGCCTGCAACCGCCGAGGCTTTCAAGGACGCTCTGGTCGCCTTCGCCGATGATCTGCTGACCGTGCTCTTGTCGGAAACCTCGCTTGCCCTCAACCGTCTTTCCATTGGCGCAGTGCGCCGCGATGAGGCTGGACTGGGCGATGTGCTTCTCCAGCAGGGCAAGAAACGCATTGAGGCGCGCGCCACGCATCTTTTGGCCCATGGCAAGCACCAGCGCTTCATCAGTTTCGATCAAGCAAACGACGCGTACACATCGCTCTACGGCCTCATCATCGGCGACTTACACATTCGGGCGCTTCTAGGCGACCAGCCAGGCCTAAGCGACGCCGCGCGCCAGGCTCAAGCGACCCGAGCTGTTGACGACTTTCTTCTTCTTCACACACACGAACGCTTCTAACGGGAGACAACCATGCGCGTTTATTATGACCGCGACGCAGATATCAATTTGATCAAGGACAAGGGCGTCCTGATCGTGGGCTACGGCTCACAGGGCCACGCCCACGCACAGAACCTGCGCGATTCCGGCGTCAAAGACGTCCGCATCGCCCTGCGCGCAGGCTCCGCCACAGCCAATAAGGCTGAAGGCGCTGGCTTCACCGTGACGACGCCCGCTGAAGGCGCCAAATGGGCCGACGTTGTCATGATGCTGACCCCCGATGAGCTTCAGGGCGACATCTACGCGGAAAGCCTTGCCGCCAACATGAAAAATGGCGCAGCGCTGGTCTTTGCCCACGGCCTCAACGTCCACTTCAACCTGATCGAACCGCGCGCCGACCTTGACGTGTTTATGGTCGCACCGAAGGGACCCGGCCACACGGTTCGGTCTGAATATCTGCGTGGCGGCGGTGTACCGACCTTGATCGCCATCCACCAGGATGCCTCAGGCAACGCCCACGACATTGCCCTCTCCTATGCGTCTGCCAATGGCGGCGGCCGTGCCGGCATCATCGAAACAAGCTTCAAGGAAGAGTGCGAGACCGACCTGTTCGGCGAGCAGGTGGTGCTTTGCGGCGGTCTGGTGGAACTCATCCGCGCCGGTTTTGAAACCCTGGTGGAAGCCGGCTACGCGCCGGAAATGGCCTATTTTGAGTGCCTGCACGAAACCAAGCTGATCGTCGACCTGATTTATGAAGGCGGCATCGCGAACATGAACTACTCCATCTCCAACACCGCTGAGTATGGTGAGTATGTCACCGGCCCGCGCATCATCACGCCAGAGACGAAGGCTGAGATGAAGCGTGTTCTGGAAGACATTCAGTCAGGCAAATTCACCCGCGATTGGATGCTGGAGAACAAGGTCTCCCAGACCTCGTTCAAGGCCACCCGCGCCCGCAACGCAGCTCACCCGATTGAAGAGGTCGGTGAAAAGCTGCGCGGCATGATGCCGTGGATCAGCGAAAAAGCGCTGGTCGACAAAGAGAAGAACTAATCAAGCGACGCGGTCGGACCATTCCTGTTGCTCTGTGCCTGCGGCACAACCGCAGGGGGTCCGGAGCGAAGCGCCAAAAATGAGGCGCGGTCGGACCGTTCCTGTTGCTCTTTGCCAGCGGCACAACCGCAGGGGCCCGTAGCGAAGCGCTTAGAAAGCGGCGCGGTCGGACCATTCCTGTTGCTCTGTGCCTGCGGCACAACCGCAGGGGTCCGGAGCGAAACGCAAAAAAGAGGCCCCGGATCGCTCGCGCGTCCGGGGCCTTGTTTAGGCCGCTGCGGCCTGCCGCCTCCATGTCGGAAACGGGTCAGGAAGGTCTGGATAAGCATCAGGACCCGGCGCGATATCCTGAGACGCCAGACAGGCATCCAGCCGCGCCCTCAACGCCGGCCAATCAATGCCGGCACCGATGAACACGATCTCTTGCCGACGATCGCCCCATGGCTCCTGCCAACGCTCGGCGAGGTAGGACCGCGCGCTCTCATGATCAGGCCAGCGCTCCTTGGGGACGGCCGCCCACCACGTCCCAAGCGGTGTGACGGACGAGAGTGTGCCGGCCAGCGAGTACTCAGCGACCCAGTCGGGCTGCGTCGCGATCCAAAAATGGCCCTTGGCGCGGATCACGCCAGGCATCGGGCTGTTCAAGAGAGCATGGATGGCAGCCGGATCGAAAGGACTACGCGCCCGATAGACGTAGGACGCGACACCGTACTCCTCGGTTTCTGGAACATGATCGGCAAACCCATACAATTCTTTTGCCCACATCGGGTGCTCGTGCGCTGAGGCAAAGTCAAAAAGGCCCGTGTCCAAGATGGCATCCGACGCCACCTCAGAATGGTTGGGTGCGATGATCTTGGCGTCGGCGGGCAGGCTGCGGATGATCTTGCGCGCTGCATCTGTGCGGTCGGGGCCGGCATCATGGGTCTTGTTGAGCACCACCACATCGGCAAATTCAATCTGGTCGGTCAGAAGATGCACAAGCGTGCGGTCATCTTCATCGCCAAGGGTTTCACCACGCTGGTGCAGGAAGTCCTGGCTTGAGTAGTCATTGAGCAAGTTCACGGCATCGACGACCGTCACCATGGTATCGAGACGCGCAACATCGGAGAGGCTTTCACCCTCCTCATCGCGAAAATCAAAGGTAGCGGCCACGGGAAGTGGTTCAGAAATGCCGGTTGACTCGATGAGGAGGTAATCAAACCTTCCCTCCCCGGCGAGCCGCCGCACTTCTTCCAGCAGATCGTCTCGCAGCGTACAGCAAATGCAGCCGTTCGACATTTCCACCAGCGTCTCATCGGTGCGCGACAACTCCGTCTCCTCGCGCACGAGATCAGCGTCGATGTTCACCTCCGACATATCATTGACGATGACCGCCACACGGCGCCCCTCGCGGTTGTTGAGGACGCGGTTGAGAAGAGTTGTCTTGCCAGCTCCCAGGAAACCCGAGAGCACAGTCACAGGTAGGCGAGGGTCAATCATGGTTGTCCCGATCTTCGAAGTGATTAATTACCCGATGCGTTATGTAATAACATAACGCGGTGATGCGTAATTGCCCCCTCCTTGAAGGTCAACCGCCCATCGCGCTCTGCTTGAGGATAAGCGTTCGCGAACGCGCAAAAACGCGCTGGCCAAGTTTCAGGTTGCGCCGGTTTCCGACACGCCTACCATTGGCCGATGGCAACCAAAGACGACTACGCGGCTTTGGCCGACAAACACTGGAGCCTGCCCATTCAGGGCAAGGCCAACCCCTACACCTCCATGAACGGCAACATGTTCTCCTTTCTGTCGAAGGAGAGTGATATCTGTTTGCGTCTCTCCAGCGCCAATCAATCCGCCTATTGGCAGGCCCATGGCGGCGAACCGGTGACCCAATATGGATCGGTCATGCGGGGTTACGTTGCCCCGTCGGATTCCGTCCTCGACGACGCTAACCTATGTGCCAAATGGTTCACGCAGTGCCTTGAGGATGCCAAGGCGTTGCCAGCCAAACCGACAAAAAAGAAGCGCTAACACGTCACAGTCGGCCTTTCGGCTGGGTGTCCGGAAGTTCGTCTGCCCATCTCTGTGACCAGGCGCCAAAGGGTTTGAGCAGCCCAAACAACTCTCGGCCCTTATCGGTAAGCTCGTAACCCGAAGCCCCTCGCGCGACGAGGCCGCTTGACGTCAGTTCCTTCAGGCGGCTGTTCAGGACCGTTGGCGACACACTCTCACACCGCGCCTGAACTTGGCGAAACGTCAAAGCGCCTTCGGACAGTTGCCAGATCACGCCAAGCGCCCAACGCCGACCCAAAAGGTCAAACAGGGCCATGATCGGCTTGCCGGATTTCGACCCTCGTACCGGCCGCCCGGGTGTTGGAACATCTGAAGCCAAGCGAAACCTCGTTGCTACTCTTTTTGTAGCATGCTAACTGCTACTCTTTTTGTAGCACATAGGTTCTCTTCCGCCATGCTTGTTCTTCCGGTTTTGGCCGCGGTGGGTGCTTCGCTCGGATGGGCAACAGGCATCGTGCTCGCATACAGCCCTGCAAAACAGCTTGGCGCGTTCGAGTTCACCCGGATCCAGCTACTTGCGTGCTCGGCCATCATCTCCGCACTCTGCACCGCGCTTGGATATTGGCAATCGATCACCTGGAGCCACTGGCCAGCGTTCGCCGCCAGCACGATCATTGGCATTCTACTCGGCAATTTGGCGATGATTGAATGTCTGCGCCGTGGAGGGCCAAGGCGCACCGAACTTTTGCTGTCGATGAAGGCGCCAATTGTCGCCGCCATGGCCTATGTTTGGCTGCACGAAACGCTGAGCGTCTTGGACCTAATAGGCGCGGCGATCACGCTGTTCGGCATCTGCCTTGCGATCCTCTTTGGCAACAACACACGCTCTGAAAGCGACCTCTCAACAGGTCCAATGTTTGTAGTCGTTCTGCTGGGTATAGCGGCGTCCGGCTTTCAGGGATTTGGTTTTCTCGTTGTAAAACCGGCCATGCTCGCTGGCACCGAGCCGCTTGCCGCCTCGGCGATCCGTCTCCTGGGCGCGGCGTTTGTCATTTCGCTCATCGCGCTTTGGCCGCTCGACATATTCCAGGGCCGGACCAAAATGTCAGCAGGACTGCTCGGTCAAACCATTCTTCCCGGCTTCATCGGATACGGTATCTCGTCGTCGCTGTTGCTCTACGCGTTCGCCAACTTCGATGCTGGGATGGCGGCAGTACTCGGGTCGCTTTCGCCGGTGATCGTCCTACCGATCCTGTGGTGGAAGGAAGGGTTGGTGCCGCGCCCACAAGCCATTTTGGGTGCCTTGCTTGCCATTGTCGGCACCGCCTTCATTGTTGCTTTTTGAAGCTAGAGATTGCGTCATCGCACAATCGTCAGCTTCTCCGCCGCTCGTGTGATCGCCGTGTAGAGCCAACGGTCGCGATAGTCCTTGAACGCCCAGCTTTCATCGAACAGCACCACATGATCCCATTGGGACCCCTGCGCCTTATGGACGGTTAGGGCATAGCCGAAGTCGAACGCATCCATGGAGCGCGGCACGGGGGGTGCGTTCTCCGGGTCTTCAAAGGCCATGGCCGAAAGCCGAACCTTCTGGCAGATCCCCTCATCTTCTGACCGGACCAGCGCTTGCAACGTGTTGCCCTTGCGCCGGCCAACGGAGGCGACATGCCATAAGGAGCCATTCAGAAGCCCCTTCTCTGAGCGATTGCGCAGGCAGACCAGCTTGTCGCCCTGTGAGGGCAAAAGCCCGGCATAACCTTGCAGTTCGCGCAGGCGACGATTGTACTTGCGCCGCGTTTTGTTGGTGCCCACCAAGACCTGATCAGCCGTCAGAACCTCATCCTGATCAACGTCGGACCGGTTGATCACGCGGCTCTTCCCATACCCACCATAGTCAAGCCGTCCACCCTGACGGACCGTATCAGCCATATCGATGATCGGGTTTTCGCGGGCCTGGCGGTGGATTTCCGTCAGGAGCACATCGGGATCATGATCGGTGAAAAACCCACCACCTGAAACTGGTGGAAGCTGCCCCGGGTCTCCCAACACCAAAATGGGTGTGCCAAACGAGAGGAGATCACGGCCCAGCTCCTCATCCACCATTGAGCACTCATCGATAATGAGAAGATCAGCCTTGGCGACCGGCGAAGAACGATTGAGTGAGAAGAGCGGCGAGGACTCGCCCGTTTCCTCATCGGCTTCCTCACCCTTGGGTCGATAGATCAAGGAGTGGATCGTACGGGCGTTCTCCGCGCCTTTGGACCGCAACAACTGGGCTGCCATACCAGTAACGGCCGCAAACTGAACGTCGACGGAAACATCCTCGGCAATGAGCCGCGCAAGCGTTGTCTTACCAGTGCCGGCAAAGCCAAAGAGCCGAAAGACCGGGCGATCTGGAGACCGAAACCAGGCGCGAACCTGCCGGATGGCGTCATCCTGTTGAGGGGAGAGATTCATGCCCCCGGTTTAGCCGAGCGGTCCCCTGTCAAGCCAGTGCCAATCTAGTGTGACCTGTCATTTATCCCAGGCTGGTTGCCACTTTCTGGACCTTCTGAACCGAGCCATCGATCGCCTGGGCGACATCGGCAATGCTCTTCACCCCTGCAGATATCTGAAGCACGCCATCGGCGGCCACCTGCATGGAGCTCGACATTTCTCCGGTTGTGGCCGACTGCTCTTCTACAGCCGAGGAGATGACGGTGGTGATTTCGTTGATCTTCACGATCGTTTCCGAGATCAGCCTGATCGCACTCACAGCATCGGTCGTGCTGCTTTGGACCCGGCCAATGCTCTGACCGATCTCATCGGTCGCCTTGCTCGTCTGTGTCGCCAGGCTCTTCACCTCGCTTGCGACAACGGCAAATCCCTTGCCGGCTTCGCCCGCCCTCGCCGCTTCAATGGTGGCGTTCAGCGCCAGAAGATTGGTCTGTTCGGCAATATCAGAGATCAGTTTGACGACATTCTCGATCTCGTCGGCTGCTTCAGACAGGCTCGCAACGGTCGATGTGGTCGTCTGCGCTTCCTGTTCAGCCCGCCGGGAGATCGAGCTTGCCTCAACCAGTTGCTGGTTGATCTCACCCACTGACGCAACCAGTTCTTCGATGCCAGCGGCCATGGCCTGCACATTGTCAGCGGCATGGTTGGAAGCTGTAGCAACGCTTGCGGCCTGCTCGCTGGCGTTCGAGACAGCGCCGGTAATGTCGTTGATATCCTCACCCATCACGCGTCTTGCCTCTGCGCGGCGATCACGTGCTTCGATCTCAGCGGTGATATCGGTTGCAAACATGACGACCTTGTAGACGTCGCCTTTGGAGTTCAGCAAAGGCGTATAAGACGCCTGAAGCCAAAGATCGCTTCCATCCTTGCGTATGCGACGAAAACTAGAGGTGTTGCTCTCACCTTCGGCAAGCTTCTTCCAGAATTGCTGATAGTCCTCGCCTGCCCGCTCAGCCTCATCGACAAACATGCAATGGTGCTGGCCCACGGCATCCGCCAGCTCATAGCCGGTCGCAGCGCAGAAGTTCTCGTTGGCATCCAAAATCGTACCATCGGGAAGAAATGTAATCACTGCCTGCGAACGGCCTACAGCTTCAATCTGGGCTTTGTAATCTTCGCGCGCCAGGCGATTGGCCGCGTCTTTCCACTCCACCATCGTGCCCAAGCGCTTGCCGTTGGATGATAGCAAGGGCTGCGCGCGCAGGTCGAACTTGGCACCACCAACATCCATCGTTGTTTGAAACGGCTCGCGCATGGCTTCGATCATGCGCTTTTGGTGGCTGGGATCCTTGTGGAAGATATCGATCTTCGAGCCCACCAACTTGCCCAGGTCAAACTGTGGCAGATCGCTTTTGATGGCGTCCTGGGTTTGCTCGAAGAAAGCGCGCAACGCAGAGTTGATGTAGACAATCGTTCGGTCGCGATCTGCGACCATGACACAGTTGCCAATACGCTCCATCGCAGATTCAAGACGCCGCAAATGTGCCGAGCGACCTATTGAGAAAGACACGGGGGGACCCTCCTTGTGTTGACAAGAAGGGTTCTGCCCATTGGCTTAATCAAGCCTTACCAAGTAAATTCTTATATACAGACTTGCCGCTTTTTAAGTATTAGAGCTTAGATACTAGACGCTTCACTTGTGCGGGCGCACAATTAAAGGTTGTTATTACGCCATTCCGTCAGCGCCACGCGTCACCGCAGCAATTCCGGTGCGAGAGACTTCCACAAGACCAATTTCGGCCATCAAATCGATGAACCGTTCGATCTCACGGGGCCGGCCAGCCAGTTGAAACACGAAGCTTTCCAGCGTTGCATCCTCGGTGGTCGCACCGAAGGCTTGCGCAAGGCGCAGGGCTTCCAAACGCGCCTCACCTGTGCCGGCCACCTTCACAAGCGCCAACTCACGTTCAAGCGGGTCGCCACCCTCAACGGAGAGGTCAGCCACCTGGTGTACAGGCACCAGCCGGTCGAGCTGATGGCGGATTTGCTCAAGGATCGCGGGCAGCCCAGTTGTCACGATGGTGATGCGCGAGAGGTGCTTCTCGTGCTGCGTTTCTGAGACCGTCAGCGAGTCGATGTTGTAGCCACGCCCGGAAAAAAGGCCGATGACACGGGCGAGGACGCCCGGCTCGTTGGTGACCACGACCGATAGAGTGTGGGTTTCGACTTCAGAGCCTAAATCAGTAAGGAAGTAGGCTGAGCCTGTTGGCTGATGCTGTGCATTCATCTTTTTGTCTCCAGGCCCGCTTTAAACGAGTATCTTGCCTTCTTCATCGATGGCTGTGGCGATGTCCTGATCAGGCACTTCCTCATCGAGCAGCATCTCATTGTGCGCCTTGCCCGATGGGATCATCGGGAAGCAGTTGGTGAGGTTTGCCACAACGCAATCAAAAATCACCGGACGCTTCACGTCGATCATCTCCTGGATCGCATCATCAAGCTCATCGGGCTTCTCTGCGCGAATGCCGACAGCGCCATAGGCCTCGGCCAGCTTCACAAAGTCTGGCAAAGCCTCTGAGTAGGAATGTGAAAGACGATTGCCGTGCAGCAATTGCTGCCACTGGCGCACCATGCCCATGTAGGAGTTGTTCAAAATGAACACCTTCATCGGCAGCTCATACTGAACGGCCGTCGAAATCTCCTGCATGGTCATTTGCACCGAAGCATCCCCGGCAATATCGATCACCAGCGCGTCGCGGTGGGCAACCTGCACGCCCATAGCCGCTGGCAGGCCATAGCCCATCGTGCCCAGACCGCCAGATGTCATCCAGCGATTGGGTTCTTCGAAGCCGTAATACTGCGCGGCCCACATCTGGTGCTGACCAACTTCGGTGGTGATGTAAGTCTCGCGATCCTTGGTCAGCTCATAGAGACGTTGGATCGCGTATTGCGGCATAATCACCTTGTCGTTCGGGCGATACCGCAATGAGTCCCGCGAGCGCCAATGGTCGATCTCAGCCCACCAATCCTTCAAAGCAGCCTTGTCGACCTGATGAGAAACGCTCGGCCAAAGCCGTACCATCTCCTCCAAGACATGACCGACATCACCGATGATCGGAACATCCACCCGGATGACCTTGTTGATCGATGATGGGTCGATATCGATGTGGATCTTCTTCGAGTTCGGCGAGAACGCATCGGTTCGACCGGTGATCCGGTCATCGAAGCGTGCGCCGATGTTCACCATCACGTCGCAATCATGCATGGCCAAGTTGGCTTCATAGGTGCCGTGCATGCCCAGCATGCCCAACCATTGCGGAGCGGATGCCGGAAACGCACCCAAACCCATCAAGGTTGATGTAATCGGCATGCCGGTGGCGCGTACCAATTCGCGCAGCAGCTGAGATGCTGCATTGCCGGAGTTGATCACGCCACCACCGGTGTAGAAAACAGGCTTTTTGGCATTGGCGATGAGCTCCATCGCCTGCCGGATGGCATCGCGATCGCCTTTCAGCTTGGGCTTGTAACCCTCATAACCGGTGCGCGCGCGGCCATTTTGAGGGCCTTCATAGGTGCCCATGGCGAACTGAACATCTTTGGGAATGTCAACAACCACTGGCCCCGGGCGTCCCGTCGTCGCGATGTAAAACGCCTCATGCAGAACACGGGGCAGATCGTTCACATCGCGAACCAGCCAATTGTATTTGGTGCAGGGCCGCGTGATGCCGACCGTATCGCACTCTTGGAAAGCGTCATTGCCGATGAGGTGGGTCGGCACCTGCCCGGTGATGCAAACAAGAGGGATGGAGTCCATCATCGCATCAGTGAGCGGGGTGACCATGTTGGTCGCACCAGGGCCTGAAGTGGCCAGCGCAACACCGCATTTGCCCGTGGAACGGGCGTAGCCTTCAGCTGCATGACCGGCGCCCTGCTCGTGCCGGACGAGAATGTGCTCAATCGTGTCCTGCTGGAAAAGTTCGTCATAGATCGGCAGCACCGCCCCACCTGGGTAGCCGAAAATATGCTCAACACCTTGATCCTTCAGGGCCTGGATAACCATCTCGGCCCCTGTCATTTCGCGTGTCATCGTTCTGTCCATCCCTTGGCACGTCCAACAGGCGAGGACGCTTGAGGCAACTTGGATGCAGGCAATAAAAAAGGCCCTTCGAAGAGGGCCTCAGTGCACACCGGATTGTTTACGAAACCTATCTGGTCCCGCACCCGGTGTGCTTTCCTACAAGTACAATGCTGCTCGTTTGCGCCATCATGAGAGCGCTCGTAGCCGATCACCGGCGTACCGTCAAGGACGGCTTAGGGGTCGAGACCCAGGTCAGGACGTCGCGCATCACTTTGTGACTAGGCAACGTCGCAGAAAGCAGATAGCGCGGCGGTATGACCGAAACCGCTGCCTCCCTCGCCTCTCCTTTCCTGCGTCACCGCGTCTCCGTGTCGGCCATGTTTCTTTTAAACGGCATGATGGTCGGCGGCTGGGCACCGGCCATTCCGCCCTTCAAGGACAAGCATGGTCTTGGCGAGAGCGAGCTTGGCTTGATGATCCTTTTGATCGGCGTCGGATCGCTAATCACCATGCCAGTAACCGGCGCTCTGATAGCGCGGCGCGGCTCAACAGGCGTGCTGCAAGTGGCAGCAGCGCTATGCACCATTCTCCTGCCGCTGGCGCTCTTCGCGCCTTCCATTGCGCTGGCAATTGGCGCCTTGCTGCTGTTTGGCGGCGGCTTGGGCGCGATGGACGTATCGATGAATGCCAACGCGGTGCGGGTCGAAGCACACTATGCCAAGCCGATCCTCTCCTCCTGCCATGGATTCTGGTCGGTCGGTGCGCTCATCGGCGCGGGCGGCGGCAGTGTCATGCTTGGCCAGTTGGGCCTTGCCGGCCTGGCCGGCGGAGTTTTTGCGCTTATGCTGGTCGGGACAGCTCTTGCCCTACCCAACCTCATGGCCGACCGCGTTGAACAAGGTGAGGGAATCGAGAAGCCCAAGCTGGCTCTGCCGCGCTCGCTAGCGCTTTACGTCATCGCGATGGTCGCGCTGGCCGGGTTTACCGCCGAAGGCGCTATTCTGGACTGGGCAGCCCTCTATCTGCGGGATGAACGCGACATCCCTGCAAGCATGGCAGGTTACGCCTTCGCCGCCTTCTCAGCCATGATGGCCCTCGTACGCTTTGCCGGCGACCCCATCCGAACCCGCCTGGGTGATCAGAGGATGCTGCGCTACTCCGGTATTATTGCCGCTGTTGGTTTCTTGATTGCCGGGCTCTGGCCAAGCCTGACGGGCTCCCTCATTGGCTTTGCCATTGTTGGGCTTGGCCTGGCCAACGTCGTGCCTATCGCCTTCGCCGCAGCGGACCGCGTGCCAGGCGTGCCCCGCGGGATCGGCATCTCCATTGCAACCGCCTGCGGCTATGCTGGCTTGCTCGTGGCGCCACCGCTCATTGGCTTTGTGGCCGAAGTGACCAGCTTTGCGGTTATCTTCGCCTGGGTCTCACTGCTGCCACTCTACGCGCTGTTTGCAGCTTGGGCGCTCGGTCAGGGCTCGACAAGCTCGACATCCACGCGCGTCGGATAAGCACGCACGCGGACCAGCGGGCTGCCATTGATGATGGCCGTCCGAGTATCCGATCGCACCAGACCGCGCGACATCAGACGCTCAAAGCCGCGCCGTGCCTCCGGCGTTGTAAAGTAGGTGTCGGTTTCATCCTCGTCGTCCGCCAGATTGAAGCGATGCACATTGGCGCGGTCCTGGCGCAATATGGCTGCCGCGCTGTCGAGACGGTCTCCTTGGGAATTCACCTTGTCATGCGGGCCTATACGCGTTGTGTAGTCGGCCAAAAGCTGTGCCGACGCCGTCGACGGCACGCCAAGGGCAAAAACGGCCAAAGCCGCTACCAACGCAGAACGGCGAGCCGACCTACCCTCGCTCCAAAATCCTGAGCAACGCGTCATTCAAATCTCCTTCGGCCGGATCAAAACGCGGCCAGTCAGCCATCTGCCCGCGAAACCATGTCTCTTGTCGCTTGGCGTAACGCCTGGTCTGGATAGCCAGCGCCTCAAGCGTCTCCTCGCGCGACAGAACGTCATCCAAATAGGAACCCAAAGCAGAAACGCCAATGGCGCGCATGACAGGCAGGTCGTCGGAAAGGCCCCGCGCGCGCAGCGCCGCGACCTCCGCCAAACCTGTTTCTCCCAGCATTTGGTCACATCGACGGCGAATGCGCTCCTCAATCCAAGGGCGTGACGTGTACATAACAACTCGTTGAACATCGAACGCATCCAGCAGACCGCCATCAGGCGGCAAGTCCTGCCAGTGGGCAAGCGACTGACCCGTCGCATCAAGGACTTCTAACGCCCTTGCGACCCGCTGGCTGTCCGTCGGCGACAACCTATTGGCCATGCGCTGATCGAGATCGCCATGGAGTGCCGGTGAACCTTCCCGGTCCATGCGCTCTCTGACCTGATCGCGAATAGCATCCGGCACCGATGGAACCGGTGACAGACCCTCAAGGAGCATGCGGAAGTAGAGCCCTGTCCCTCCGACAAAGATCATCGGTCTACCGGAATGGTCAGCGAGGACGGCGCGCACCTCCTCTCGCCATTCGGCAACCGAATAAGGCAAGGCGCCATCGCGATGGCCATAAAGGGCATGATCGGCACGTTCGCGATCAGCCTTGGTCGGTCGCGCCGTGACAATCGCAAGATCGGCATAGACCTGCATGGAATCACAGTTGACTATCAAGGCGTTAGCCAGCTGATCCGCCAATCGGAGCGCGAGCTGTGACTTGCCGCTGGCGGTCGGCCCTGCAATAAGCACGGCCAACTGCCCACCCGTTTTTGTTTCATCTGCCCGAGCCATTTGCATGACGCACCTATGCACCCTCATCGCCGATCGCACCACCCGCATCCTGACGCCGGCAACCAGAGAGAAGGCAGCGCAAGTGCTGGATCGGGCCGTTGAGATACGCGAACTGTCTGACCATGTGGCCTATGATCTGACGTTCACCCCAAAGGACGGCGAAGACAGTAAGCAACTCGCCGAAACAGTGCGGCACGCGCTTGATCCTTTGCCGATCGACGTCGCCATCCTGCCTGAAGCGGGTCGCAGAAAAGCGCTCTTTCTGGCCGACATGGACTCCACCATGATCGAGCAGGAATGCGTGTACGAGATGGCCGACGAGCTGGGCATCAAGGACCATATCGCGGCCATCACAGAACGGGCGATGCGCGGCGAGATCGACTTCGAACCAGCGCTTCGCGAGAGGGTGGGATTGCTGGAAGGTCTGTCGGAGGCCGTTCTGGACCGCATCTTCGTTGAGCGCATTACTTTCACGCCAGGCGGCAAGGAGTTGCTCGCCACCATGAAGACCCATGGGACAACCAGCGTCTTGGTCTCCGGCGGTTTCACCCATTTTACGCAGAAGGTCGCGGGCACGCTGGGCTTTGATGCCAATCATGCCAATCAATTGCTGGTTGAAGATGGAAAACTAACCGGATCAGTGACCGAACCCATCCAAGGCCGAGAGGCTAAAGCAGCGCATCTTGAAGCCTACGCCAAGGACAGAGGCGTCGACCTGTTCGCGACAATGGCCATCGGCGATGGGGCCAATGATCTGGGGATGATAGAACTGGCCGGCTTGGGCGTTGCCTTTCGAGCCAAGCCCGCTGTGCAGGCCGAAGCCGATGTCGGCATCAACCACGCCGATCTAACAGCTGCGCTTTATCTGCAAGGCTACAAGGACTGCGAGATCGATTGGGCGGACTAACGTCGGGCTAATCTGCCGATATCGCCACGAACCTGCTCTGCCCATCCTGGTCCTGTATCAGCATCAAAATCTGGCTGCGCCCTTCTTCTCGCAAGGCTGCGACGCGGTCTGCAACCTGTTGCGGCTCATCGCCGCCCTGCTGGCCGACCTCCAGAATAAGGCTTCCTGGCTCACTGTCCTTCGAGGCAGCCGGCCCATCTGTAAAGACAACAACCACCGCCACGCCCGGCGCATCTTCGGCAAGGTCAAAACCAAAGGTGATCGCCTCGCCAACGGTGGCCAATTCCATACCCAGCAGGGCAACCGCCTCCCGCTCTGGCTCCTCTATAACCGGGCCATCGCGCATTGATAGGACAACCATAAGATCGACCTCTTCGCCCCGTCGCATGATCACAACAGGGACCTCGGTCCCAGGAGATGTCTGCGCAACGCGGGCAGGCAGATCGCTGTAGACGTCGATGGCGCGGCCATTGAACTGCACGATGACGTCGCCACGCTCGATCCCAGCCAGCGCGGCTGGACCATCCTCCGTCACCGCTGACACCAGGGCCCCACGGTGACGTTCAAGCAGCAAGCCTTCAACCATTTCTGGCGTGATCTCCTGGATGTTTACACCAAGCATGCCAGGTCGCGTTTCGCCAAACGTGAGCAGTTGGTCGACGACTGTCGCCACCGTTGAAGCTGGGATGGCAAAACCGACACCGACCGAGCGGCCTGTCGGCGACAAGATTGCGGTGTTCACGCCCACCACGCGGCCGCTCAGATCAAAAAGAGGACCACCTGAATTCCCACGATTGATGGCCGCAGCGGTCTGAATAAAGGCATCATAGGGCCCTGCCCCAATGTTGCGGTTCATGGCCGACACAATGCCGAGCGACACCGAGCCACCCAGGCCGAACGGGTTGCCGATGGCCAAAACCCAATCGCCGATGCGCAGATCTTCCGATCCAGCAAGGTTCACAAACGGAAGCGGCTCATCGGCTTGGATCTGCAGGACCGCCAGGTCCGTTGCCTCATCGCGTCCGATGATTTCAGCGGGAAACGTCCGTCCATCCGTCATCACCACGTTGATGGCATCCCCGACCTCCACAACGTGATTGTTGGTGACAATGATCCCATCAGGATCAATGATGAATCCTGAACCAAGCGAGCTCTCTCGGCTCGGCCCCTCACTGCCGCCATCCTCGTAGAAGAAGTCGTTGAAGAAATCTTCAAACGGTGAGCCGTCCGGCAAATTGGGAAGTGGAATCGCCCGCCGGCTCGATACGCGCTCGCTGGTGGAGATGTTGACGACTGCGTCGATCAGCTCTTCGGCAAGGTCCGCAATCGGTACCGGCTCTTCAGCTCGCAAGGACTGCGCCTTCGCCGGCGTCATGCCAGCAACCAGCACCAACGCTGCCGCCAGCACGGCCAACCAAGAAAGTGGCTGGCCCAACGAGCGGTTCACAACCATAGCATCTGCATAGCGTGTCCGAGCTGGAAACATCGCGCGCACCTCTTGTCTTGCCGCACTGCCCTTGGGAGGGCCTTAGCCAGAGGGTGGGGCGCAACCATGATCAGATCAAGGCCAACCGACCATGGTCCAACGCGGTTGTGAACAAGACAGATAGGAAGGGTCAGGCGCCGCCAACTTGGCGAGCGAGCCAAAACACAAGGACGCCGACAGCAAGCGCGGTAATCCCAGCGATACGCAACTGTTCAGGCCCGATCTGACTTACCAACTCCACCATCCGACGAGCTTGATCAGGGAACAGCGCATACAAAAGGCCCTCGGCGACAAGTGCGCCGCCGAGGACCAAAAGAAGGACTTCAACAATTGCCATGGATGGCCTGCACCCAATGCGACTATTTCTGCGTGGACGTGACCGTTTCCGGCGCAGCCTCAACTGGCAATGGCGTTGCGCTTGAGGTGCCTGTCAGTGTGCCACCTTGCTGGTCGCCGAAATACCGGAAGAAATCCGACTCCGGCGAAATGACCAGGCTGGCCCCACTGGAGAAGCCGGCTTCATAGGCCTGCATGGAGCGGTAGAAGGAGAAGAACTCCGGGTCGCGGCCAAACGCGTCAGCAAAAATGGCCGTACGTTCGGCATCGCCTTCACCGCGAATCTGCTCACCTTCCCGCGTGGCGTCGGCAACAAGCACAGTTACCTCACGGTCAGCACGAGAACGAATGCGCTGCGCGGCTTCCTCACCCTGGGCACGGATTTCCGTCGCTTCACGCTCACGTTCGGTCTGCATGCGCTGGAAAATGGCCTGCGAGTTGGCTTCCGGAAGGTCAGCGCGACGGATACGCACATCGACGATTTCCATACCGAAGCTGTCAGCTTCACGGTTCACCTGATCGCGAATACGCGCCATCAGCGAGGCACGGTCATCGCGCACGATGGTCAGATAAGGCACCTCACCGAGCACACGACGGGTCGCGGAGTTCAAGACGGTCGACAACCGCGACTGCGCACCGGCGATGCTGCCCACCGACTGGAAGAAGGCAAGCGGGTTGGTGATGCGGTAACGCGCAAACGTATCGACGACCAGACGTTCCTGGTCAGCCGCAATGATCTCCTGAACTGGGCTGTCCAGGTCCAGCACGCGCCGATCAAAGTAAGACACGTTCTGAACGAACGGCAGCTTGAAGTGCAAGCCTGGCTCCTGGATCTCATCAACAGGCTCACCAAACTGGAGAACCAATGCCTGCTCTCGCTCATCGACGATGAAGATCGACGAGTAGATCACGACGCCGATAACGACGATGATGAAGAGGCCAACGCCTCCAAATAGGCTTTTCATTACTGCGTCCCTCCCGGTCGGCGGGTGAGCTCATTGATCGGCAAGAACGGCACAACACCCTGACCGTCATTGGCCGTGTCGAGAACGATCTTTTCATTGTCGCGGAAGATACGTTCCAGCGTCTCCAGATAAAGCCGCTGACGGGTGACTTCCGGCGCTTGGGCGTATTCTTGATAGACCGCAATAAAGCGATCAGCCTGACCACGCGCTTCGGCAACCGTCTGTTCACGGTAAGCAGTAGCGGCCTCCAGAATACGAGCGGACTCACCGCGCGCTTCCGGGATCACCCGGTTGGCATAGGCCTGCGCTTGGTTTTGCACGCGCTCATTGTCAGCACGTGCAGCCTGCACGTCGCGGAAGGCGTCAATAACCTGGTTGGGCGGGTCAACGGTCAAAAGCTGGACCTGGGTGATCTCAACCCCGGCGCCGTAACTGTCGAGCGCTTCCTGCATCAGTTCCTGAACAGCTGTCTCAGTGATCTGACGGCCTTGGGTCAAGAGCGGCTGAATTTCAGACCGTCCGACGACCTCGCGCATGGCACTCTCGGCCACCACCCGAACTGACCCTTCAGGGTTTTGGATGTTGAAAAGAAACAACGGCGCATCAGCGATCCGCCAGAAAACGGCAAAATCGATATCCACGATGTTGCCATCACCGGTCAGCATCAAGCTTTCCTCAGGCACATCGCGCGCACCGGCACGGCGCGGATCATCAGCACGGGTTCCGATATCAACGCGGTTGATGGTCGTCACCGACGGCGTGAATACCTGCTCAAAGGGCGGCGGGAGACGGAAGTTCAGACCAGGTTGTGCCTGGCGATCAAACTCACCGAACTGAAGAACCACGCCTTGCTGATCAGGCTGAACACGGAACGTGAAGAAGTTGTAGCCGACGAACACAAGGCCGATCAGCACAATCAGAACGATCAGACCGCGGCTGGCACCTGTGCCACCGCCGGATCCGCCGCTCGGCAAAATAGTCTTCAAACGATCCTGACCCTTGCGGATCATCTCTTCCAGATCAGGTGGCTGGCCGCCTGGGCCGCTTGGCCGTCCCGATCCGTTGTTACCAGGGCCACTGCCACCGCCAGAGCCCCAAGGACCGCCACTTGACCCCCACGGGCCGCCACTGCCGCCCGATTGGTTGTTCCAAGGCATAGGGTTCCTTTCCAGATATCAACGCACCGAGACCAACAGCGGTTCCGGCGCATCCCTTACTCGATTCCTTTGCTTGGCCATGCACATGGTCCGCTCAGCGTTATCTTTCAACCGCAAAACGGTCGCAGGTGCTGCTTTTTCGGGTGCTTGGCCACCGTTACGTTAAAATACGTGGACCAGGGCGGCTTTAACGGCGTGTGTAGGTTGCAAATCGCATAGCCGCCTCATCGCGCTCCGTCCGGTCGATCGCCTCGTCAGCAACCTTCACCCAAACATCGGGATCGATGTGGGGAAAATGGGCGTCGCCATCTGCTTTCTTCTCCACATGGGTGATCTCAAGACGGTCCGCCTCATCGATCGATTGGGCATAAACTTGCCCACCGCCCAGGACGAAGAAAGCGTCCTTGCCGAGCCCAGAGGCCAACAGCCTGGCACGGTCAAAGGCAACGGTGAGATCGTCATAAACCTCGCACCCGTCAGCCCGAAATGCAGGATCGCCAGACACCACAATGTTGGGCCGACCAGGCAAAGGGCGTCCGATGCTTTCATGGGTAAGCCGCCCCATAACAACGGGATGCCCAGTGGTGAGCGCCTTGAAACGCTTCAGATCGCTGGGCAGCCGAAACGGCAAATCGCCCATGTTTCCAATGACGCCGTTCTGCGCGACGGCAGCGATGATGACCATTTCGATATCGATCACAGCTTATCCTTCCGCTCGCAAGCTGCGAGCAATCGGTCGATCCATGCGGACAGAATAGGCATCCAGAACATTGCTGGTTGGAAGCAAATCTCGAACAAAATTGAGCGCGCCGGCTAGGAAAAAATCCGGAATCACCGGGGCATCGCCCATCAAATAATCATGCGCCGTAAGCTGACGATCCAGCAGAGAGCAAACGCGTTCATACATGCGCTTTTTGCCTTGGTCACCTTCAATGAGGTCGTCGAATTTGGCGATCAATGCATGCTCGAAGGTCGCTGCGTACCAACTGATCCAAGACAGGAAAGGCCCGCGCTCAGCGTCGCCGGGGGCACGCACCAAAGGCGAGTCAGGGTAAAGCTCTGAGAGGTAAATGGCGATGGCTGATTGTTCCCAGATCACGCAGTCATTGTGAATGAGCGCGGGAACCTGCTTGTGCGGATGCGGGTTGTTGGGATCTTCGCTTCCAGCCCCGCCTCGGCGAGTTATTGTCACCTCGCGAAGTTCGTATTCGGCCCCGAGTTCTTCCAATATGACCCGCAGCATCTCTGAGCGCGACATGGGAGCGTGGACAAGCGTCAGCTTAGCCATTTGCTATACCGCTATAGGCGCTTTGATGGCCGGATGAGGATCATACCCTTCGATGGCAATGTGATCGTACCGGAAGTCGAACAAGTCCGTCACCGACGACTCCAGTTTGAGAACAGGCAGCTCCCGTGGTGCGCGCGACAGTTGAAGCTCGGCCTGCTCAACATGGTTGAGATAAAGATGAGCATCACCAAACGTGTGGACGAAATCACCAACCCTTAAGCCAACGACCTGAGCAATCATGTGCGTCAGAAGCGCGTAAGAGGCGATGTTGAACGGAACGCACAGAAAGATATCGGCCGAGCGTTGGGAGAGCTGGCAGGAGAGCTGGCCGTCGGCAACGTAGAACTGAAACAGACAATGACACGGCGGCAACGCCATACTGTCCACGTCGGCTGGGTTCCAGGCTGAGATAATGTGGCGGCGGGAATTGGGGTTGGCACGCAGATCCTCAAGCAATTGGGCCATCTGGTCGATCACCTGACCGTCAGGCGCCGCCCAGGACCGCCATTGCTTGCCGTAAACAGGACCAAGGTCGCCATTCTCATCGGCCCACTCGTCCCAGATTGTCACCTTGTTATCGCGCAGATATCCAATGTTGGGATCGCCGGCCAGGAACCACAAAAGCTCATGAATGATGGAGCGCAGATGCAGCTTCTTGGTCGTGATGAGCGGAACCCCTTCGGACAGGTCAAACCGCATCTGGTATCCGAAAACCGATTTGGTGCCGGTGCCGGTCCGGTCCATGCGGGTGACACCGGCGTTCAGGACATGGTCCAGAAGATCATGATAGGCGCGCAAAGCCACCTCCATCCCGTGAACAAAAAAGCGCGCCGCCCGAAATGGGCAGCACGCATTCACCTTAGCTGATCATGCGCGGCGCAAGGCGCCCTCAACAACTGCTATTTGTGGAAAATTCCAAGCTTTCCGTAATGCTCGGCCAGCAGATAGTAAAAGGTGACGCGCGCTTTGGTGTTATCACCCTTCATCTTGTCGCAAATCGACTGGAGAGCGGCATCAACGGCGTCATCCGAATCGGAAAGTTGCAGCTTCTTACGGCAATATCCGTCGCGAATGCGCGCAAGTTCGCTCGGATCGCCGCATGCCACCATTGAGGCGTCACGACTACGCAGCGCGATGCCCAAATGCCGGACGATCCCGGTGCTCGCCTCCTCATCGACATTGGAGGCATAGTTCTTCACATCAGATGCATAGTCGATCATCGACCATCTCCCTAGGATCCGCCCCCTATCAAGGAACCAGCTGCGATAAGCATCGGTTTCTCAGGCAGGCATGTTGGACAGCGAGGGAAACGACCGTCAACCGCTCGGATTCAGGAAGAACTCAGCGGTCAACGGCGTCAGCGATGGGGAAGTCGTTATAGGAAGGAGGGCCAGTTGGTGTCGGCCTGAACGATGACGCGCTCAAGATCGCGCAACCTACGACGGTTCACCGACAGGTTGGCATTGAGGAACATACGGCCATCAATGATCCGCCAGACCTCCGGGTCGCCCTGGGCCAGATAGCCT
Organism: Cohaesibacteraceae bacterium; assembly: GCA_050043025.1. GTDB lineage: Bacteria > Pseudomonadota > Alphaproteobacteria > Rhizobiales > MH13 > MH13. Next base: position 73,441 of record JBHJIX010000002.1, read on the forward strand.
TGCGCCATCGCCCAGGCACAGTGCCCACCATATTCGGGCGCATAGGCTTCAGGATTGGATTCAAAGCGGGCCCGGTTGTCTTCGCTGGCAAAGCGCCACGTGGCGCCCTTGTAAGAAAGCGCGATGGCCTCTTCGCCGCGAACCGCCTCGCCAGCCGTGTGGTAGGCAACAGCGTCGTAACCGCCGACGGCAGTGCCTTCGATGAAACCGGTAAAGATAAGCGCATGGGCGTCACGCGCAGCCAGAAAAGCGGCGGAGGCAGCCAAAGTGCCCAGCCCCAGCAACCGCAGAATACCGCGGCGGGAGGGGATTTCCTTTCGCGCAGCAGCATCAGTTTGGAAGGTCATAATCAGCCTCAAAGCTAGTCGATGTGTTGGCGCTATACATTGGTGACGCTCGCCAAACTGTCCAATCACCATGGCCAAAGCTGATGTCACAAACCTGTGGTGACCGAGTGATCACCGGATACAACCAACCCGAAAATGCGCACGCTAAAAGCGAAAGAAACGCGCGCCGGTTGAGCGAAAAAAGTAGCGCAAGCAACCTAAATTTGTGTCTGAAACCGATTTGCTAAGCCCTCATTAACCACCGAAATCTAAGTTTTCCGGCTCTGGGGAAATGGATTGTCAGCACGAGTTTTGTGCTGAAATGAGGGAGAATTCCAATGGCAGGTCTGCCATCTATGCGCATCAGCGCGAAATTGCCCATGGTTGTCGTTGGCGGCGCCATGGTCGTCGGGCTCGGTATCGGGATATCGAGCTACTTGACCGCCGAAAACAGCATGGAAACGCAAGCACAGCGTCATCTTGAGATTTCCGCTGAGCGAGCAAGAGACGAGCTTTCAACGTTCATGCATCACGTTGAGCGGGACTTGCATTTGGTCGCCACCAATCCGGTCACGGCACAAGCTTTGGCAGGCGTCCGTCGAGCATGGAGCATGCTCGATGCGCCCACGCAGGAACTGCAAGACGCCTACATCGAGAACAACCCGCACCCGATCGGCCAAAAAGACCAGCTCGTTCAGGCCACTAGTGGCCAGATGTACGATTCCATTCACGCCACCTTCCATCCCTGGTTCCAAAATCTTGCCCAGCAGCATGGCTACTATGATGTCTTTCTGTTCGATGGTGATGGCAATCTTGTCTATTCGGTTTTCAAAGAGCTTGATTTTGCGACGAACTTTGCGGCGAACGCAGGTGGACAGTGGGCATCAAGCAACTTGGGCACCGCGTATCGCGCCGCCATGGCAGCCCCGGCCAGCAATCCAAGCGCCTTTGAGGACTTTGAACCCTACTGTCCTAGCTACAACGCCCCAGCCTGCTTCATCGCACACCCGGTGCACGATGGCAGCGGCAACACAGTTGGCGTTCTCGCCTACCAGGTTCCCGCTGATGTTATTGATGGTGTTTTTGCCGACGTTGCCGGACTAGGCGAGACCGGCGAAATTGCCTTGATTGGCGAGGATGGCTATCTGCGCAATGACAGCACCAAAACGCCGAATGTCAGCGACCCTCTAAACACCCAGTTCGACGCCACCTTGATGGCCGAGGCCCTTCAACAAGGCGCTGCTTCGGGCACCGGCCGTTTCTACCGTGACGAGCCCATGCAGGCCGAAGTCATCGCTTTTGAAATTGCCGGCACGCCCTTCGCCGTCGCGGCCATGAAGTCGGTGTCCGAAACCATGGCACCGGTGGTCTCGATCCGAAATCGCATGGCGGTTACGGGGGGCCTTTTGCTTCTTGCAGTCGCTGGAGTCGGTGCCCTGTTCGCGCGCAGCATCACCAAACCCATCACCGAACTGGTCGGAGAGATGCGTACATTGTCGTCTGGGGACACGAACATCGCGCTCAATGGCAAGGATCGCCAGGATGAGATTGGCGATATGAGCCGCACAGTCGCCGTGTTCCGCGATGGCATCATCGAGCGCGAGCGCCTGGAGGGCGAGAGCGCTGCGGCAGCAGAACAGCGTCTCCAGCGCCAACAGCAGATCGATACATTGATAACCGGATTCCGCGATGATGTAGGCGCGGTTATCGCCGCTGTCGGTGACAATGCTGGCGCTATGACCAACGCGGCATCGACTCTTGAAAAGGTGGCTAACGACACCGATCAACAGGCCGAAATGGCAGCCAATGCGTCTCAGGAAGCCTCAGCCAGTGTCGATGCTGTCGCAGCAGCCGCTGAAGAGTTGGCTGCCTCCATTTCAGAAATCGGTCGGCAGGTTGAGAAGACCAAGGAAGTCGTCAGCACGGCAGCAAACCGCGCCAACGAGACCAATCATCAGGTTGAACAGCTTTCCAGCACCGCCGACGCCATCGGCAATGTCATTGCCCTCATTCAGGACATTGCCGAGCAGACCAACCTTTTGGCGCTCAACGCGACCATTGAAGCCGCGCGTGCCGGTGAGGCCGGCAAGGGCTTTGCCGTCGTGGCGAGCGAGGTGAAGAACCTTGCCTCCCAAACGGCCAAGGCAACGGACGACATCTCCACACAGATCACCGAAATCCAGTCATCCACAACCGAGGCTGTGGGTGCAATCCAGCAGATTTCCGGAACGATGGAGGAGGTGAACACCTACATGGCCTCCATCGCCAGCTCGGTGGAAGAACAGAGCGCCGCAACAGGGGAAATCAGCTCCAACGTTGCGCAGGCTGCAACCGGGACCAAGCGTGTCGTCGATAGCATCGCGGTCGTAACCGACGCGACCACGCAGACAACCAGTGCAGCTGATGATGTCGGCAGCGCCTCTGGCAAGGTGACCGATCAGACCGCGCGTCTCAGCCAGACCGTAGAGCGGTTTCTGGACGGGGTCGCTGCCGCCTGACCAGGCACTGGCCATACCATCTCAACGCTTTTGGCAACGGCCCGGTACTTCCCGGGCCGTTTGTCTTTGAAAATCCTGATTCCAGCACGTATATTAGTGATGCCGGGCAACCGGCTATGGCGATAAATGGTCATCGTAATAAACCTATCGGACCCGGGGGCGGTTCCCGGCGCCTCCACCATAAACTGCCGCAACCCCAAGCATCTGGGGCGGTTTTTGTGGGGGCGAAATAGGATCGACGAGGGTGTAAAGGGTGTGCTTTCGCTCGGAATGGTTCCGCCGTTATCGGGCCGTTTTATAGTTGCAAACGACAACTATGCTCCGGTTGCTCAAGCTGCGTAACGCGGCTTGAAATACCGACTTAAACTCCCACTGGGTTAGCCCCTGGTGGTCGGGGTTCGCAGGCACCTGGCAACAGAAGCCTGCACTTTACACTTGAGACCCATACGCCCTGTCACCTACGCATCACACATGTCTGTGAAGATGACGCGAATCGTGCTTTTCTTGGACGGTCAAGTTATGCACACACTAAGCCATGTCCGATGATCTGATCCGTTATGATGTTCTGGTGAGCGACGCGCTACGCGGCGTCGTGCGTCAGGTGCTGACGGAAATCGGCTCCACAGGCCTGCCGGGCGAGCATCATTTCTACATTACTATCGACACACGCCTTCCGGGCGTGCGCATCTCCTCGGCGCTGCGCCAGCGCGTTCCCGAAGAGATGACGATTGTGCTTCAGCACCAGTTCTGGGACCTGAAGGTTACCGAGCAGACCTTCGAGGTCGGTCTCAGCTTCTCTGGTGTTCCCGAACGCCTACTGGTGCCCTTCTCCTCCATCACCGGCTTTGCGGACCCGTCCGTCGATTTTGCCCTGAAGTTCGAAACGCTTCTGGTGAACGAAGAAGACATGGTTGGCGAAGTTGCCGAGGCCTCGGAAGAAGCAGAAGACGAGGCACCAGTGGATGCCTCCTCACCGGTACCTCTTCCAGCAGCCCAGGCCGATCGACCGGCTAAGGATGATGGCGAGCAGTCCGACGAAGAAGACCCGGACGATGAGCGCTCGGCAGACGTCGTATCGCTGGACGCGTTTCGCAAGAAAAACTAGCGCGTCAGCAACAACCCAAGGCCTTCTGCTGCTTTACCCTCCCGTCTGATTTCCTAGCCGTGCCGGTCATGCTAGGGCACGGCCAATTCGTCCTGTGCCCCGTGCACCGAACCGACAGAGGAAGTCCGCAATG
>JBHJIX010000003.1:0-6851 GCA_050043025.1 Cohaesibacteraceae bacterium
GATTGCCGGCCCGGTGCACGCGCAGCACCATTGCGGGGTGCCCATCGCCATCCAGAACTTTGTAGGTGGTGTTTTCAGAGACCGTGTGCCGTACCGGCACGGCCCGACCATCGAGCCCATAGAGCGGCAAGAGCGCGTGTAGGGGACCAAGAAAAGGGTCGATGGGAGAACGGGTCACGGGCAAACGGCGCAGGTTGAACAGTGGCAGATGCACCAGCCTGCTCTCCCCCTAAGGGTTCAGAGGCCTGACGGGGTTCCGTCGCGGTACGGCTGATATCCAATGCCAACTCAGCATCGGCCAGTCCATAACCGCAAAGTCCACACATGCCAGTTTTCCTTCTCGGCCAGCGCTGCTCGACAGAGTGGCCGCAATGCTTTCCCACAGTCGTTGCTAGCGGCCCTTGCCCGGGCCAACATTGAGGTCCATCAAGCCAGCCATGCGATTCACAATCACACACGAAACCAGATACCGATTTTCCGAGCCGGTTCAGCTGCATCCGCACCGCGCCATGCTGCGCCCGCGCGATGGCCACCATCTGCGCCTTGTGGATGCGACGCTCACGCTCAGCCCCAGCGCGCAGGTTCTGTGGTCTTTTGATGTGTTCGGCAACTCCATTGGCACCATCGCCTTTGACGGCATGGCCCAGGAGGTTCTGGTGACCTCCACCCTTGATCTGGAGCGCTTCCCAGCCAGCCCGGAAAGCCTGGTGATCGATGGCCGCCAGGCGCCCTACCCAGTTAGCTATATGCCAGAGGAACGCCGGGATCTGGCGGCCTTGATCCTGATGGACGATGAACGCGCTATCCCGGACCTTGAAGCCTGGATCGACAGCCACAATCTGCGCGATCATGAGGACAGCTTGCAGATGGCCCGCGCCCTGATGGCGGCCGTTCAGGCGAGCTTCACCTACCTAACCCGCTACGACGAGGGCACGTTGCGTCCGGTTCAGCTTTTGGAGGCGGGAAGCGGCACCTGCCGGGATTATGCCTTCTTCATGATGGAAGCCGCACGCGTACTTGGGTTCGCCGCCCGCTTTGCCACCGGCTATCTCTATGCGCCGGACCTTGATGGCGGAGAAACCGGCTATGACGGCACGGCCGCGACCCACGCCTGGGCGGAGCTGTTTATCCCCGATATTGGCTGGGTCGACTACGACCCGACGAACAATTTGACCGGCAGCGCCGACCTCATCAAAGTGGCCAGCGTGCGCAAACCCTCGCAGGCCATTCCGCTTGCTGGCAGCTTCACCGGCTCCACCGGCGCCGGCGGACCGCCGGATGTACGGGTCACGGTCCGCCGACACCGGCCCGAAGAAGCTGGGCCAGACGAGACACAGGACGGCAAGACGCCAACCGAACCTGCCGAAACGGGATCATCCGCCCCATGACCATCCAGCCCACGTCCCTGCTACGCTGTATCTCCCCGATTGACGGCTCGGTATTTGCCGAGCGCCCAGCCCTTTCGGCAGACGCCGCGCGCGAGGTCGTCGCCGATGCGCGCAAGGCCCAGAAGGATTGGGCGAAGGTGGCTTTGGAGGATCGCATCAAGCTGGTTCTGGCCGGCATCGATCAACTGGCCGCGGTCAATGAAGACGTCACTGTCGAACTTGCCCACATGATGGGGCGCCCTGTGCGCCATGGCGGCGAGTTTGGCCCCATCCGCGAGCGCGCCGACTATATGGCGAGCATCGCGCCAGACGCACTCGCGCCGAAAGTCATCGAGTCGTCGGATGCGTTCGAGCGCACCCTTGCCCGCGAGCCGCAAGGTCTGGTGCTCGTCATCGCGCCCTGGAACTACCCCTATCTTACGGCACTCAACACCATCGTACCGGCACTGATGGCCGGCAATTCCGTGCTTATCAAGCATGCCGAGCAGACGCTTCTTGTCGGCGAACGCATCGCCGCTGCTTTCCACCGCGCCGGTCTTCCAGAGGCGCTGGTTGCCAACATCTTCCTCGATCACCCAACCGCTGAGACCTTGCTCGGTGAAGGCCATTTCGATGCCGTGAACTTCACCGGTTCGGTCGAAGGCGGTCGCCGGGTGGAACGCGCTGCCGCAGGCACCTTCACGGCCATGACCTTCGAGCTGGGTGGCAAGGACGCAGCCTATGTGATGGAGGATGCCGACCTTGATGCCGCCGCCGCGCATTTGGTCGATGGCGCGCTCTACAATTCCGGCCAATGCTGCTGTGGTATCGAGCGCATCTACGTGACCGAACAGCATTATGACGCCTTCATCGATAAGGCGATCAAGGCCGCTGGCGATTACACGCTTGGCAATCCGCTGGACCCGGAAACCGTCATTGGCCCCATGGCCCATGAGCGCTTCGCCAGAACCGTGCGCGCCCATGTCGATGAGGCCGTCGCGGCAGGCGCCAAAACCCACCTTGCCCCCTCGCCGGCCGATGATGGCGGCGCCTATGTATCTCCGCAGATCCTGACCAATGTGGATCACTCTATGCAGGTGATGCGGGAGGAAACCTTCGGACCCGTGGTCGGCATCATGAAGGTGAAGGACGATGCGCAGGCCATCGACCTTATGAACGACACCGACTATGGGCTCACCGCCAGCCTGTGGACGCAAAACGCAGACCGCGCCGCGCAGAGCGGTGCCGAGTTGGAGAACGGCGTCGTTTTCATGAACCGCTGTGATTACGTCGATCCGGCACTCTGCTGGGCGGGCTGCAAGAACACCGGCCGCGGCGGCACCTTGTCTGAGCTTGGGTTTTTGGCCCTCACGAGGACAAAGAGCTACCACCTTCGCAAACAGATGTAGGCCGTACCATCTCTCCAAGTGCAGGCTGCGGCACCTGCCACAGCCAATGCCAAAGCCGGGTCTTGGAGAGATCAACCGCGCTCAGCCAGGCCAATGGAACGGCGAGCGACCAGCTGAAGGCAACCGGCAGCGCCCACAGCGAAATGTCGCCGGTCGCCATGCCGGCGACGAGGGAAAGCCCGAAAAACGTTTCCAGGCCATGACGGCGAGCGAGCGCTTGCCAGCCCAACCCATGTGACGATCCACGCTGAGACCGCCAGATCGGCGGGTGACCGCTACCCCGCCTCATGAAATGAACAAGACTGGCAACAACCATGCCCGATCGTTGGACCATCCAGATCGGCGCATACGCCAGGCTATGGAACACATCGAACAGCCCACCCAAAACAACCGATCGCGCGCCGCCGAGCGCTGATCGCAGCACCGGATCGGCAAACGCCAGCCCGACGCCCATCAGCTTGGGCGCCAGCAGACACAGATAAACACCAGCAAGCAGCACCAGACCGCCCAGCGCATGCAAAGCGGTGGCGGCTTGCCCGCTGCCCAGCGTCAGCCAGGCGGCGAAAATGGCCAGCCACACCGGCGCCGCGATGTAACTGACCAAGCCGTGCAGTAGGTTGAACCGCGCCAGCAACGGCGCGCCCGACACGCCAATCAGGCGGGCATGCTGAAGATTGCCCAGGCACCAGCGGGCATCGCGGTCCAGAAAGCCAGACAGATCGCGCGGCGCTTCTTCATAGCTTTCCAGCCGCTCCGGGATCAGCATGGTCCCCCAGCCAGCGCGGCGCAGTGCAAACGCTTCAACACTGTCATGGGAGAGGAACCCAGAGGGCGCGATGCCATGGGACGCAAAGGCCGAAACACGGATCGCAGCGTTATGCCCCCAATAGTTGGCCGTCGCCCCAGCCCAACGAGCATAGCCGCGCGCCAAGAGCGATCCATAGACGAAGCTGCCAAAGGCTTCGGCGCGTGCCGCAACTGTTTGCGCACCTGAGATCTGAGGCCAGCTCTGGGCAATCGCGATGGAAGGATAATCGAGCAGCGTGTCACAGAGCGTAGTGATAGCCTCGGCGCTCATGAGGCTGTCGGCGTCGAGCGGAACCATGATCTCATACGCACCGCCCCAACACTCGACCCAATCCCGGATGTTGCCCGCCTTGAAATCGGTTTGCTCAGCGCGGTGACGGTAATAGACGCTGACCGCTCCAGCGCCGAATCCACCGCGCAGACGTGCGACCATCGCCGCCTCATCGACAAGGTTCGAAAATTGATCAGAGTCGGACAAAACAAAGAGGTCGAACTGGCGAGTTTGCGCCGCTGAATCAAGGTCGGCGATCATAACCACGAGACGCTCTTCGACCGAGGCGACCGGTTCGTTCCGGATCGGAACCAAAAGCGCAACGGATCGAGACGAAACGAGCCCGGATCCGTCCGGTTCCGGAACGCGTTTCATCAGGAGTCTCACTTGGGTTTCATGCTTGCTCCGAAAACCAAGAATGGCCGTCAGCAACGACAAAACCGACCAGAACAAAGTCGCCGAAACCAGAGCGGTCAGCAGCGTGTCGGTAAGGCTCAACCCGTCCGCATCAAGCCACGCCAGATGGCCGACGCCTAGGGAAAGGGCGACCAATGAACCGGTGCCGAAGACGATGGCACGCAAGGAAAACACTTCCTTATCAATGGCCTGACAAAAATTGCCTGTGCCGCCGGCAGGCACAACAAAGTCGACTGGCTCAGCTCGGATCGGCCTTTCGGGCGGCATCAATGCATCGCCCGCCAGCGGATGGATCGGGTTCGAGGTCATGCCGTTGCCGGCGCAGCACGCAACCGCTGAGGCCGCTTCTTCACCCAGCTGGCGACCCTTGCGACACCGTAGAGAATCGCCAATCCAATGACGTTCACCAAAGGCACCGTCAGCACCGTTCGACCCGTTAAATCAAGAACAAAACCAAGGGCTTGCGCCAGAACCATGCTCGTAACAAACACGATCAGCGCCTGCTGTCCCACGGTCTGAACCAAGCCCAGAAACCACCGCGCTAAGCGAGCGATAGCGTCCTCGCCAGCGACACGGAAACGCGCACCTCCTTCACCTGCAACTGTGTAGGCAAGGTACGCCAGCGCCAGGAAATGCAGATAGCGCAGAATACCAAAATCCGTCTTGTCCATAAAGGGCCACAGAACCTCTCGATAGGCGAGCGCCCAGCCAAAGCTTTCATGCAGTCGAAACCAAGCTGCTGGCACAGAAAGAACAACGAAAACAATGGATAAGGCGACCAGCCACCACCGGACCCTAGGCTTCGGCAACCATCGCAAAATGAAGGCAAAGCCGGTGAAGAAGAGAAGCTGCCAGCCGAACGGATTGAAGAACCATTCCCGATCCGTCCAGGGCTCCGCCGGCAACCATAACAAACCTGCCTGCGCCCCCAGCCAAAGGGCGGCGGAAAGCGCGAAGGCCAACCACACGGAACCCCTTGCAAGCGCCATTATCAGAGGCAAAAGCGCCAACACAATCAGATACATAGGTAGGATATCGAAATAGTTCGGCACATAGGTGAGCGTGAACAGCGACACCCTGTTCACCCACACCGACCAGGCTGAGCCTTCGGCCAGGAACGGGTAAAGATTGAGCTCACCGACATAGTCCCTGCCCGTGATCGCCAAGGCGGTGAGCGCGATGACGAGCGAAAGCGTCAGGAAAAACAAAAGGATATGGGCAAAATAGACCTGCCCAACCCGTTTCCCGACACGCCGCGTGCCAGCCTTCCAACCGTTCGATAGGTAGAGCTTACCGAAAGCGAACGCCGACGCCATGCCGGAGCAAAAGACGAACATCTCCGTTGCGTCGGAAAAGCCGAAGCGCGCAGGAATCCAGAGCGTCCAAGGGTTGTTGGGGATGTGCGCGATGAGGATGATCCCCATCGCCAATCCCCGAAACACATCCAGCCTGATATCCCGCTCGCGCTTGGCGGGCGGCGGCGCGTCGGCCATCGCCACCTTCTAATTCGCCAATCGGAACAACGGCCTGGCGAACACACCTGCGATCGACCCAAGGAAAGCCAACCCCATCCAGGCCCAGCCATGCAGGCTGCCGGAGGCGATGCCGACCACCATCGCACCGATGTTACAGCCGGTGGAGATGCGCGCGCCATAGCCCATGAGCAGACCGCCCAGCACAGCCGCAAGGATCGACAGCGCGCCCACGCCTTTCAGGCTGGGTTTCCACTTGCCGGAGAGCCCGGCCGCCAGCGCCGCACCAAGAAACAGGCCGATGGTCGTGGTCGCGGCATTGTTGGCCCAGATAGGCTGGTCGAGCGCGCCCTGCGCCCAGCCCTGGCCCCAGAAGGAGGTGTTGGAAAAAGGCGCGCTGAAAGCGGCCAAATCGATGCCGAGCGCCGTTGCAATCTTCGCGCCATAGAGCGTGAACCCGAAGGTGATGCCCCATGGTTGAAGGCTGACGACCACCACCAGCCCGGGCAGCAGACCCAGCACGAGAGCACCCGTCAGCGCAGACCAGCGACCCGTCAGCGCACGCCGCCAGACCGGTCGATCAGTGGCATCTGGAACGGCAGGGAAAACACCGTCAACTCGGCCATGACGACGCTTCTCCTACCACCAGGAGAGCGCGCCTAGGGCGGCCAATCCCAGCAGACTTGCCCCAATGGCAAGCCACGGTCCGGCGACTTCAACCAGGGAGAAGCGGGCATAGATCGGCAGGCCCCACCATGCGGGCGCATCAACGGAGCCCCACACGGACCCAACAATGAAAAACACCAGCGCAATCATAATGCGCGCCGCGCCGCCGCCAGCGACATAAGCCGATCCCGAGCCGCAGCCGCCAGCAAGCTGCATGCCGAGTCCGAAGATGAAGGCACCGATCAAAAGCGATGGTCCGACGCCATGCGTTGTCGTGGCATAGCCGCCGACCGCCCCAAGCAAAATCATTGCAACAGCCGCGGTGCCAAGCATGACCAAGGTCGCGCGGAAGCCTGCGCCCCGTCGTTCAGTGATGAAGCGACGCCAGGGCGCCGTGAAACCAAAGGCTGCCCGATAGAGCGCGAACCCCAGAAAGACACCA
>JBHJIX010000004.1:0-59924 GCA_050043025.1 Cohaesibacteraceae bacterium
CGGTCTGCCGACCCTCGGGCCATGGCGCCCACCGAGCCCATGCCACGATAGGCTTTGTAGGACCGGCCCTTGTGGAGATAGACCTCACCCGGACTCTCGTCGGTGCCGGCCAAAAGCGAGCCGACCATGACGCAAGATGCACCGGCGGCAAGTGCCTTGGCGATATCGCCGGACGATTTGATGCCGCCATCAGCGATCACCGGGATGTCTTGTTTGCCAGCCTCATCGGCGGCCTCCATGACGGCGGTAAGCTGGGGCACGCCGACCCCAGCAACAATCCGTGTTGTGCAGATGGAACCCGGGCCAATGCCCACCTTCACAGCATCAGCACCAGCATCGATGAGCGCCTTTACGCCTTCGCGCGTGGCCACGTTGCCGGCGATGACCTGCACTTGATTAGACTGGGCTTTTACGCGCCCGACTGACGCCAGAACACGCTCTGAGTGGCCGTGCGCCGTATCCACCACGATGACATCCACGCCGGCGTCGATCAGCCGTTCGGTGCGCTCATGGCCATCATCACCGACCGTTGTCGCGGCTGCGACACGCAAGCGACCATGCTCGTCCTTGGCGGCATTGGGGTTGAGCTGGGATTTCTCAATGTCCTTCACGGTGATGAGGCCGACGCAATGGTCGGCATCATCGACCACCAGAAGCTTTTCAATGCGATGTTGGTGCAGCAAGCGCTTGGCTTCATCCTGATCAACCGTCTCGCGCACCGTGATCAGATTATCCCGCGTCATCAGCTCATAGACCTTCTGCCCCGGATCGGAGGCAAAGCGCACATCGCGGTTGGTCAGGATGCCGACCAGCCGTCCGCCGCCAGCGCCACCTGTTCCGCCGCCTTCGGTCACTGGAATGCCAGAGATGCGGTGGTTTTCCATCAGCGCAAGCGCGTCGGCCAGGGTGGCGTCGGGCCCGATGGTGATAGGGTTCACCACCATGCCGGACTCAAATTTCTTCACCTGCCGAACCTGCTCGGCCTGTGTCTCCGGATCGAGATTGCGATGGATCGTTCCAATGCCGCCAGACTGCGCCATGGCAATGGCGAGCCGTCCTTCGGTGACGGTGTCCATGGCCGAAGAAATAATCGGAATGTTGAGAAAGAGAGAGCGCGTTAGCCTGGTGGAGACGTCAACATCACCGGGCAGAACTTCCGAATGACCGGGCAGCAACAGAACGTCGTCGAAGGTTAAAGCGGTGCCGCCATGCTGCGGCTCAATTAGCAGCGCCATGCTAAAATGTCAGTTTGGTTCAGGTGCGAGGACCGGCAACCAAAAAGAATCGCGCGCCGGTGGTGACCTGTACCACGATGCTTAAGTGGGTCACGCGGCCGGTCGGCCTCAAGGGATTTGATCAGTAGGGGCTGCCCTTGAAACCCTTAGCCAGCAGGTAGAGCTCTGGGCTTTCCTTGCGGCTGGCGGGCGGTTTGATGTGCTGCACCGTTTCAAAGGCTGCCTTGAGGTCTCGGACCGCATCTGCCTCGGCACCACCACGGAAGACTTTAGACAAAAATGCGCCGCCTGCGGCGAGATGCCGATAGGCAAAATCAACTGCCAGTTCAAACAGATAGGTGGTGCGCAAATGGTCGGTCTTGCGGTGCCCCGTCGTCTCGGCCGCCATATCGGAAAGCACAACCTGTACAGGCCGGCCATGAAGAGCATCGAGCACCTTCAGCGGCGCATCGTCCTCGGTGAAGTCGGCCTCCAACAAGCGCACACCCGGGACGGGGTCCATGGGCAGCTTGTCGATGCCGACCACAATGGGGTCCTCATCGGACGACTTCACGCGTTGGGCCGCGACCTGCGACCAGCCACCGGGTGCGGCACCTAAATCGACGACCGTCGTACCGGGCTTTAGCAGGCGATGCTTGTCGTCGATCTCAATCAGCTTGAACGCCGCGCGCGACCGCCAGCCCTGCCGCTTGGCTTCGGCGACATAAGGGTCGTTCAACTGGCGCTCCAACCAGCGCGTTGAGGCGTTGGAACGCTTGCGAGCGGTTTTGACCTTCACATGAAGGTCGCCGCGGGGGTTGGTCGATTTCACCATGATGACGCGATGCGGGTCAGGAAGAAGAGGCCGGTCGCGGCCCGTTACCACGGCGCCCGCGATATCGTCCACGCCGATGACCGCCGGACTGTCGATCACGCCGCCAGACGCCATCCTGCGCCATCAGTTCCACCAGCATGCCTTCGCGCAAGCCCCGGTCGGCGACCCGCAGGCGGCCGCATGGCCATTCGCGACGGATGGCCTCAAAAATCGCGCAGCCTGCCAGAACAAGGTCTGCCCGATCAGCCCCTATGCAAGGATTGGCGACCCGCTCGGCGAATGTCATGCCGATCAGCCGGTCGGTCATCGCGGTCACATCGTCGGAGCCCATCCAGGTTCCGTCGACCTGACGACGATCGTAACGCTCCAGTCCGAGATGGACGCCGGCAAGAGTGGTGACGGTGCCAGACGTGCCAAGCAGATGGACTTTGCCACCCTGAACGCATTGCGACATCATCTCGCGGGCAGCGAACCGTTCGATCATGGCGCGGACCTGATCGACCATCTGTTCGAAGACCGCGCGGTCGACATGCACACCGCCGAAATTCTCCGCTAGCGTCACTACGCCGACCGGAAGCGACGTCCAGGCACGAATGAAGCGATGCATGTGAGCGTGAAAGCGCGGTCTGCCGGAGCGGAAATCGAGGAAAGCAAGCTCCGTTGAGCCGCCGCCGATGTCGAACAGGATCACCCCGTCAGCTTCGCGCTCCACCAGCGTCGCGCAACCGGACACGGCAAGCCGTGCTTCGGTCCGTCGGTCGGCGATTTCCAGCTTCAGGCCGGTTTCCCGCTCAACCCGGTCGATGAACTCTTCGCCGTTGGAAGCCTGGCGGCACGCCTCCGTCGCGATGAGCCGGCTGCGCACCACGTTGCGGCCTTCCATCTTGGATCGGCAGACGTGCAGGGCCTCGATCGCCTTGTCCATGGCGTCGTTGCTCAAGGCGCACTGGCGGCTAAGGCCGGCGCCAAGCCGCACGATCCTTGAAAAGCTATCGACGACGCAAAAACCATTGCGCGTCGGCTCAGCAACAAGCAACCGGCAATTGTTGGTGCCAAGATCAAGCGCGGCGTAGGCCGGACGATCGCTCGCATGGCGTTTACCGCTAGATTGATGATGGGGCTTGGCAAGCGTGGGGGTGTGAAGAGCCGGCGCCGCCTGCCGCTGCTCATCTAATGTCGCGACCGCTGGAACCTCTCGAACCACCGGCCGACCGCCGGGGGATCCGCGCTCGTCCACGTTGCACCTATGCGTGCTGGGTATGAGGCCCAGTTATTGTTCTTCGTTCCAAAAACTTACTGTCACAATAGGATCACATTAGCCGTCTTGCAACTGATCGATTGGGCGTTAGTCAGCACCAATAAGGAAGTGCGAAGACCAAATGGGCGGGGATTGTCGCAGCACTTATTCACCCGCCGAAGCATCATCCTATGGTCCCAAGCATCTTCACCCTGCGCAAGGATGCTCCCCATGTCCGATCCGTTTGCCAGCCACATGGCTGGGCTTGAATCCCCCGCCAGCGATGGCTTCTCCATCACACCGTCCGACGTTACCGACCTGCCGTCTGTGACGCGGGCGCTTTACGTTGGTGGCGGAGGAGATGTGGCCGTGACCATGAAAACGGGCGCCTCGCTGACCTTGAAAGGCGTGCCGGCTGGAACGGTGTTGGCCGTGCGCCTTGTGGCGGTCGCTGATACGGGTACGACGGCGACCCATCTGGTCGGTCTCTCCTGATGCTGGGGATCGGCCTAGCCGGCCAAGGGACTGGTTCAACCTTGCCGGCCTTTGCCCGTTCGGCGGCATTGGCCATCGATTTCTCCTCAGGGTTCGCGGTGCGCAACGGTCAATTGGTTTCGCCCAATGACGTGCTGACGGTCCAGAGGGCCGAGCCCGCCTATGCCGAGGCCGCCGATGGCACGCTTCACGCGTTTTCCGCCAACACCCCACGCATCACATCTGCCGGGCTGTGGCTCGATGCCGGTGCCACCCGGCTGCATGGCGAGGCGCCGTTTTACGGCAGCAAGTCGGGCGGCAGCGCCTCCAGCACGCTTTTGCCACCGGAAGGTGCCTTCACACCGCGCCTTTTCACCGGTGGCGGCGCCGACTGGCACCAATGGCAGGCCGGGATCGGGGCTTTGGCGGCCGATGAGCCTCGCTTCTTTCGCGTGCGCTACCGAACAGGAACATCCGGTCGCTGTTTCATCAGCCTCATCGCCAACGCCAGCCCGAGCGACACCTTTGCCGGGCTCGCTGGTCCGGCTGGCAATCTCGCAACGGCTGGGACGAGCGCTGGGAGCCTTGTTGAGGTGGAACAGCGCTTGCTTGGCGCTGACACCTATGAGGTAAGCGGCGTGTTTTTGCCGAATGCCGCCGCACCGTCGGCGACCATCGGGGTTGGCCCGCACAGCACTGTAAGCGGCGAGACGATCAACATTCTGGGATTTCAGATAACCGACCGGCCATCGCAATGGATCATGGGTGGGAGCGATGCACTTTCGCAGGACGCTGATTCCAGTCTGATCGATCTGGCGGGGGCCGATCTCTCCGGCGGGTTTGTGCTGCGGCTCGACGGCATCCTTCCCACCACCTATCAGTCTGACAGCTATGCTAGGCTTTACCAGGCAAGCCCCGCCTCTTCTGCCGACCGCGTCCAGACCTACCTACGCGCGAGTGATCTCGGGGTCGGGATGGAACAGCATGTCGGCGGCGTGGTGCAGAATGGCTATCCCACCTTGGCCCAGCCAGTACAGGCGGGCGGTTTTTCGTTGGTCACTGGGCACGGTCCAGACTTCATCGGTGGGCAATGGAACGCGATGGCCTTGGTGTCGGTGACAACGCCGGCGAGCTATGTCGCGCCGACGCAGATCGCCCTTGGCCGTGATGACCTCTACCAAAGCGCGCACGCCTGTCTGCTCATTGAGCGGTTGGCGCTGTACGCCGGTCCGCCATCTGCGGCGCGGCTCACCGAAATCGCCGCGTTTTAGCAGCCGCCACAATTCCACCTTTGCCGACATCCATCCGGCTGTGCTTTAGGTCGCCGATAGGCCTCAACATAGCGGATGGATTCGGACCATGGCGGAGTTGGACAAGCGAATTGCGCAAGGGCGCGGCGACGAACCGGCCGATCTGGTGCTTCGCGGCGGACGCGTGTTCGATCTCATGACCGGCGACATGCTCGATGGCGATGTGGCCATCTGCGGCCACACCATTATCGGCGTTCAAGAGTCCTATGAGGGCCAGGAGGTCGTCGATGTTTCCGGGCTCACGCTCGTGCCTGGGTTTATCGACACGCATCTGCATATTGAATCGAGCCTGGTTACACCGTTTGAGTTTGATCGTTGCGTCACGCCGCGTGGGGTGACGACGGCCATCTGCGATCCGCATGAGATTGCAAACGTCATCGGCGCCGATGGCATCCGCTACTTTCAGCGCGCATCCGAGCACACGCTTATGGACATTCGGGTTCAGCTTTCGGCCTGTGTGCCGGCCACGCATATGGAGACCTCCGGGGCTGAACTCCTGGCCGAGGATCTCGCGCCCCTGCGCGGTCATCCCTCCGGCATTGGGCTTGCGGAGTTCATGAATTATCCGGGCGTCATCCACCGCGACCCGGCCTCTATGGACAAGCTTCGCCTTTTTGAAGGCGAGCATATCGACGGGCACTGCCCGTTGCTTTCTGGCCGCGACCTTAACGCCTACATCGCCGCTGGCATCCGCACCGAGCATGAGGCAACGAGCGCTGAGGAAGCGCTTGAGAAGCTGCGCAAGGGCCTGCGGGTGTTGATCCGTGAAGGGTCGGTGTCGAAAGACCTGCACGCGCTTCAGCCTGTCCTGACCGACCTCACCGCCCCTTACATGTGCCTATGCACCGACGACCGGAACCCGCTCGACATTGCTGAGCACGGTCACCTTGATTTCATGATCCGCACGCTGATCGCGCTCGACTCGTCACCTCTGGCGGTCTACCGCGCAGCGAGCCTTTCGGCAGCGGAGGCCTTCGGCCTGAAAGACAGGGGCATGATCGCGCCAGGCAAGCGGGCTGACATTGTTGCGCTCGACAGTCTGGAGGATTGCAATGCCCAGATGGTTTGGTGCGCCGGCAAGCTCGTGAACGAGGAGGCGTTCGCGGCGCGCGGGACAATCGCTCCAGTTGGCCGCCGGTCGGTAAAGGCACCATCCGTTGCGCCCGCGCAGTTTCGCACTGCCGCCAATCGCGAAGAGACCGATGTGATCGGCATCCGCGAAGGACAGATCCTGACCGATCATCTGACCAAGACAATCGCAATTGTCGATGGCGACAAGAAGCCGGACATTGAGCGCGATCTCATCCGCATCGCGGTCGTGGAACGGCACGGCAAGAATGGCAACATCGCAACCGGTTTTGTGCGGGGGTGCAAGCTGACGTCCGGGGCCATCGCGTCAACCGTCTGCCACGAGCACCACAACATCTTGGCTGTCGGTGCGAGGTATGAAGATATGGCCATCGCCGCCAATCGGCTTTCAGAGATTGAGGGTGGTTACGTGGTGGTGGCAGGCGGCGAGATCCTTGCCGAACTTGCCTTGCCGGTTGCCGGCCTGATGAGCCTGGAACCGTTCGAGGCAGTGCGCGCTGCGCTGATCGACCTTCGCCGCGCGACACGCACGCTTGGCGTGGAGCTAGAAGAGCCGTTCCTTCAGCTTGCCTTCCTGGCGCTACCGGTAATTCCAGCGCTGAAGATCACCGACCGCGGCATGGTGGACGTCCACGCCTTCGAGATCATCAGCCTGTAGAAACTAGCGTAGCTGCAAGAAGGCCGCAGTGAATCCGATCAGTGAGGCCTCCACCGCCGTCACCTGCTCGCTGCCCCAAGGACGGAAGCCGACCCGCAGCGTGTTGCCGGCGCGCATAGCGCCCAACAGGTCTGGCGTCAGCCGCACGCTCGCATCGCAGCCATCATTGGTACAGCGCAGAAACTCCAGCGCCATCTCCTGCCCATCATCCACCTGCATCACCGCGCCGGGGCGCAGATCGAGCCCGAGTGGCATCTGCAGGCTCATGAACGGCAGACGCTCACCCTGGGCATCGAGATAAAGCACGGTGATGTTCAAGAGCCGGCCAACATTACGCTGCTCGCCATCGACATTGCGGTTGAGGAACAGTTCCTGATTGGCGTTGCAGGTTGAGGCATCATTTGTGTCGGTGCAGCGCAGACGCCAGGCGGGTTGCGCATTTTGCGCAGGGGTTGATGCCTGCGCAACCTCAACGGGTGCGGGGAGCGACGACTCGTCCGCCACACTGGTTGAGACGCCATAGGTCAGCTGCGACTGGGCATCCGCCTCACCGCCGCCGAACCATACCAGTGGCGCAGCGACCAGAATCAGCGCCGCCAAGCCGATGCCGCCGATCAATAAGGGCGCTTTCCAACTGGAACGTTCCCGCGATGGAGCCCGCCGATGCTTGGCTTCGTCTGCAACCCAAGCGGGTTTCCCATTCGTGCGGGACCGAGTTTGGGGGAACTCCGCCTTGGGGAAATCAGTGGACATGGGAATTCTCCGTGGCGGTGCAGGTTGGCTCGTTGGTCAGGCTTAGGAGTGTGGATACGCGGTGGCAAGGGGCTATCTGGCCGAGGAACTCAGCTTCGGAGGAGAACCGGATCAGCCGAATCGTCTTGAAAGCCCGGTTGGCGGCTAGAGAATCGCCCAAGTCGTCCATTTTCGGCTTGTCCCACTCTTTATAGATTCACACCCAGGGCCTTCCGGAGAGCGCGAGGGACGCGTTTGGGAAGGCGTTAACAAACTGCATATCAGTGCCAATACGCGCTTACTATCGTAAAAGTTGTTGGATTCCTGCAACACTCGTATAAGAGGAATACATCACCCCTTCATTTTGCGCTTTTCGCCTTGCATCCCCCGATGACCCTCCGGTAATTGCAACCTGAGGTTGTATCGGTGGGCAAAACCGCCGGTCGCTCCTTGTGACGATTTTTGGAGGTTTTGAGAATTATGACCGAACGGCGAACTTTGCGCTCAACCGATACGTTGCGGCGCCATCTTCTCACAGGCGCATCCGTCGCCGTGATCGCCCTTGCATCCGCGGCGGTTGTCGCGCCGACGGGAGCGTGGGCGCAGAACGTAGAAGAACTCAGCGGGACGCCAGCAGCCCCTGCCTTCACAGCTGGCGCAGGCGGCAACGGAGCGATAGCAACCGGCGAAGCCATCACTAATACTACAGCGACCAATGCAGTTGATGCTGGCGCAATTGACGTAGAAGGGGACGTTGATATCCGTGATGTCACAGTTACGGAAGATGCACAGATCTTCGTTTTTGACGGAACAAATACGAACCCTGGCGCACTTAGCTTTGCAGCCACTGCCGGTGATGTCTTTGTAGTCGGGAACGACGACACGTTTACGATTAGCTTGGGTATGCAGAATTCGACCACGCAAAGCGCTGAAGAGATTGGCGCGGTCGCCATAACTGCCGATCAAGGGATCAATGGCGGTGACGCTGCTACGCGCGGCGGCACATTGGTCATCAATTCTGGTCAAGGTGCTGACATCCAAACAACGGCATTTGCCGTGACCTTCTTCGGAGCAAGCGACGAAGCGATGTTGCTGACCGGTCTGGACATCTCAGGCGCCGATGGCGAGGCACCAGGTGGTGCAGCCGGTGCGGCATTGAACGCGACAGTCGGCAACGATCAAAATGATACGGTCGATGTAAACACAGTCACATTTTCTGGTGGCAACGCATCCGATGATACTGGCGGTGCCGACGGTGAAGCCGGCGGAGGGACAACATCGACCATCACAGCCGACACAACCATCGCAACGCTCAATGTCCTCGGTGGTAACGGTGGCAACAACGATGCGGCATCAGCTGCTAACAATGGTGGCGCTGGCGGCGCTGCACTACTTACGGTTACTGATACGGACGGGGCCGATCTTGGCGCAATTGCTGTCACCGGTGGCGATGGAGGAGACGATAATGCTGTGGGCGACGGAGATGGCGGTGCCGGCGGCAATGCCACCCTCATCGTGGCTACCGCCTCCGTTACACCAACTGCTACAACCATTGCCATCTCTGGTGGTGCTGATGGTACCGCCAATGGCGGCGTTGGGGGTAATGGCGGCACCGCTGAGATGCGCGTTGCAGGTCATCTGCCCTCAACGGGCGGAATCACACTGACCGACAACGGTAGTTCAGCCACGCTGACCTTGAATGGTGGTGCAACTCAAACGATAACCGGAACCATCAATGGTGGTGCGGCCGATAACGGTACAGTGAACATTACCAATACGGCAGCCCCTGTGACCTTTGGCTCCAACATCGGTGCTACTCACTCAGTTAGCACAATTACTGTCGCGGACGATGCAGAAGCAGTCTTCGATGGGACAGTTGCCGCCAACGCAATTACCGTTACGGATGCAGGCAACGCGACTTCTGCGGACTTCAATGCTGCGCTGACAATTGGGGCGGGTAACCTCGGAATCATTTCAGGTGGCGCGGCAACGGCCACGGCGACAGTTTCAGCGGCTGTTGGCGGGACCGGCGATATCGTGCTTGACCAAGCAGGCGAAGACGCCATCGTAGATTTTGATGGCACAGATGCCTTCGCGGTCGACGTCGAGGTCCGCGGTCAAGCCGATGGTGAAGGTCTCATCATAATCTCGAACACTGGCGGGGTCACCTTCAACAATCAGATTGGTGACGACGGTGGCGACGCCACAAATGGAGACCTACAAGTTGATCGCCTGAGGGTTGATACCAACGCCATCGCCATCTTCAATGACGATGTTGCTGCTGTTGATTTCGAGGTCGCTGGCGAGGGCTCTGCTTTGACCTTCAACGCCATGGATACCGTTCAGGTGATCGTTGGTGAGGCTGCGGGCGGAATTCTGACCCTTGACGACGGCACCATAAATCTCGGTCGCAATGTTGATACTGGCGATACATTGTTTAACACCGAGGATGGTGCCGCCGGCCTCCCGACAGAGAATGCCGCGGATGGCGGGATCGCGCTTAACCTGTCAGCCAACTTCCTTGATGGTTCCATTGCTCTGGTTGATGCGGAAAACGCTCAAGACTTCACCGGAAGCACCGTCATCGACGCCTTTAGTGCAACGGATACTGCGCTGACGGACTTCACTGTCCAAGCTCGCACGGGTGCGACCGATATCCTCGAGGTCGCTGCCACTGCCCGCACGGCCGCCGAAACCGCTGCGCTTCTGGGCATCTCGGTTGAAGATGCGATTGCCCTGAGGCAAGCAGTGTTGTCGACCGAAGGCACGCCAGACAATGAAGGCCTAGATGCCCTTACCGCAGCGCTGAACACCGGCGGAACGGGCAGCCCGCTCGCTGCGCAGGCCGCTCAAACGGTCGGCACGCAGGAAGACACGCTCGGCGGTGCGTCGGATGTTGCCTTCACGGCCTTCGGTGACATCTTCGCCCTGGTTTCAGGAAGCGAGAGTGGCTTGGCCGGCTATCACATGTTCAACGGCTTTGGCGGTGGCGATTTGATCGTCAGCGGGCCCAGCTATTCCGCACCGGCCATGCCGTCGCGCAATGGCAGCATCTGGGGCATGGGCTTTGGCGGTATCGCCAATGCTGATGGCGACACCAACTTTGAAGGCTATGACGCCAACTATGGTGGTATCGTCATCGGGGTTGATGGTGCGGTCAGCGAAGACTTCACCATTGGCGCCTTCGGTACCTACTTCATGTCCACCGTCGATGGTGACGGGGCTGGTAACTCGGAGATTGATGCCAACACCTTCGGCTTCGGTGCCTATGCCAATTATGACGGTCCAGACTTCTACCTGGATGCGTTCGCGGCCTATGGCATCTCCGACAATGACCTGACCCGGACCGCTGTGGTGAACAATGTCACGCGGAACCTCTCGGCCGACTATGATGCCTCTCAGTTCAGCGTGGGCATGGCCGCAGGCGTTCCGATGGAGGTGTCGAACGGCGTTTACATCACACCGAACGCCAGCCTGACCTGGAACCACTATGACGCCGACACCTACACCGAAACCGGTGGCGGCGGGTTCAACCAGACCGTGAACCCGGACTCGGTTAGCCAGCTGACCGGTACCATCGGGGCGCGCATCCATGCTGTCTACGACAACTTCGATAATGACGGCACGGTCTTCATCCCAGAACTGCGGCTCTCGCTGATTGGTGATCTGATCGACGATGATGCAACCGCATCGGCCCTGTTCACCGGTGCTGGCGCGACGGCCTACCAAGTTACCGGAACTGACACCGACAATATCGGTGCACTCGTCGGCATCGGATTTGGGTTGGACAACCCGGATTGGTCGGCGGCCCTCAACTACGATGCCGATATTCGCGGGGACTTCATGAGCCACACGGCACGTGCGGAGTTCCGCTGGAAGTTCTAAGCGACCTCCACCCCTCGACAAATGGCCCCGGCAATGGTCAGACATTGCCGGGGTTTTTCTTTGCCAGATGGTCTGCGCCATGGATCGACACAGCTTCGCGCCGACAGGATGGAATGGTTGGTCGGCGAGAGTGGCGCTGCTGCTGGCGGCGCTGCTTCTTGCCGGATGCGCAACCGGTCTGGTTCGGGACACTATTCCTTCCCCCTCCGAACGGCTGGCAACTGCTGCACAGATTGCAAATGAAGCCGGGATGGAGGGCGCGGTTCTGGCGCTCCGCCCCTTTTCCATCCAGAGTTACACTCGCGGGTCCGGCGAGGCGATCACGATCTACATCGAGGGCGATGGGCTCGCATGGCTCTCCTCACGTCGACCATCGGACGATCCAACGCCCATCAATCCGTTGGCATTGCGCCTGGCTGCCGCTGATCCCGCGCCCGCCGTCGCCTATCTCGCCCGTCCTTGCCAATATGTGGCCTCGGATACAGCCTGCGGGCGGCGATACTGGACCAATGCGCGCTTTGCCGAAGAGGTGGTTGCAGCAATGGACGAGGCTGTGGATCGCGCCAAGGACGAGGCCGACGCGTCCAAGGTGCATCTCGTTGGCTTCTCAGGCGGCGGGGCCGTTGCCGCGCTTGTGACGGCGCGGCGGGAGGATGTCGCATCTCTGCGCACGGTGGCCGGCTATCTTGATCATGTGCGGCTTAACGAGGAACGCGGCGTTTCTCCCCTTTCCGGGTCGCTCGACCCGATGGAGATCGCAGGGTCGCTTGGCCAGGTGCCGCAACTGCATTTCTCCGGTGGCCAGGATGAGGTTATTCCCGTCTGGGTGGCCGAGCGTTTTGTGGAAGCCCAACCCTCGGAGGGATGCGCGCGGCAGGGCACTGCCCCAGCCTTAGGCCACCAGCAGGGTTGGCTCGCATCCTGGCCGAGGCTCCTTACCGAGCCCCTGCCCTGCTAGCGCGCTTCGAACCTAACTGCTGTACCTAAGCCGCGTCTTCCTCATCATGCCAACCTGCACCGATAAGGCTGGCGGCGTCCTCAAGCGGCGTCTCAAACTCAACGCCCACGCCGTCATCGTCGGTCAATCGACGAACAATGGCGGTTACGGTGCGTCCGTCGGCCAGTTCCAGCGAGATATGATCACCGACCGTGTGCCCGGACAGCGGCGAGATCTTCGCGCCCGATGCGCTGGCGTTCTCGATGACCGTCCGAGAACGGCGGCCTTCGTTGCAGATCACGACAACTTCCGACATTTTCAGCCGCAGGGCGCCGCGACGCTCCTCCACGTCGCTGGAAACGTCTTCCAGGAACTGTCTGATTTGGACCACCAATGTGTCGGTGACCTCCGATAGCTCATCGGCGGTGGTGTTGACGGTCTGCGATTCTTCCGCGGTCGTTCCGATGGATTCGCTGACCGACGATACGCTGGTTGTTGCCGTACCAGTGCCCTGCGAGGCAGCGGCCACGGAGGTCGCGATCTCCCGCGTCGCTGCTTCCTGTTCTTCCATCGCGCTGGCGATGGTCGTCGTCAGCTCGCGGATTTCGTTGACCGCGTCACCGATTTGAGTGATCGACCCAACTGCGTCTTCTGTAGATGTCTGGATGCCGGCGACCTGGTCACTGATTTCCTCGGTCGCCTTGGCGGTCTGGGTGGCCAACTCCTTGACCTCAGAGGCCACGACCGCAAAGCCCTTGCCCGCCTCGCCGGCCCGCGCGGCCTCAATGGTCGCATTGAGGGCCAGAAGGTTGGTCTGCTCGGCAATATCGGAAATGAGCTCAATCACCGCACCGATGCGCTCAGCCGATTGAGAGAGCTTGCGAATGTCCTGATTGGAGCCCTCGGTGCTTTGCGCGGCACCGTCCATCAGCGTGCTGACGCGGCTGGTCTGCTGGGCGATTTCTCTGATCGACGCTGTAAGCTCCTCGGTGGCCGCAGCCACCGTTTCGACATTCGACGTGGCGTCCTGCGATGCGTTGAAGGCGGACTGCGCATCCCGTTCAGAATGCGCGGCGACATCGGAAAGTCGATTGGCCACTTCTCGCATCGTATGGGTGTACGACGATACTTTATCGGCCGTTTCCGCGACCTGGGTTTGGAAAGAACCAACCACTGTCTCGATGTGCGATTGGCGCCGCTGCTCACGCTCACGGTCACGCTGGGTAATGCCTTCCAGCTTCAACCGGTCGATGACATTGTGCTTGAGCACATCGACGGCCTTGGCCATCTCGCCGATTTCATCCTCACGATTGACGTCTTCGATCGTGACCGAGACATTGTTCTTCGACAGGACACCCATGATCCGGGCCAATCGCTTGACGGGTGGCGCAATGGACCGACCGACGAAGTAACAAACAATCGCCGTCAAGGTGACCAACACCACCAGAAGACCTGCGATGGCCCAGAAGGCGCGCTGCGCATCGCGGGCGATCAATTCTGCGCGGGCTTTGACATCAAGGATGATTCCGTCCTTGGCGGCCTTAAGCGCTTCTATGCGCTGCGTGGCCGCATCGAACCAAGCATGACTTGATACCGTAACGGTCGCCTCGCCGCCGAAAGGTGCCCCATACGCATGTGTGCGCATGGCCTCGACCGGTTCGATAACGCTGCTGGTGTGCAGACGCTCAAAGATGGCGATCTGATCTGCGCCAGCATAGCGATGGAAGCCTTCAATTAAGGCATCCTGATGCGCGGAAAGCCGGGTGAACTCCTGATAAACGTCCTGGTCGAACATGCCGGAGGCGAAACCGGCGGTTCCGACGGCCCGCTCTTCTGCGGCGCGCTCCTTGGCTTCAACGACCGCCAGATAGCTTTGCAATGACCGCAGTGTGATGCCGTCATCGATGAGTTGGGTCATCCCGGCCAGGATGGCGATCAGTTCATGGACGGCGTGCCCATAATACTCGCCGATCTCGACGGCTGACACCTCCAGACGACGCACCGCCTGGCGTTGATTGTTCAGGTCAGCCAAGGCGGACTGCGCTGCATCGACCGACCGCTCCAACTCCGGCAATGCCAGAGCGCCATCCAGGCTGGCAAAGGTCTGATTAAAAGCGCTCAGATAATCATCCGTTTTGACGCGCTGGGCCTGCAAGTCGCTTGCGTAGTCGGTGGCCTGCGATCCAATATAGCCTGCGGAATAACCGCTCTCTGACTGCAACTCATGGGCAAGGTTCGAAACAGCAGGTGCGAGGGCGACCATCGACTGGACGAACATCGCCTCTAGCTTTCTCTCACGCTCAGCAACAAGCTTCATCACCCCGAGGCCAACAAGAGCAACCATCGGAATCAAGCAAAGTATCAGTATGCGAACGTAAACGGAGACATTGAGAAAAACTCTAGCCATCACCTAACCCCCAAATTCCCAGATGGCTAAAACAGCATGGCGGAAGTTAACTGAACGATACTTATTAAGTAGACGCACTGATCGTGCGAGGTATTGGCTTGATTACGACAAGAGAAGAACAGCACCCTGAGGTTGCATTTATAGTAGAGGCTCGACCAACGTTAGAACTTGCTGCTACGGAAATGGGGTGGATCACGAATGCTTTCCCCCGGCAACTATCGGTTGGCATTTTTTCTGAATTAGCACGACTGATCGGTGCAACGAGCTGGGCGTCAACCGGTCTTTTCTTCATACCCCTGCATCCAATCACCCGGAACGGGTACTTGCGAAATCGGGTGAAATGCGCCCATAAACCAAAATACAAACGTTTGTATTTTTCAAACGGGAAAGTGGAAGACGAATGTACCTCGGGCTGGATCTGGGCACCTCGGGCCTCAAGGCCGTTCTTATCGATGACGATCAAAACGCGATCGCGTCAGCCCATAGCGATCTGAACGTTGACCGCCCGCAGTCCGGCTGGTCGCAGCAGGACCCTGCCGAATGGGTTGCCGCTTGCGAGGCCGTACTCGGCGCGCTTGGCGGGAAGGCTGACCTCTCGGCTGTCAAAGGTATTGGCATGTCTGGACAGATGCATGGCGCGACCGCGCTGGCTGCTGACGAAAGCGTTCTTTACCCCTCGATCTTGTGGAACGACACACGGTCCGCCAACGAAGCGGCAGCCATGGATTCCGCCCCCGCTTTCCGGTCGATCAGCGGCAACATCGTTTTCCCCGGCTTCACAGCGCCAAAGGTGGCTTGGCTGAAGGCGCATGAGCCGGAACTTGCCGAGCGTATCGCCTGCGTGCTCTTGCCTAAGGACTATCTGCGGCTTTGGCTCACCGGGGACAAGGTGTCGGAGATGTCCGACGCCGCCGGGACAAGCTGGCTCGACACCGGCGCGCGGGACTGGTCAGATGAGCTGTTGTCGAAGACTGGCCTGACGCGGGATCACATGCCTCGTCTGGTCGAAGGATCGGAACGCTCGGGAGACTTGCGGGCCGACTTGGCAAGCCGTTTCGGACTGCCGGCAGGCATTCCGGTTGCAGGCGGTGGCGGCGACAATGCCGCGTCGGCCATTGGCATCGGCGCGGTTCGTCCTGGTGAAGGGTTCCTGTCGCTTGGCACATCGGGTGTTCTGTTCGTCTCGAACGAGGCCTATCGCCCTGATCCGGCAACGGCTGTCCATACCTTCTGCCATGCGGTTCCAGATACCTGGCACCAGATGGGTGTCATCCTGGCCGCAACCGACGCGCTTGCCTGGTACGGAAAGCTAGTTGGCGAAGACCCAGCCGATCTCACTGGTCGGCTCGGAGAACTCAAAGCACCAGGTGGAACCTGCTTCCTGCCCTATCTGGGAGGTGAGCGGACGCCGCTCAACGACGCTGCCATTCGCGGCGCGTTCGTTGGTCTTGAGCACGCCACCGACCGCGATGTTGGAACGCGCGCCATCATGGACGGCGTGGCCTTTGCCATGCGCGATTGCCATGAGGCGCTGGCGGGAACTGGTACCACGATTGAACATCTGATCGCCGTGGGTGGTGGAAGCCGTTCACGCATTTGGCTGGAGGCGATGGCAACCGTTCTCGGCAGCGCGATCCATGTTCCCGCCGATGGCGATCTTGGCGGGGCATTCGGTGCGGCTCGCCTTGGACTGATGGCCGCCACCGGTGCTGGACTTGATGTTGTCACCACGCCGGAGACGGCAGACGTGATCGAACCCAATCAAACATTGCAGAGCGCCTATGAGGACGCTTATGCAGGCTACAAGGCCGCCCTAACGGCCATCCAAAATCTTCCAGGAGGATCTCAATGAGCGGTTATTTCGACGGCATTCCATCCATTCGCTACGAGGGCCCGGACACCGACAACGCCTTTGCCTATCGCCATTATGACCCCGAGGAGATTGTCGCCGGCAAGCGGAGGGAAGACCATCTGCGATTTGCCGTGGCCTACTGGCACTCGTTTGCCTGGCCAGGCGGCGATCCGTTTGGCGGCCAGACCTTTGAGCGCCCCTGGTTCGGCGACACGATGGAGCATGCGCGGATCAAGGCGGACGCGGCCTTCGACATGTTCAAGATCCTCGGCGCGCCGTTCTTCTGCTTCCACGATGCCGACGTGCGACCGGAAGGCGAAAGCTTTGCTGAAAACCAGCGCAATCTTGAGGCCATCGTCGAAATCTTCGCCTCCAAGATGGAGGAAACCGGCGTCAAACTCCTTTGGGGGACGGCGAACCTCTTCTCCCACCGCCGCTTCATGGCGGGCGCGGCCACCAACCCCGACCCGGACGTGTTTGCCTGGTCGGCCGCGACGATCAAAAGCTGCATGGATGCTACCCACAAACTTGGTGGCGCGAACTATGTGCTGTGGGGCGGCCGCGAAGGCTACGAAACGCTGCTTAACACCGATCTTTCCCGCGAGGCGGAACAAGCTGGCCGCATGCTGGCGATGGTCGTCGATTACAAGCACAAGATCGGCTTTGACGGCACGATCCTGATCGAGCCGAAACCGCAGGAGCCGACCAAGCACCAGTATGATTTCGATGTCGCAACGGTGTACGGCTTCCTGAAGCGGTTCGGTCTGGAGAACGATGTGAAAGTCAACATCGAGCAGGGTCATGCGATCCTGGCCGGCCATAGCTTTGAGCACGAACTGGCAATGGCCGCGAGCCTTGGAATTCTCGGCTCCATCGACATGAACCGCAACGACTATCAGTCCGGTTGGGACACCGATCAGTTCCCCAACTCGGTGCCGGAAGTGGCGCTAGCCTATTATGAGGTTCTGAAGGCTGGCGGCTTCACAACAGGCGGTACGAACTTTGATGCCAAGCTGCGCCGGCAATCCTTGGATGCCGAGGACCTTATCCTTGCCCATGTCGGCGCGATGGACATCTGCGCGCGGGGCCTTAAGGCGGCGGCTGCGATGCTGGAGGATGGCGGCTTGGAATCCATGCGCGCCGAGCGCTACGCCGGCTGGGAGAGCGCAGATGGCAAGGCGATGCTCTACAGCGACCTGGAATCTTTGCATGCTCAGGTTCTGGAACGTGATACGCGGCCAGAACCTCGCTCGGGCCGCCAAGAGCAGTTGGAAAACTGGGTCAGCCGGTTCGTCTAAAAAACTGCGGCCACTCCTAAGAGTGGCCGCAGGCATTGCCTGTCTAGGTTTGATCGGACGCATCAGGCCGCATTTGCGACCTCGTCTTGCAACAGGAGTTTGGCGAGCGCGGTCACCTCTTCCTGGCGCAGTTCGTGGCCGCCACCATGGATCTCAGTGGTGACATCGGCACCCTGATCACCAAACCAGCTGATCAGACGTTCGCTCAATGGCCATGGGCAGATCGGGCCGCGCTGGCCGGCGGTAACCAAGACGGCTTTGCCGGTAAGGCCATCAACTGGTTGAGGCTCCCAGGGAATGAGCGGGTGTAACAGGCCCACACGATCGAAAAGGTCCGGCCGTTGCATGACCACCGACGCCAAAATGTTTGCTCCGTTCGAGTAGCCGAAGCCGTAGACCGGGGCGCTTGGGTTCGTGGCTTTGTGGGCCTCAATGAACCCGATCATCGCCTCCGTGCGCATGGCAAGGTCGTCCATATCGTAGACGCCCTCACCTGTACGGCGGAAGAAGCGCGCGGCCCCACCTTCCAGCACGTCACCACGCGGTGAGACGATGGAGGCATCGGGAAGAACATCCCGCGCCAAGCCGAAGAACTGGTTCTCGTCGCCACCCGTGCCGTGAAAGGCGAAGACAAGTGGTGCACCAGGCTGCCCGGCATGAAGCCGGGCTTTGTAAGCATCAAGCGACATAGCGCTTTTCCTTTCTGGCTAGCCGTTGATGGCGGGCAGCCGCTGTTCGATCTGATCGCGATAGGGCTCATAGCGGGTCGGCAGCTTGAGGGCCTGGCCCAGGTTGGCCGTGTCCTCATCGCGGTCGAAACCGGGCTCATTGGTGGCGATTTCAAACAGCACACCGCCAGGCGTGCGGAAGTAGATCGCCCAGAAGTAGTCGCGGTCGATCACAGGCGTGACCTGGTAGCCCGTGGCGAGCAGTGCCTGGCGAACCTCAAGCTGTGCGGCCCGATCTTCAACGGCAAAGGCGATATGGTGTACCGACCCAGCGCCCTGATGCGCGGAGGGACCGCCCGGCAAGGCTTCCAGATCGATCGTGTCGGCAGCATTGCCGCCTTCGACGATGTAGCGGGTGATGTCACCTTGGGTTTCAGCCTTCTGGTAGCCCATGAACTCAAGAAGCTCGCCGGTTGCGGCGGCATCTTTCAGGCGGAACCGTGCTCCATGGAAACCGAGAATGCCGGCATCTTTAGGCACATCGGTGCCGGTCCAGGGAGCGCGGCCGCGAGCCTCGCTTTCCACAAGCGCGAACCCGTCGCCGTCTGGTCCATCGAAGCGCAGGCGGTCTTCGCCAAAGGCGGTCTCTTCGGACAAGCCGGTGACGCCGTGTTGTGGCAGACGGTCTTTCCAGTAGCTGAGTGAACCGGTCGGAACGGCAAACTCGGTGTCGCCCACTTCGCCCACACCGCGTGTGCCGCGCGGCATCTTGCCGAACGGGAAGTAGGTCATAACGGAACCGGGTGTGCCGACCTCGTCGCCGTAGTAGAGGTGATAGACCTCAGGAGCGTCGAAGTTGACGGTCTTCTTCACTCGGCGCAGGCCGAGCGTGTTGGTGAAATAGGCATTGTTTTCATTGGCATCGGCTGCCATCGACGTGACGTGATGCAGCCCTTTGATCTGGTTGATCATGATTGGCCTCTGCAAGCTGGTGTTGCGTGATGGCCCTGAAAATAAGCCTTCCGCAGAAAATGATAATTGGCAATGGATTTGCATTTTCTATTGCATAAAATGCAATAATCGTTGCAGGGATGGCGCATGGATGATCTGCGTCCCATCCGCATCTTTTTGAATGTTGCCCGTCAGCGCAGCTTTGCGGCGGCGGCTCGCGATCTGGGGCTGACGCCAGCGACCGTGACACGGGCGGTCGCCAAGCTTGAGCGTGACCTCGGCGAACAGCTTCTGCTTCGGACAACACGGCAGGTCTCCCTCACGAGCGCCGGCGCGGTGATCGCCGCGCGATATGGGACGCTGGTCGACGATCTGGATGCGATGACGGCGGAATTCCGCAAGGACAGCCTCGCCGACGCCGGACGGCTGCGGATTAACGCGCCGCTTTCCTTCGGACTGAAAATCCTGCCCGGCCTCGTCGATGGATTTCGGCTCGCCTACCCGCATGTGGCACTGAAGGTCTCGCTTACCGACCGGCTGATTGATGTGATGGAGGAGAAAAGCGATCTTGCCATTCGAATTTCCCAGCCGCCGGAAGACAAATCCACCATCTGGCGGAAGATCTGCGAGATCCCGCGCCATGCTGTCGCCGCGCCGTCCTTCCTTGATCGGGTTGGCCGGACCGCATCGCCAGATGATCTGCAACGCGCACACTGCCTCTCCTACGGTGAGGGGGGCGACGGCGAGCTCTGGTCGTTTCGCAAGGAGCAAGTCACGCGCAGCGTGCGGGCGAGCGAAAACTTCGTCAGCAACAGCGGTGACCTCTTACTCAACCTTGCCCAGACCGGTGCCGGCATTGCCGTTCTGCCACGCTTCATGGTTAGCGACGGGCTGGCCCAAGGCACGTTGGAAGAGGTGCTGTCGGGCTGGACAGTTGCTCCCTTATGGCTGTCGCTCTTCTACCCGCCCTATCAACACTTTCCGCCGCTGGTCGCGACCTTCTCAGACTACTTTGAAGCCTATCTACGCGATCAGGATATCGGGATTTTCGCCTGAGCCGGGGTCATCGGCCTGGTTCTACAATAGGTCGCGCCCTGCAAGATTGGTCATCAGGGCACGGACGCCAAAGGTCAAAGTCGGGCAGTTGGTAGAGATGTCAAACGTGTTGGTCAGCGCGCCAAGATCGGGCGAGGAAATCGTGACGACATCGCCAAGCTTATGGGTGAAGCCTTCGCCAGGCGCGACCTCTGGATCGCGGTCCTCGGTTGGCGCGAACAAGGTGCCCAGGAAAAGCATGATGCCATCTGGATATTGATGGTGCGGGCCCAGCGTCTGCGTGACCAGATCGGCTGGGTCTCGGCTGATCTGGCTCATGTCCGAGGAGCCGTGCAGCACAAAACCATCTGGCCCTTCAACATGAAGGGTCAGTGTCTGCCGGCGGACATCATCAAGCGAGAAGGTTTCGTCAAACAGGCGAATAAACGGGCCGATAGCACAAGAGGCATTATTGTCCTTGGCCTTGGAGAGGAGAAGCGCCGAGCGCCCCTCAATGTCGCGAAGATTGACGTCGTTGCCCAGTGTCGCACCGATGATCCTGCCGGCAGATGATACCGTAAGCACCACTTCCGGCTCAGGATTGTTCCATTTGGACGTTGGGTGCAGACCTACCTTTGCGCCGTGCCCAGCCGATGACATCACCTGCGCCTTGGAAAACACTTCGGCGTCCGGGCCGATGCCGACCTCCAGATACTGGCTCCATAAGCCTTCAGCGATCAGGGCCTGCTTCACAACCATCGCGGCATCGGAACCTGGTGTTATGTTTTTCAGGCTTTCGCCGATCAGTGCGCCTATGCGGTCGCGGATGCCCTGTGCAGCCGACGGGTCGCCGGACGCTCGCTCTTCAATCACCCGCTCGACCATAGAACCGGCGAAGGTCACGCCGCAGGCTTTGACGGACTGAAGATCACACGGCGCAAGGAGGTGGAATTGTGTTGGGTCGCCTACCGGTGCAGCCACTACAGCGTCGAGCGCCCCCAACACCTCGCCATCGGCGCTGGCGACGTAGGTTGCCGGATCATCCATCTCGCAAATATCGCGGACGGTCGGCGCAGCACGGGTCGTCAGATCGACCAGTTGCCCATCACGAACGGTGACGACGCAGGGGCCAGTATCAGGTCGCCAAACGCGGCCCAGGAGAAGGGGTTCTGTCATTTTATTGTCCGAAGCGATGGCCGGGAAAGCGGTCTGGACCGCTGGAGAAACGGTTGGGGAGATTGATCACCAACCGCGCCGGCACTTTACCGATTTCGCGGCGCTGTGGAAGGAGCGAGGCCGGTGATGTTGAAAGTCGTTGGTGTCCGGGAGATCAGCGATTTCGTGATACCCTGGCGCATCACAGCGCAGGCCCACCAAGCTTGGAGTATGTGGCTATCGTTTCCCGCGCACCCTTCTCGCAGAGCATTCTCAAGGCGACGATTACGGGACCGCGAAACCGTTCTTCAGCGGGAAGATCGTCACCGAACACGGCGTTCAGGCCAAAGAAGCCGGACGCCAAGCGGTCGGCATCAAAGCGGCCCGGCTGGTCTTTGTCGATAGCCGCGTCACTGGCAAGAATAGCAAACTCATCAGCCAGTGGGTCCTGCACCTCAAAGGAGGCACCGGCTTCATCCTGTCCGGTCGCAAAGCGAATCCAGGCAGCTACCCCGAGTGCCAGGCGGTCGATCGATTGGCCATCTGAGAGGCGGTCCCGGATGGTTCCGAGCAGCCGCTGCGGCAGCTTCTGCGAACCATCCATAGCGATCTGAAACGTCTTGTGCTTGAGCGCCGGATTGGCAAAGCGCTCCAGAAGCACATCCCTGTAAGCGGGAAGATCGACACCATAGGGCATCGACAGGGTCGGGATGATCTCCGAGCCCATCAAGTCGCTGATGAGCCGCCGCAAGGAGGCGTCGGTCATGGTGTCGGCAACGGTCTCATGACCAGCGAGCCAACCCAAGTAGGCCAGCGTGGAGTGGCTGCCATTGAGCATGCGCAGCTTCATAGCCTCAAACGGCTCGACATCCTGCGTCATCGTCACGCCGACCGTGTCCAAGTCCGGCCTGCCGATCGGGAAATGATCCTGCACGACGAACTGCGAGAAGGGCTCGGCCATCACCGGCCAAGCATCTTCCATCCCTAACGCGGCAGCCAGCATTGCGCGGTCATGATCGGTCGTTGCCGGGACAATGCGGTCGACCATAGTGGAGGGGAAGGCCAAGGCATCAGTCGCCCAAGCGACTTTGTCGGGGTCTTTGAGCACGGCGTAATCGAGCACCACTTGCCGGACGGTCGCGCCGTTGGCGGGGAGGTTGTCACAGCAAAGAACCGTAAAGGGCGGGATGCCTTGTTCATGCCGTGCCGCAAGGCCCAGCCACAGCCATCCGATGGCCGAGATGGGCGCCTCGCCTGCTCCGGCAAAATTGGCAGCAAGATCATGTAGGATATCGGGATGATCCGCCTTCAATCGGCCCGTCGCCGGATCGTGGCAGTAGCCCTTTTCGGTCACCGTCAGTGAGACGATCCGCGTTGAGGGATCGGTCAACCGTTCCAGAAGCGCCTGCGGCTCCTCAGGCGCGACAAGCACTTCCTTGACCGAGCCAATGATGCGGGGCTTCAGCCCGGCAGCGGACTGAACCCCGAGCGTGTAGAGCCCATCTTGCGGAGCCAGCGCATCGCGAGTCCGAGGAGACCGCAAGCTGACGCCGCAGATCGCCCAAGACGGATCACCGGCAAGACACTCATCAATGTAGACGGCCAGATGACCGCGGTGAAACGCCCCGATGCCCAGATGAACGATGCCAGTGCTTGTCTGTGCTCTGTCGTAGTCAGGCTTGCCGATGGTCTCGGGCACCGCACCCAGGGTGTCGTTGGACAATCGGGCCATCATCTGCCTCCGAACAGGTTCGGCAGTGTCATGGAGACGGCCGGAATGTAAGTGACCGCTATCAAGGCCAGAATGAGCGCCAGATAGAAGGGCCAAATGGACTTCAGCGTGTCTTCCATGCGTATCTTGGCGACCGCGCAGCCCACAAACAACACCGATCCGACCGGGGGTGTAACCAGACCTATTCCGAGATTGATCATCAGCATGATGCCGAACTGAACAGGGTCCATGCCGAGATTGACGGCGATGGGCAAGAAGATCGGCGTCGTGATCACGATCAGCGGCGACATGTCCATGAACGTGCCCAAAAGGAGCAGGATCACATTGATGATGATGAGGATCACGATGGGATTGTCGGAGATCGTCTGAAGCATATCGAACAGGCGGGCCGGCACCTGTTCAAGCGCTAAGAGCCAGCCGAAGGATGCCGCCATGCCAATCACGAGAAGCACAATCGCGGTGGTGCGCACCGCGCCCAGCGTGGCGGCGACAAAGCCCTTCCACGTCAAAGACCGGTAGACGAGCAACGTTACGAGGATGGCATAGATGACAGCAATCGCCGAGCTTTCAGTCGCCGTGAAAATGCCGGAGAGAACCCCACCCACAATGATGACCGCCGTCATCAGTCCGGGGATGGCGGCCACAAAGGAAAGGAAAAGCGCACGCCATCCAGGAAACGCATCGGCCGGATAACCACGGCGCACGGCAATCACATAGGCGGCGGCCATCAACAAAAGACCGGTCACAATGCCGGGAACGAAGCCGGCAAGGAAGAGGCTAGAGACCGACACCGTTCCACCGGCGGCGATGGAGTAGATGATCATGTTGTGGCTCGGCGGAACAGTGAGGCCGATGGTGGCGGAGCTGACCGTGACATTGACCGAATAGTCATCGTCATAGCCGCGCTTGCGCATGATGGGGATCAGGGTTGAGCCAAGCGCCGATGCATCGGCCACCGCCGAGCCAGAAATGCCACCGAACAACATGGAAGTGGCGACATTCACCACGCCTAAACCGCCGCGCACATGGCCAAGCGCATTTCCGGCAAGCGTGACCAGTCGGTCGGCGATCTTGCCGTGCAGCATCAGCTCGCCAGCATAGATGAAGAAGGGGATGGCCATCAGCGCGAAGACGTTGATGCCCGCCCCCATGCGCTGAAACACGATGACCGGCGGCAGTTCCAGAAACAGCACCGTGATCAGCGAGGACTGGCCGAGCGCGAAGGCGACCGGCACGCCGATGATCAGCGCTGCGAAGAACGAGCCAAACAAGACCAGAAGTGTCATGAGGAAGCCGTCTTGTTTGGTGCCGGATCTCCGCCATCCAAGGCGTCGGGCGGCAGGCCGTCTGCGAACAGGCGGACAAGGTGATTGGCGGAGAACAGAATGATCAGTGCGCCGGACAGAACAAAGGGTACGTATTGCAGACCGCGCGGCAGGTTAAGCGTTGGGATCGTAGGGCTCCACGTCGTTTCGGCCAGTTGCCCGGCATAGATGATCATGGCGACAGCAAAGCCCGCGACCGCTACATGGATGATGATCTCAAGCCCGAAGCGAATGGCAAGCGGCATCGCTTCCTTGAACAGAACGATCCCGATGTGAAAGCGCTCATGCACGCCAACGGCAGCGCCGATGAGGATGAACCAATTCATGATGAAGATGGCCAAACTTTCCGACCAGTGCGGCGTGTCGTTGAGCACATAGCGGCCATAGACCTGCCAGCCGACAATGGCCGTCATGGCCACGATACCGACCGCTGAGAGAACCAGCGCCGCCCGCGAGACACGGTCGAGAAACGATGAGATCGCACTGAGCATGGTTGGTGAAGTTTCCTTGGTTGAGCCCGTTTGGGTTCAGCCCGTCAGGACGTGAAACCAGGTCCCGGCATTCGCCGGGACCTGGTAAGGTTTAAGGCTTACTCGGCACCAACAGCCTGAATGCGCTCAACCAGATCGGAAAGCTCAGGCGTGCCGGCGAACCGCTCATAGACCGGCGCCATGGCGTCGATGAAGGGCTGCTTGTCGACCTCGTAGAGGATCTCGTTGCCATTGGCTTCGACAATCGCACGCGAGGCATCCACACGGGCATCCCACAGGTCACGCATAACGGGCACCGATAGAGCGGCCGCCTTCAGCACCAGTTGCTGATCGCTGGCCGACAAACCGTCCCACGTTGCCTTCGACATCACCAGAACCTCTGGCGACAGTGAATGCTGGTTCAGCGTGTAGTGGTTGGCGACCTCGAAATGACGCGTTGATTCATAAGAGGGCCAGTTGTTCTCCGCGCCGTCGATAACGCCGTTGGCCAGCGCCTCGTAAACCTGGCCGAACTCCATGGGTGTGGCGTTGGCGCCCAGCGCTTCCATGGTGGCAACGAACAGATCAGAGTTCTGGACGCGGATACGCAACCCATCCATATCGGCTGGCGAGGTGATCGGACGGACGGAGTTGTAGAACGACCGCGCGCCGGAATCGTAATAGGCCAAGCCGACCATGCCATGCTCTTCCATCGCAGCCATGATTTCCTGGCCGATCTCACCGTCCATGACCGTGCGCATATGCTCGGTGGAGCGGAAGATGAAGGGTAAGGCCGGGATGGCCGTTTCCGGCACAATGCCGTTGAGCGGCGCCAGGTTGACGCGGTTGATGTCGATGACACCGGCGATCGTCTGCTCGATCGTGTCACGCTCTTCGCCAAGCTGGCGGCCTGGGAACATCTGGATGCCCATGCGGCCATTGGTCCAGGACGAAAGCAGTTCGCCCATATGCTCTACGGCTTCCACGGTTGGGTAGCCATCGGCGTGGGTGTCGGCGGCACGGAACTGTTGCGCCGCTGCCGGGCTCGCGAGGCTAACGGCCAACGCCGCCATGCCGACCGCTAAGAGTTTGGTCTGTTTCATTGTACTCCTCCCTTCAGGTTATGGTTGTTTGTCAGAGGTTGTAGGCCCGCTTTGCCAGGCCATAGGCGAGGTCGCGGGCAACCTCGTGGGCCTCATCCTCGTCAAGCCGGTGATCGCACACCAACTCTGCGAGAAATCCGCAATCGATCCGCCGGGCCACATCGTGGCGCGCCGGGATGGAGGGGAAGGCGCGGGTGTCATCGTTGAAACCCACGGTGTTGTAGAAGCCAGCCGTTTCGGTGGTCAGCTGGCGGTAGCGCTTCATGCCCTCAGGCGCGTCGAAGAACCACCAGGCCGGACCGAGGAACAGGCAGGGATAGTGGCCGGCCAGCGGCGCTAGCTCGCGGGCATAGGTCGATTCATCGAGCGTGAAGACGATGATCCGCAGCGCCGGCTCATTGCCAAACGCCTCCAGGAGTGGCTTCAGGGCAGCGACATAGTTGGTTGGCGAGGGAATGTCGGCGCCCTTATCCCGCCCAAAGCGCTGGAAAAGCGGCCCGTTATGGTTGCGATGTGACCCAGGATGGATCTGAAGGACGAGCCCATCCTCAAGGCTCATCCTGGCCATCTCAGTCAGCATCTGCGCGCGGAAGAGCTCGGCATCTTCGGGCGCAACGTCACCCTTCTTCACCTGTTGCGTGACGCGATCAAAAAGGGCCTGCCGTTGGGCATCGCTCAGATTGGCGGTCCGGGCGGTAGGGTGGCCATGATCGCTTGAGGTTGACCCCATGGACTTGAAGAACGCGCGGCGTATGCGGTGCGCGGCCAGATAGCCATCCAACGTCCAGCAGTCTTCCCCGGGCAGCGCCGACAATGCGTCGATGTTCGCAGCAAACCCCGCAACTTCGGGGTCGATCACAGCATCTGGACGGTCGGCGGTGACCACCCGTCCGGACCACCCGCTTTGCTGGATGGTTTTGTGGTGTTCGAGTGGATCAAGCGCACTTTCCGTTGTGGCGATAACCTCCAGATTGAAACGCTCAAACAAAGCGCGCGGCCGGTAATCGTCGCGCTCCAAATGCTCGGCGATGGTGTCGTAGCTGGCATCCGCGTTGTCCGGCGACAGCCGCTCGTTAAGCCCGAATAGGTCAGAGAATGCCTGGTCCAGCCACAGGCGTGTCGGGGTGCCGCGAAAGAGATGATAGTTTTCGGCGAAGAGCCGCCAGATGGCCCGGCCATCGGTTTCTACCGGCGACCCATCTTCGGAAGGGATGCCGAGCTTCTCAAGCGGTATGCCCTGCGAGTAGAGCATGCGGAACACATAATGGTCTGGCACCACAAAAAGCTGCGCTGGATCGGGGAACGGCTCGTTGCGCGCGTACCATGCCGGGTCCGTATGCCCGTGCGGTGAGATCAGCGGCAGGTCCTTGATGGAGCTATAAAGCGCACGCGAAACATCACGGACACGTGGATCGGCTGAAAACAGCCGGTCTTCATGCAGCATCGCCGGTTTTCCCTTGTTGGTCAGAGCCTGCGTCTATTCGGTTGTCGAGCAGGGTGGTGCGGACATTGTGCAGGTGGGCACGCATGGCACGGCTGGCCTCGTCGCTGTCGCCAAGCGCGACCGCCTTGAAGATCTGCTCATGGTCGCCGAGGGTCGACGGGTGGGTTTGCGGGACGAGTTGGGTCAGGTGGCCCATTCGCTCAAACAGGGGGGAGAACATCTCCCGCCAAAGCTCATCAACGAGTTCCTTCAAAACGCCGTTGCGCGTGGCGGCGGCCATGGCCGCATGAAATGCCCGATCGGCATCCCTGTTGGCCTGCTCGGATTGCGCATCGCGCATGGCCGCAATGCTGGCCTCGATCTGCGCGAGGTGTTCATCCGTGCGCTGCCTGGCCGCTTCAGCCGCAATGGCCGTTTCCACGACGATCCGCGCAGCCACCAGCTCGATAGGACCAGGGCCGGCATCGGCGACGCTAAGGCGCTTGACGCCGTCAGTTGAAGGCGACGGCAGGACAAAGATGCCCGCCCCCGTGCGCACTTCGACCAGGCCGGAAATCTCCAGCGCAATCATCGCCTCCCGGACCGTTGGTCGCGATACGCCCAGCTTCGCGGAGAGATCGCGCTCCGATGGCAGTCGGTCACCAACAGCGAACTCACCTGCACGGATGAGCCCGGCGATTTGCTCGGCTACCTGCCTGTAAAGCCTGAACGGAACCACCGATTGAATCGGCAAGGCGCAAACTCCTCAACCAAGCCACATTGAGCAATGCCCAGCCGCCAAAACCCGGTCGGCCCCGAGCTGCGGATGGATCGCTTAGAGGGCGCACCCAACAGCCCGACGTGGCGGGCACATGGTTAGGCGCCCAACTAAGATCGGTCAAGTGGCCTTACCAATTTGAGGACGAGATTGGGTGGAGCTTGCGAAACACTTTTTCCAAGTCGCCGCTGGTTTCGCCTTTCAGGATGCAACCGGTCTGATCTACGCGATTTCGGTCCCGGCGCCGGCCGCCCACTTCGCCAACACGTGTGTTGGCATCGAACAAACGCTTCATAACGCTCGAATAAAGTTGCTCGACGGGAGGGGCTCAACGTGGTTGGTATAGCAAATCGGGCTTAAGGCCCGAACGCTTCATCTTGTACTTTCCGGCAAACTGCGTGCTGACCAATCCAGCAATTCTGCTCGTCTTATCGGGCTTTCTGATCGGCGCTAACTTTCCACTTGGCAAGCTAGCGAGCAACGCCGGCATTTCACCAGTTCTTTGGCCCCTGCTGATCTCCGTTGGAGCGGTGATCGCCATGGTGGGGCTACTTGCCATGGGCGGCAATCTGAAGCGCCCGACCCGCGCGGTCCTTCGCTTTTCCTTGATCTCGGGGCTGATTTCCTTCGTTGCAGCCAACATTTTGGTTTTTGCGCTTATCCCGTTTGTGGGCTCTGGTTACACGGGCATCATGTTTGCCACATCGCCGGTCTTCACCCTGGCCTTAGCGATTGGCTTTCGGATCAAAGCGCCCAGCTCCATTGGGATCATCGGGATCTTTGTCGGGTTTTTTGGCGCCTGCTTGGTCGCCTACTCGCGGCAAGGCGGCACCGAGGACATCGGCCTTATCTGGCTGGCTATAGCTTTTTTGATCCCAACCACACTGGCCATCGGCAACATCTATCGCACCATCGGCTGGCCCGAGGGCGCTTCGCCAGATGAGCTTGCGCT
The DNA here is from genome assembly GCA_050043025.1 of Cohaesibacteraceae bacterium. Taxonomy (GTDB): domain Bacteria; phylum Pseudomonadota; class Alphaproteobacteria; order Rhizobiales; family MH13; genus MH13. Next base: position 29,521 of record JBHJIX010000004.1, read on the forward strand.
TTGGACCAACGTTTTTGCGTCGCTCGGCTATGTTGGCGCTTTGCTGGTGGGCGATCAGGACATTCCGCTCCACCAATTGGCGAATGCCCCTATCGCCGCTCTGCTTCAATTGATTGCCGGCGCGCTTACGTTCCCCGTCTACTTCCGCTTACAAAAATACGGTGGACCGGTCCTTCTCAGCCAGCTGGGCTATGTTGCAGCAGCGGTCGGAATGGCGGCTGCAACCTTGTTCCTGGGCGAGATTTACCCCGCGCTTACCTGGATCGGAGCTTTGATCATCCTTGTCGGCATTGGCCTTAGTATCCGGGCACAGATCTTGGATGATGCCCAGAAGACAGCGTCAGGATGACTCCGACGTGTCACGACTTAGCAGTTGGATCGATCGCGTTTGTTTGAGCCCGAGTGCAGGCCAGGTGTCGATGCGCCGCAGCTGCTTTCGGCGGCACTTTCCTATTGGGTGCCCTGACAACTATCGACGCTATGGCTGCGATCAACGCACGGTCGACGATGAGCCCATTGCAACCATCGTGCCGACGATCAAATTGTCTGAGGTGCACTGAGCACTAGCGCGATACCGATGCGCCAGATAGTGTTTTCGCTGTTCCAAGAGAACGCCGACTTTCCACCCAAGATGGACGAACGTGTTGCGCCCTACGGCGGACCAAACCCAATTTTCTTGCTCCAAGTTTGTGCTTGGCCGGCTCTAGATCGACCTAAGCGGCGGCGCCTGCTTCGATCAGTCCATCGATATCGGAGTCGGTGTAACCGGCCTCACGAAGAACATCGCGTGTGTGCTCTCCAATCATGGGCGCTGGCCGTTCGATCGAAGCTGGTGTTTCGCTGAACCTAACTGACGGTCCAACCGTCTTCACGGATCCAGCTTTTGGGTGTTCATAGCTCTGGATGAGACCCAGATGCCGGACCTGCTCATCCTCTGCCGCTTCCAAGTGGCTTTTGACCTCGCCACACCAGATGTCGACGCCGAGCATCGCCTCCATTAGGTCGGCGGTGCTCCATTTTGCGGTTTCAACGGCGATCTTGCGCCAGACCTCGTCGCGCTTGGCAAACAAGCTCTCGGGGTCGTCATAGGCGAGCAGATCGTCATTGCCCAGCACACCGACCAGCGTATTGAAGGGGCTCATGGCAATCGTCACCCAGCCATCCTTGGTTGGGTAGGTGCCGAAGGGTGCGTCCATGCCTGGGTGACCGATGCCCGAATTTGGGCGCTCAAAATCTTCGCCGAAATTCATCGCCATCACCATTTCCTGGTTCTGATGCGCGAGCATGCCGGCAAGCAGGTTGATCTTCACCTCTTGGCCCTTGCCCGATTTCTCGCGCCAAAGGAGGGCGGTAAGGATGCCATAGACCATGTTCATGGCGCCAACCTGGTCCGAAAAGCCAGCGCCGACCGGCGTTGGTGGTTGGTCGGCTTGGCCGGTGGCCGCCATGATACCCGTGAGGCCTTGAACGAGCATGTCCTGCCCGGGTCGGTTTACATAGGGCCCGTCTTCGCCATAGCCGGAACCCGAGCAGTAGACGATGCACGGATTGACGGCTTTGAAGTGCTCATAGCCATAGCCCAGACGCGCCATAACGCCGGGGCGGAAGTTCTGCACCACGACGTCTGCCGTTTCCGCCAGCTTCATGATGACGGCATGGGCATCAGGGGATTTCAGGTTCAGGGCAACTGATCGTTTGTTGCGGTTCCAGGCAAGGAAGTTGGGGCTTTCTGAACCGCCGACCCACTTGTTGCGAAACGTGAGCGAGCGGAACATGTCACCGGAACCCGGGCGCTCGATCTTGATGACATCGGCCCCCGCAGCGGCAAGCATCTGCGTAGCAAAGGGGCCCTGGAGCAGATGGGAGAAGTCCAGAATCTTGATGTGGGAGAGGGCGTTGTCGGTCATCGAATTGTCCTAGGAGCTTTCAAGCGGCGAGCTGGCATTTGCGCGCGCGTCTCGCCACAGCTGGCGCAGAGCTGCCAGCGCGGTGTTTTCGTTCTCACTGGTTTCAAGGGCTTGTCGCAGCCGCTCTGAGGCCTGGGTCTGGAAGGCGATGTAGCCGTCAAACCGAGGACGCAAGAGCGCGTTCTCTGCTGTTGCCAGGCATTGCTGGTAGAAGCCGCCCCAAGCCTTGTTGACGCCTTGGTCCTGCCAGGCTGCCCGCGCCGAGGGTTGGCCGCCGAACGAGGGGATGAATTGGCGCTGGGTGTCTGGCCGCATCAGCCAGACGATATGATCCAGGAGACCTGGGCTCGGCTTGCTGTGCTTGGCAAACCCGACCCCCGTGCCGCCGATGACACCACCCGTCCCCGGTGTGCTGACGCCAATCGTGTCGCTGAAGCTCAACTGGCCAGCCATGCCGGTCTGCGCATAGTTCACATAGCCAAACAGGAGCGGGACGAGCGCGATGTCGCCACCAACCATCGCTTCAGACAGGGCGATAGGGTTTAGCCTTTCGCTGCCTTTAGGGCGCAACGCGTAGAGGCGATGCATCGTCGTCAGCGCTTCTTCAGCTTCCTCGCCTGGAAGCAGGATTTCCTCGCCGACAGTGCCGCCCATGCCAGCGACCATGGAGAAAAGGGACAGAACCGCATGCGGACCGGCCAGTGATTGGGCGACCGGTACGTGAGCCGCAATTTCCAGGACAGCCTCCCATCTGTCGGGCGGTGTTGCGACCTTGTTGGCCCTTCTGGCCATCACCTGGGTGGCGACATCGAGTGGCAGGGCCCAGGTTTTGCCCTCGCAAGCGTAAGAGGTCAGAGAAGGCCCAACGCTCTGTGCCTTCCATTCGGCAATTTGAGTTTCTGAGAAGAGGTCTTCCAGCGGATGGAGGCAATCGCTGGCAACCGCCTCGCCAATATGCGGATGGTCCAGAACCAGAAGATCGTAGCGGGCGGCCAGCTCAGCGATTGGTGCGGATTCAAAGCCTTCCAGCGGCTGCTTGTCCCAAGTGATCAAAGGCGTGGCACGCCCTTGGTTCAAGCGGCGGGCTGCTTCGGCAAGCGCGTCATATCCGCGTGGATGATCCCAGGTAAGGCCGCGAAAGGTCATCTGACGACTCTCCACAGAGCCGGAGCACCAATGTCCATGGCGATCTTTGTCAGATGCCAACGACCAAGGTTGGCCGTGTAGATCTAGTCACACTCAAAATCAATAATAATCAGGTGGCAGAGCGTGTGGGCGGTGACGTCCTCAATGAGCACATCGACCCGCGTGCCGTCGGGACTGATGCGCAAGAGCCTGGAGGGCTCATAACAACCGACGACCATGTTGCCATCACGGTCAAAGGCTATGCCGTCCGGGAGGCCGGGAAGGTCGGTTGCAAAGGCTGTTGCGTCTCCTGCCGTGCCGTCGTCGTTGATGGCGATGCGGGTGATCGATGGAGTGAAAGTCTCACAGACGTAGAGCGCATTCTCGCCTGCGCGCATGGCCAGACCGTTGGCGAAATTGAGTGGCTGGTCGTACCAAAGATGCCCGTCGCCGGACTCAAGATCATAGGCCCACACGCCTGGCCCTGGAGTGCCAGAGGCATGGCTGTCGGAGACAAAAAGTCTGCCGCGAGCGTGATCGATAAGCGGGAAGTTCGGGATCATGATGCCCGGTGCTGTGAAACGAGAAAGCGCCTTCATGGCCAAGTCCAACTTGAAGACAGCGGCGTGCTTGAGGTCGCAGACAAAGAGCGCTCGATCACTGTCAAACGCGAGGCCGAGGGCAAATCCGCCGGTGGAAGCAACCTTTTCCATGGTGCTGCCATCGGGAGCGATGCGCACAATGTCGCCATCCTGATTGCCGGCCCAAATCCAGCCGTCAGGGCCCAATGCCACACATTCGGGATGACTCAGTTTGGGTTCGGCAAAAGTTCCATCAAAGAAGACCGATGCACGCTGGAGGGGCAGGATCGGTGCCTGTCCACGATGGAAGTCAAACGCGGCCACGGAGGTCAGCTCAGTCGCTCGCCGGAGTGGGCATCGAACAGGTGAAGCTTGCCATGATTGATCGCCAGCGTGATATCGCTATCCATCACACGGCCGTCGTCGGGACCAACCTTGGCAGCAACAAGTGCCTCGCCGACATGGACGTTGAGAAGGGTGGAGTCGCCAAGAAGCTCGCTGGAATAGACCGTGCCCTGAAGGGCGCCGGAACCTCCCGCTACCGTCACATCCTCTGGCCGGATGCGGGGGTACATCTCCCCGTCTGGGCCATTGAGCTGGAGCGCGCCACCGGAATGGGTGAAGGTGCCGTCTTTCAAAGTGCCACGGATGAGGTTCATGGGCGGTGAGCCAATGAACCCGGCGACGAAGGTGTTGGCCGGGCGAGCGTATATCTCCGCCGGCGTTCCAACCTGCTGGATGCAGGCATCGTTGAGGATCACGATACGGTCGGCGAGCGTCATCGCCTCGACCTGATCGTGGGTCACATAGATGGTCGTGGTCGCCAGTTCTTTCTGCAGGTGCTTGAGTTCGGCGCGCATGACCGTGCGTAGCTTGGCATCCAGATTGGAAAGCGGCTCATCCATCAGAAAAAGGCGGGGTGTGCGGACGATAGCCCGGGCGAGTGCCACCCGTTGACGTTGGCCGCCCGATAGCTCTGCCGGACGACGCGTTAGAAGCTGTTCCATCTCCACCTTGGCGGCGGCAGCACGCACGCGCTCCTGACGGTCGGATTTGCTGAGGCCGGCGATTTTGAGCGGATAGCCGATGTTCTCGCCCACCGTCATATGGGGATAGAGAGCGTAGTTCTGGAAAACCATTGCCAGATCGCGGTCGCGCGCCGGCTTGTCGTTCACCCGCTCGCCACCGATCAGAATGTCGCCCTGCGTTGGCTCCTCAAGTCCCGCGACCATGCGCATGGTGGTCGATTTCCCGCAGCCGGACGGGCCCAATAGAACCAGAAACTCGCCATCATCGATGGCAAGGTCGAGGCTCTCCAGGGCGGTGAATTCGCCGAAGGTCTTGCCAAGATTTTGAAGTTCAACGGTTGCCATCTTTACTCTCCGCGCACCGCAAGGCCGCCATCCACGCGGATGATCTCGCCGGTGATGAAGCTTGCCTTGTCGCTCGCAAGGTAGGCCACAAGGTCTGCGACCTCTTGCGCTTCCCCGAACCGGCCGATCGGATGCGCCTTGTTCCAGGTCTCGATGAGCTCTGACGGGTCATCCATATCGTCGAAGAGCTTCTGGTTGAGCGGTGTCATGATCGTGCCCGGCGCAACGGCGTTCACACGGATGCCGTGCGGTGCCAGGTCTACGGCCGACTGCTTGGTGAGAGCATTGATGCCGCCCTTTGCGGCAGCATAGGCGGGCCAGCCTTTGAAGCCGATGAGACCTTGAACGGACGACATGTTCACCACGGCCCCGCCACCGCGTCTGCGCATCTCCGGCACGCAAACACGCATGCCACGCCAGACACTCGACAGGTTGGTGTCGATGACGGTCTGCCAGTCTTCTTCGTCGATCTCATCGACGATACCACCCAAGGCAAGTGCCGCGTTGTTAACGAGGATGTCGATGCCGCCAAAGGCTTGCACGGCAAGCGCCGCCATGGCTCGCATATCGTCCATGCTGCGCACATCCGTCTTGATAAAGCGCGCTGCATCACCCAGTGCATCGGCAGCCTGTTGGCCGGCATCGGCATCGATATCCGCCAGAACGACCTTGGCGCCCTGCGCGACCAATGTGTCGGCGCAGGCTTTGCCAATTCCCATAGCTGCCCCGGTAACGATGGCGGTTTTTCCTTCAAATTCCATGCGTTACCGCCCTTTGAACTCGGGTTCTCGTTTGTCGAGGAAGGCGTTGATGCCTTCCTGACCGTCTTCGGTGGAGTAGAGCCGGAAAAGCACTTCCTGCTCATAGCTTTTCGCTGTTTCCGATGGCGCGTCGTGCCCTTCGCGGATCAGCCGCTTCATCTCCGCTTGGGCGAGCGGGGCGATCTTCAGGCAGGCACGAGCGCGCTTCAGAACAGCGTCGCTCAGGGCCTCGGGTTCCACCACCTCAGCTGCCAAACCAAGCTCATAGGCACGTTGGCCGCTCATCCGCCAGCCCGCGAGCATAAGATCGCTGGCGGCAAACTTGCCAACCGCACGAATGAGCCTCTGCGTGCCGCCACCGCCTGGAGACAGGCCAAGCCTGCCCTCCGGGAGGCCGAGCTGCGCTGCGGTCGATACTAAAAGGATGTCGCAGCAAAGGGATATCTCGAAACCCCCGCCCAGCGCGAAGCCATCGATCGCGCAAATGACCGGCTTGGGCAGGCGTTCAAGTTTGTCGAACACGCGGCGTGAGTTCATCTGGTAGGCAATAAACTCGGGCCGCTTGTCGCCCTGATATTCGGCGATGTCAGCGCCAGCGACGAAAGCCTTGCCGCCTGCACCTCGCAACACGATGACGCGCACCTCCGGGTCGTTGGCTGCGTCGTCAATCGCCGTGTCGAACTCGGCCATCAGTTCGGTGGAGAGGGCGTTCAGTTTGTCGGGGCGGTTGAAGAGGAGTTGCCTGACACCGGGATGAAGGTCGGAGACGTCTAACAGGGCCATGGATCAGCCTTTCACCGCGCCAGCGGTCAGCCCGGCGACAAAGTAGCGTTGCAAGAAAAAGAAGACGGCGATGACAGGCAAAGACACCATGACCGACGAGGCCATCAGCTCGCCGTAGCGGATTCCATACTGGCCGATGAAATCGTTGAGGCCCACTGGCAGCGTGCGCATCTCGCGCGTCGACGTGAAGGAGAGTGCAAAAAGGAACTCCTGCCAGGTGACGATCAGGACATAGACGGCCGTTGCGATGATGCCCGGCCGGGCGAGCGGGACCACGACATCAAAGAAGATGCGCAGCGGGCCGGCACCATCTATTTCGGCAGCCTCCTCCAGCGACACCGGCAGCTTCAAAAGGAAACCGCGAAGCATCCAGACGGCGACTGGCAGCGTGACCGACACATAGGCAATGATGAGCGACCAATAGGTGTTCAGAAGGTCTGCCGCGCGCATCATCTTGTAAATCGGGATGATGATCGCCGCATGCGGGAACATCTGCGCAAGCACGACGAGGCTCATCAACGCGGTGATGATCAACAGCTGGGCGCGACTGAAGCTGTAGGCGGCAAGAAGGCCGAGGGTTACCGTGATCACCACCGATGAGCCTGATACGATCAGAGAATTCAGGAAGTAGGTACGGAACTCCGGCCGGAAAGCGGTGACATAGTTTTCTAGCGTCGGGCTATCGGGCCACAAACGAGCGGGGATAGCGAAGGGCTCGGTCGTTGGCTTGAGGCTGACGGACACCATCCAGAAGAACGGTAAGAGCACGAACAGCGCGACCAGGATCTGGAAGGCCATCAAGAGAGCGCGGGTCTTAGCGTCCTGCCTCATGCCGTCGCCCTCCGATTGGCGGCCGTTCGCTGGACGATCACATAGATCGCCACCAGGACGGCAAGGACAAGGATGGAGAAGACGCCATAGGCGGAGGCTTCGCCAAAGCGGAACTGTCCAAAGCCGGTCTCGAAAATCTGGGTAGGGAAGATGTGTGTGGCGTTTTGCGGGCCGCCGCGGGTCAGCACCCAGACGATGTCGAAATAGTTGAAGGTGAGAATAAGCGTCAGGACAATGTTGACGACGACAACGTCCTTGATCGCTGGCAACGTCACATCAACGAGCCGCCGCACCGGACCAGCGCCGTCGATTGTCGCGGCCTCAATCTGGCTACGGTCAACGTTCTGGAGCGCCGCCAGATAAATCAGCATCGAGAACGGGAAGCCCTTCCAGACGGCAACAAAGATGACCGCGATCATCGCTGTGTCAGATGAGGCGAGCCAGGCGGCGCTGTCGTCCATGATCCCAATCTGGATGAGCAGTGAGTTCACCAGCCCAAGCTGAGGGTCGTACATGAACCGCCAGAGAATAGCGGCGACCACGCCGGGTAGAACGAACGGCAGCATGACGATGGCGCGTAGCGCGCCCTGCGCCGGCAGTCCCTGGTTGAGCAGGAGAGCTACAAAGAAGCCGAGCACGTTTTGAAGGAGCACGACGCCCAGCGTCCAGGCGACGGAGTTCCAGACGATTTGAGAGAAGTCGCGGCTCGACAGCACTTTCTCATAGACTGCCCAGCCGACAAAGCGTGGCTCAGGGCTGATGAAGGATGTGTCGTAGAAACTCTCAACGACCGTGCCGACCATGGGGTAATAGAGGAATACACCCAAGAGTAGGAGTGTGGGAGCCAGGAAGGCCCATATCAGCCAGCGGTCGGCGCGTTTGGCCATGAAGGTGCAGTCCAACAATCAAAAGGCGGTGACGGATCGCACCGCGGTAAAGCCGGGCGCGACCCATGAACGTTCTCGGGGGGAGACCGGATTAACCCCGGATCAGTTCAGGGCGTCGATGTCAGTGCAGGCCGCGTCTGCTGCTTCCTGAACATTGGCACCGGAGAACATGTCCTGGAACAGCGTCATCTGGATGTCGGCAACTTCCAGATAGCGTGCCGAGAGCGGACGGGCCTGGGCATTGCCCAAATGCTCCATGATCGCCTCAGGGCCTTCGCGGTTCTCGGCAAGGAAGGCCTCAGCGGCGGCCATGTTGGCCGGGATCAGGTCGACAACATCGCCGTTTACGTCCTCACGGACCATGAACTCGATGAACTTCCAGGCTGCTTCCTGGTTCTCGGAGCTTTCAAAGACGGCAAGGTTCCAGCCACCAAAAGTACCGACGGCGGTCATGCCTTCGGGCGCCGTGCCGTTCACGAAGCCCCAGTTGATGTCGGAAGCCTGAAGGGTCGGCTGCTCCAATGCCGGCCAGAACTCGATGGCCAGCGATCCGTTGAGGAAAAGCTCGCGCATGTTGCCAGAGTTGGCGTTGAGGATGCCTTCGGGCGCAAACTGAGCGAGGTCCTGAAGATACTCCATGGCTTCAACGGCCGGCGCTTCGTTGAGAGCGCAGGAACCATCGGCGTGCAGAACCGAGCCGCCATTGGAGAAGATGAAGGAGTTGACGACGACCACGGTGTCTTCACCGCGGTGGCCAAACAATCCGACGCCGAACTGCCCATCGCCGGAGAGAGCTTCAGCAGCAGCGCGCAGACCTTCGAAGGTGGTCAGCGATGCCGGATCGATGCCGGCCCCATCCAGAAGGTCCTGATTGTAGAAAGAGAACTGCCAGACATCGACATTGAATGGGATGCCATAGAGACCATCATTGAAGACGGCGGAGTCCCAGGCGCCGCCGAAGAACTGGTCACGCGAGAGACCTGCGGCTGCGGCGCTGTCGGCAAGGTTGGCGACTGCGCCAGCCTGCGCGAAGGCGCCGACCCAGATTTGATCGAGCGTTGCAATGTCAGGCGCGTTGCCGCCCTGAACGGCCGTTAGCAGACGCTGTTGATATTCAGGATAAGGAATGGTGGTCACTTCGATGGCGATGTCGGGGTTCTCTTCCATGAAGCGATCCACGGCAGCTTGCTGAAACTGCGACAAGCCAGATTCTGTTTGCTGATTGTCCCAGAACTGCAGGGTAATTTCCTGGGCGTGGGCTGCGCCGGTTGCCAACATGGTGCCGGCGGCAAGCGTTGCGATCAGTGAATGTCTCATAGGTTCCTCCCTAAGACAGTTGGGTGTTGGTGCCGTTAGGCGGTTTGTGATTGCGGGACTTCGGACCCGGCTTGATCTGAGGTCTCGTCACCCGGTTCATCGGCAATTGAGACCTCCACGCCGACGGCGTGCAGCTTTTGTCGGTCGCTTGGAAGCGCGCCATCGTCGGTAATCAGTTCATCAAGGGCGCCCACAGGGGCGAGGCGGTGATTGGCGTCCGCGCCGACCAGTGTGTGATCTGCCAAGGCAATGGTTCGCTTGGATGCCTGGACGAACCGCGATGCCGCGAGCGCCAGCCGCTCATCGACATTTGAAATGCCGAAGTCCGGCGAAACGCCACTGACGGACAGAAACGCCAGATCGGCCCTCATGCGCTCAAACAAAGCGCCGAGACTGGGGCCAACCAGGCATCGATCGGCGGATTGATACTCGCCGCCCGTCAAAATCACTTTGAGGCTAGGAGCGCCTTCGAGCTTAGCGAGAATGTCGAGTGAGTTCGTTATCACGGTCACGCCGCGCAGGCTCGATGGAGCATCGAAGGAGCGTATGCGCAAATGCTCGGCAAGCTTGAGGGTGGCTTCCCCCTCTCCGAGGATGATCGTCTGATCGGCCTTGATCCGCTGCAACGCCTCTGCCGCCACAAGGCGCCGCAACCGCGACACTTCCGCGGCGATGCCTTGGTGTGGCGGCTCAACGAGCAATTCTAGTCCGTGCTCCGCGCACCGCGTTTTCATGGACTGGATCATCGAACGGTACCAGTCGTGTGCTGGGTAGTGCGGCATAAAGCCGACACGTCCCTTGACCTTCCCAGCAAGCACCGGCCGCAAAGGAACATCTGCAATCTGTTTGCGGTGATCGGGCCGCAAGACCCAATGGCCAGCGCTGATGGTGTAGAAATCCCGAAGACTGTCTTTGGTAATCAGCTCGTGGGGCGTCAGCGCTTCGCCCGGCAAACCGTTACCGCGCAAGGCGTGGGCGATAAGATCGATGGCATACTCTCCCACAATGGTCGGGAAGAAGGCCGCGACTGCCTTGAGCGCTCCGTCATCGGCAAGCCGGCCGACAAAATCAGGGTGTTCACCGCCGCAGGCATAGACATCCAAAGTGCGACTGAGTTTGTCTGCCGCATTTAAAACGCCGAGCGCGGTATGATCGTTAACGCCAAACGCAATGGTCGCATGCTCATTGGCGTTCAGAGCGTCACTGGCAACACGATAGGAAGCTTTGTAGTTTCCTTTGCCATTGACCCGGAGGACCGTGATCTCACCAGCAAATGTCGACCGGAAACCTTCCAGGAAGCCCTCGGTGCGTGCTCGCGTGTTGGCAAGTTCAGGTTGGCAGACCACCAACACGGTCAAATGGTCACCGGTGGCACCGGAACCAGCGAGCGCGCCCAGTTCGTGCCCGGCAGCGTGATTGCTGGGTCCGAGATAAACACCGCCTTCCTGGGCTGAGGATTCTGCCAGGAAGGGCATGTCACGTCGGATGATCTGGCGCCGGAGCGCCGCCCCGCCGCGTCCTTCAATCGGGGGCAGAATGATCGCATCCAAGACATCGATGTTGGTTTGAACGCTGTCGATCGCTACCAGATTTGGGCCAGTTGCGTTGGCCTGCAGGCGCTGCTCGTCACTCAAGACAGCGCCGCCATGCGTGCGCTTGAGGGCACCCGCATCGGCCTGATCAGCGATGTCGCGGCGCAGCGTGACGCGCGACACCTCCGGCATGATCCGCGCCAGCTCGTTGATATCGACTGAGCCTTCCTGGTTCAGCGCGGCCAGTATTCTTTTTTGTCGCCGTTCTTTGAGCATGCGACCTCCTTACCCATAAGTACGTAGCGAGGCAGTTACATCCGCAATCGAAAAAAGCTAAACATCATCATTTTCGACCGCAAACGATCAAAAGCGATCAAGTTGCTGACGATGAAGTGGGTCGGACGACACCGCGGAATCGCCGAGAATTGTCCTGTGCAGGCATTTTTGATTGGGGAGAACTTGGCTTTTGGCTCTAAACGGTCGTTTTCCGAGTTGGGTGCATGATCGGGTCGGGTGGAAAGCTCTTGCTCAGCTGCCCCCACCCCTTTGATAAGCCATTCTGCAACCAAAGAACCGCGACAGGCGCTGTTTTTTACGAAGTTAAACGAGCGCTACCAGTTGCTCGATCACGTCCTCAATCGTTTGATGGTAGTACCCAATCGCAGCAGGCGGAGCGGGTCGTTTGACCATAATGATAGGCAAACCAAGTTGGCGCGCTGCAAGCAGTTTGCTGCGTCCAAAGGCACCGCCTGCGTTTTTGGCAACGAGATGACTTGCTTCCAGCTCTCGCAAAGTCCTGATTTCATCGGCAAGCGTAAAAGGTGGGCGAGCCGCGATAAACGTGCCTAAGGGCAACGGAAAGGAACGCTCAGGGCGATCAATCACACGGATGGCGCACCAAACATCGCGGCGAGGGACGCCGACTTGCTCCAAGTGTTCAATCGTTCCTTTTCCGGTCGCAAAAAAGGCCCGCGCGCCCCGTGGTAATTGCTCCAACGCGTCAGGCAGACTTTCGGCGGCAGACCATTTGTCGTCCGGTCCCGGTTCCCAGGCAGGGCGTTCGAAGCGAATGAGGGGCATCTGAAGGCTCGCAGACGCCATCGCTGCGTTGCGGGACATCGTTGAAGCAAAGGGATGAGTTGCGTCGATCACGACGCTTATGTGCTCGGCGATGAGCCATGCGGTCAGGCCCTCAATACCACCAAACCCTCCAACTTTGGTCTTCACCCGGTATGCCTTTGGGTCCACGGTCGCGCCTGCAAGCGAGGCAATGACGTCGACCGAACCAAGGTCGGCCAAGCGCGACGCTAGTTCTCTTGCTTCGGCGGTGCCCGCCAGAATGAGAACCCTAGGCTGGACTGTCACAGCACCCTGCTACCTGATTGATCAGCCATGGCAATCGCCGTTCCGTCGCGCGCGACCACCAATACATCCACCCGTGTTTCACTCGTGCCGAGCACGTCAATGGCTGCATGCCGGGCTTTCTGCGCCACGGCTTCAGCCAAGAGCGGGCCGGCTACAGACAGTGCTTCCATAGCTGTGTTGGCTTCATTGATTGGGCCTGGGTCGATTCCTTGATCGTTCGCCAGAGATGCCAAGAACGCAAAGTCCACTTGAGACCTTGCCGAATGCAGATCCATAGCGCCTTGCGCAAGTTTGGTCAGCTTGCCGAAGCCACCTGCAATCGTCAGCCGGGAGACGGGATGGCGCCTGACATATTTCAGGAGGCCGCCAGCGAAATCACCCATGTCCAACATTGCCCAATCCGGCAGGCCAAACATAGCTTGCGCGGTGCTCTCCGATGTCGCGCCGGTGCTGCCAACGGCATGAATCGCGCCATTGGCCCGGGCAACGTCAACACCGCGATGGATCGACGCGATCCATGCGGCACACGAAAAGGGACGTACGATTCCAGTCGTTCCCAGAATGGAAATGCCGCCTTCAATGCCAAGCCTCGGGTTCCAGGTCTTTCGCGCAATTTCCTCGCCGCCGGGCACTGAAATCTCGATCTGGAAATCGGAAGAGTTGCCAGCAGAATTGGCGAGCTCGTTGATAACCTCTTCGATCATCTTCCGAGGGACGGGATTTATGGCTGGCTCGCCTGGCTCGATTGGCAGGCCGGGCAGTGTCACTGTTCCAACGCCATCGCCACCTTTAAAGACGACACCCATACTTGGCTGCCCCTTCTTCACGGTGGAAATGATAAGCGAGCCATGCGTCACATCTGGATCATCGCCAGCATCCTTTTTGACCGACGCACGGGCCCAGCCCTGCCCTGAGGCAGTATCAACCAGATCAAACTGAGCTTTCTGGCCCTTTGGGAGGGTAATCTCCACAGGACTTTTCCAGCCAAGCCCCAGGAGTGCCGTCAGCGCAGCCTTGGTGGCGGCCGTCGCGCAAGCCCCTGTCGTATAGCCAAAGCGCAAATCTGTGGCGAATTCCGTCTTCCCCATGACTTTAGATTATCGGCATATAGGATGAGGTTCCAGATCCAGAAGAATGAGATTCGGTGCTCGTAAAATCTGAGCACAAGCGCTAAACCTCTCAAAAGATGATGGATTTCGACGACCTAGCGATACCAAAGGGCGATTGGCCGGACTTTCCTCCGGGCATGGTTTGGCTGGTGGGTGCTGGGCCAGGCGATCCCGGCTTGATGACGTTGGAGGGCTTGTCGGCGCTGCGCCGTGCCGACGTCGTTGTGCGCGATGCTCTGGTGGATGAACGTGTCTTGGAATGGCGGCGCCCAGGTGCCGATGTGATCCAAGCGGGCAAGCGCGGCGGCAAGCCATCCCCCAAGCAGCGCGACATTTCGCTGAAGCTGGTCGAACTATCTCGCCAGGGCAAGCGCGTGGTTCGGCTAAAGGGCGGGGACCCATTCGTTTTTGGCCGCGGTGGTGAAGAAGCGCAAACGCTTGTTCAAGAAGGGGTGCTGTTTCGTGTCACGCCAGGCGTTTCGGCCGGGATAGGCGGGCTGGCACACGCAGGCATTCCCTTGACCCACCGCGATGTGAACCAGCCCGTGACCTTCCTCACCGGGCACGATCAGACGGGGATGACGCCGTCCGCCATCTATAGGCCGGCGATTTCCGAAGGCTCGCCGGTGATCGTCATGTACATGGCGATCAAACACATCGAAGAAATCTGCAACTCGCTTCTCAAGGCAGGACGCGATCCCGAAGCCCCAGTCGCTCTGGTATCCAACGCGACGCGAGCGGATATGCAGGTTCTAGAGACGACCTTGGGGCATGCAGCCGCCGATACAAAGGAGGCACAGGTCAAAGCGCCGGCCATTGTTTGCGTAGGCAAGGTTGTGTTGATGCGCCAAGTGCTGGACTGGGCCTCTCAGTTGAATGGAGTGGCGCCCCGCTCGGTCGATCCACTAGGCAACCGCAGGATTGACCTGGAAGACGCCTCGTGAGTGCAAAATGCGGCTTCGTTGTCGCCGCGCCAACCTCAGGAGCGGGAAAAACGCTCGTAACGCTTGGTCTGCTCGGTGCCCTTAGGCGTCGGGGTTACGACGTGGCGGCGACAAAGAGCGGACCTGACTACATCGATCCACAGTTCCACCAGGCAGCGACTGGCCATCCTTCGGTCAATCTTGATGCATGGGCGATGACGGCGGACACCATCCAATCGCGAGCTGCCAACCAGCCCGGGGATGTCTTGCTCGTTGAAGGGGCGATGGGCGTTTTGGATGGGGCTGGCGTTGAAGGTCATGGCTCGGTTGCGGAGCTCGCAAATATCCTGGGACTTCCCGTCGTTCTAGTCGTGGATGCTTCAAAGACCGCCCAGTCCGCTGTGCTTTCCGCGATCGGCCTTCGGACCATGAAGCCGGATTTGCTCCTCGCCGGCATTATCCTGAACAGGGTTGGCTCGCCGCGCCATGAAGCGGCGCTTCGACAAGCATTTAACAAGGCAGAACTGACTGTCCTTGGGGTCCTTCCGAGGATGGCTGATTTGGTTCTGCCCGAACGCCATCTGGGTCTTGTTCAGGCCATGGAGTCGGACGGCCTGGACGCAACGCTCGAACGCGTTGCGCGCTTGGTGGAGGAGCGGGTCGACCTCGACCAGTTGCTGGATGCGTCCTGCCCATTGGACCGGAAAGCGGATGCTCAACGGTTTACTCCCATCGGTCAACGCATCGCCGTCGCGCGCGATGTCGCCTTTGCTTTCAGCTATCCACACATGCTTCATGACTGGCGGGCGCAGGGCGCAGAGGTGGTATTTTTCTCGCCGCTTGCAGATGATTCACCGCCAGAGAACTGCGATGCAATCTTTTTGCCCGGTGGCTATCCAGAGTTGCATGCAGAGCAGCTTGCGCAGGCAAGCACATTTAAGCGCGGCGTGCAGAGCGCCGCCGGCAACGGTAAGACGATCTACGGAGAGTGCGGCGGGTACATGGTGCTTGGCGAAACACTGACGGATGCTGACGGCGCAACCCACAACATGCTCGGGCTGCTGCCTGTGGCAACGTCGTTCGCTCGCCGCAAACTGCACCTTGGCTACCGGTTACTCAGGCCTGTTGAAGGCTCGCTGTTCCAGGAGCCGCTTGCTGGCCACGAATTTCACTATGCCTCGATCACAAGCGAGGCTGAAGAGAATAGACTTTTTGAGGTTGAGGATGCTTTCGGCGAGCTCCTCCCGGCCATGGGCCATCGCAACGGCCGCACGTCAGGCTCCTTCGCCCACATCATCGGCCCTTTGCCAGTTTAGATTTTCGCAGCTTAGGCCGACTTCGCTTTTATAGGCCGGAGAATGTGGGCGTGGTCGGCATCGTAAAGAACGCTGTCCCGAAAGTCGGTTTCGCGCAAAGCACGGCCCACGAAGATCAGCGCCGTGCGGGTGATCTTCTGCTTTCTCACCTTGTCGCGAATGTTCTCCAGAGTTCCGTGAATAAACTGCTGATCCGGCCAGCCAACACGATAGGCAACGACAACTGGGCAATCTGCGCCGTAGATCGGCGTGAGCTTGCGCTCGATTTCCTGCAAGTTGCGGATGGAAAGATGGATTGCCAGGGTCGCGCCGCTGTGTCCAAGCGTTTCTAGTTCCTCGCCCTCAGGCATGGAAGATGACTTCATCGCCGTTCGGGTGATGATCAGTGACTGGGCAACTTCGGGGATTGTCAGCTCCCGGCCCATCGCCGCGGCAGCAGCGGCGAAGGCGGGCACGCCAGGTATGATTTCGTAGTCGATGCCAAGCGCTACCAGTCTTCGAATCTGCTCAGCGATGGCGCCATAGAGCGAGGGATCGCCAGAATGCACGCGGGCGACGTCGTTGCCTTCATCATGCGCCTTCTTCATGGCCTCGATGATCTCGTCGAGATGCAAGGGTGCAGTGTCTCGAACGACAGCGGTTGATGGTGCACAGTTCACCACGGCCTCAGGAGCCAAACTGCCGGCGTAAAGGCACACCTGGCAGCGCTCGATGAGCCGCTTGCCTTTTACAGTGATCAGGTCTGGGTCGCCCGGACCGGCGCCTATGAAGTAAACGGTCATGGTTGGATGTCTTTGTTGATTTTTGCGGCATAGCCGCGGGGCGTGTAAGCCGACCAACCTTCAGCACCGCAGGCGATGTCACCGTGCGTGAACGCCCGACTCTGTGATGAACCGACCAGCTCAACCGTGAGCATATCGACCTCATCCACTTGGAGGTCGCTGAGCTTTCGAAAGCGCAGGTTCTCATCAGGCCGACCAAGGTTACTGGCCAGAATGACGGGCGTGTCGGCTGGGCGATGCTCCAAAAGTGTATCGCGCGCCTCGGCAAGCAAGGTTCGGCGGCGCTTGGACACGGGGTTGTAGAAAGCGATCACAAAATCGCCCACCGCTGCCCCTTGAATGCGCTGGAGGATCGTTTCTCTGGGGGTGAGCAGGTCAGAGAGCGAAATGGCACAAAAATCGTGGCCGATAAGCGCCCCAACGCGCGCCGAGGCGGCCTGATACGCAGAAACACCGGGCGCGTGAATGATCTCGACCCTGCGCGCTGCCTGCGAGACCCCTCCGTCAGCCTCATCGCGATCAAGAAGCTCCATCACCAGCGCGCCCATGGCATAGATCCCAGCGGCACCAGAGCAGATCTGCGCAACATTCTGCCCTTCACCCGTGCGCTCCAGCGCAAATCGACAACGATCCTCTTCACCACCAAGGGGAAAATCATGGCGAGGCTTTCCGGCCGCAAGAGGTCCAAGAAGATCAATGTAGAGGCCGTAGCCGACCAACTCATCGGCTTCGGCTACGAGTTTGGAGGCTTCCGGCGTCCGCCAGTCCGACCGGCCTGGCCCGATGCCAATGACGCTCAGGCGTCCGCGGGTTTGTGGCCGTTCTCCACCATCTTTGAGTTCGCTGGCGGCGCAGGTTGCATTCTTCGACTTGTGTTTCTCGATCTCCAGTGTCGCTGACGGTCCGGCGGCCGCCAAGGCAGCAGCTTCGGCCACGCCGTGGCTGCCAACCTCCGCGAACACAATCGGCGATGGGTTAGCCAATCTGGGCGTCTGCGCTTCCAAGATGTCGGCGGGAAAGAAGCCGACTGGCGCGTTCAACT
The DNA here is from genome assembly GCA_050043025.1 of Cohaesibacteraceae bacterium. Lineage (GTDB taxonomy): Bacteria > Pseudomonadota > Alphaproteobacteria > Rhizobiales > MH13 > MH13. The sequence goes on from JBHJIX010000004.1 coordinate 47,155, forward strand.
TGCGCCCAAGGGCATGGATCGCTGCTTCGTCTGCCTTTACGTCGATGGAGTAAATGCCGGCAATCTCAAAATGCGAGCGGCCGTGATCGGCAAGCGTCTTGAGCACCAGCGCGATCAGTTCGTCGGGAGAACACCCTCGCGAACAGCCAACGCCTAGAGCCAGGTTCTGTCGGCGATAGATAAGCGGCTCCAAGCCATCAACACTCAAAACGGTTGGGTCATGGGCATCGCCCTTCGGTTGAACATGCACGTTTTCGCGTTTCGTCAGTGGGGCGAACCAGTCCGTTGGACCGGTGAGCCAACCCGTTGGACCGGAAAGCCGCGCGGGCCTTCCAGCTAGTAACGCGGCCATGACCGATTTTGCAGCCTCCGGGTTCTCCAGTCGCCAGCCCTCGGGCGGCGCATCCAAAGCAACGCCCAATGAGAGGTCGCCAGCCGTTGTGACAGCGGCGTGCGCGCCTACCGCGTCGGCGATGGATTTTGCCATCGCGTTGGCTCCACGGTGCCCTCCCAGAAGGGGCACCACTGACGCGCCATCATCGGAAACAGCAATGACCGCGGACTCGCGGCGCTTATCCAGGATCAAAGGCGCAAGCGCGCGAATGACGATCCCCGTGGCACACACGGCGATAATTGGGTGACCGGCGGAAAACAAAGCTCGCAAATGGCTCATGACGTCGTCGATGGCCACGTCGACCTTTGCTGTTGGCTTGTAGCCATGCAAAGCGCCGTCAAGATGTTCGCAAATCCGTCGCGCCGTGTTCTCGCCAGAAGGCGCCAAAAAGAGTGTGATCGGATCAGGAGACGGCATAGGGGTCGGTCCCACTGATTATCACCATCGAAAAGTAAGGCGCTTTTTCCGGCGCTTCGTGAAGAGGGCACACAAGCTGGTTCGGCAAAGAGGCGTGGCTGACATACATCGACCGATCCATCAACTGAAGACCTGCAATCACATGGCGCACTTTGTCGATGTGCCGTCCCACCTTGATGATTGCAAACGCGCCGCCTGAGCTGAGCCTTGAGGTTAGTTCTGCTTCAGACAGCGGTGCAGGAACCACGCTTAGTGCCTCGTTGCGCGCGCAAAGGGGCTGCTGGATGACGGCAGAACACGCCGTCATTGACGTTACGCCAGGAACGCACTCCACTGGGAAGCGATCAGCAAACCTTTGAAAGAGGTACATAAACGAGCCGTAGAAGAACGGGTCGCCTTCACATAGGACGACGACATCCTCTCCGTTTGAGAGCCTCGCGCCCAAGGTTCTTGCGGCGGCATCGTAGACGTCTTGGGCCGGAAAACGCTCAACCCGCATCGGGATGACAATCGGGATCTCTTCTGCCTCTGGTGCGATGTAAGGCGCTGCGATGGAGCGCGCAAAACTCTCACCATTGTCCGGTGCTGGATAGGCAATGATTTTGGCTGAGTTGATCAGCCGGTGCGCCTTTAAGGTGAGCAGCTCCGGGTCGCCTGGACCAAGGCCAACACCATACAGTGTGCCGGTCATGTGACCAGGCTCCACTGCGTGATTGGCATCGCAGATCGCCATCCTCGATAACGGCCAACGGCATCAGCATGGGCAATGGAAATGCGGGTCAACTCGCCACCAAAGTGTTGGTGAAGCTGGATCAGCAACTGCTCGCTTTCCAGCGTGACGGCGTTGGCCACAAGCCGACCATGATTCTTCAAGGCAGCAAGAGAAGCATCGACAGTCTCTTGGCTTAGCCCGCCGCCGATGAAAACCGCATCCGGCTTATCCAGCCCCGACAATGCGTCGGGCGCCGTTCCATCCACCAGCTCGAACCGACTGGTTCCTAGCTTGTGCGCATTGCGCTCCGCCATTGCACGCCGTTCGGCATGGGGCTCAAGCCCAATAGAACGAGCACCGCGGGCGCTGCGCATCCACTCAATCCCGACTGATCCGCATCCGGCGCCGACATCCCACAATAGTTCATCTGGCCGAGGAGCGAGCTTGGCGAGGGTGATCGCGCGGAGGTCGCGCTTGGTCATCTTGCCATCATGCTCAAAAGCGTCATCGGGCAAGCCCGGCCCACGTGGCAGCGTTGGAACATCTGGATTGCTGCTGCACTCCACACACAGCGTGTGGAGCGATGGGACGATCTCGCTCCAGCGGCTTGCCACGCCATCCAGACGTGTTTCATTGGCGCCGCCCATATCGGCGAGAACAGTCATGCGGCTATCGCCATAACCAGCCCCTGAAAGAAGCTCTGCAACTTGCGATGGGGTGTCGCCGTCCTGAGTGAGCACCACGAGTTTCGCACGCGGTGCCACGAAGGAGAGGATGTCGCCGACTGCCCGACCATGAACCGTTAGCGTTTCAGCGTCTTGCAAAGCCCAGCCCATTCGCACGCAGGCCAATTGAAACGCTGAGACATGGGGATGGATGCGAATGTCGTCTGCGCCGAAATGGTCGGCGATCTTTGTGCCGGCTGAGTACCAGACCGGATCACCTGTCACCAAGACGCAAGTCGGGCGACCCTTCAGGCCCTCAAGCGCCTCCAGCATATGATTGAAAGGGCTGGGCCAGGTGATCCGTTCAGCGTTCAAAGCCTGAGTGAGGGCGTGGTGGCGCTTGCCGCCAACAATGACCTCGGCCGCCGTAACGGCCTTGTGCGCTGATGGGTTTAGGCCTTCCAGCCCCTCTTCGCCAATGCCAACAATGGAAAGCCACGGCTCGCTCATCGTCCGTCCCCATCAAGGCCGAGGGAAAGGGCGTTGACCGCAGCAGCAGCCATGGCCGAGCCTCCGCGCCGACCTTGAAGCGTTATGAAGGGAACACCGCGCGGGTTGGCGCACAGCTCAGCCTTGCTCTCCGCCGCGCCAACAAAGCCAACCGGAAAGCCCAAGATGACCGCCGGTCTCGGCCAGCCTTCATCCAGCCTCTCCAAAAGATGGAAGAGCGCCGTTGGTGCATTTCCAATTGCCACGACCGCTCCCCCAAGTTCCTCTTTCCAAAATTCGACAGCAGCCGCTGAGCGGGTCGTGCCGAGTTTTTCAGCAAGCTTGACGACGCCGTCAGCTTTGATCGTGGAGCGAACGTCGGCGTTTTGCGCCAAACCTTTGCGAATGACGCCGTGCGCGACCATCATGCTATCGCAAAAGATGGGCGCGCCGCTTCGAAGAGCTTGCTGGCCAGCCGAGACGCAGTCCGGTGAATAGGCAACGTCTTTGGCGATCTCTGGCATGCCGCAGGCATGGATCAAACGGACAGCAAGCTCCTCCACATCGCTTGGAAAACCCCCTAGGTCGGCTTCAGCCCGGACGCGTTCAAAACTCAAACGATAAATCTGTTTTGGGTCGCGCTCGTAATTCAAGCGCTACCTTTCACAAGCTTGCGAACGCTTTCCGGTCCATGCGGGTGCTGAGCATGGGGATAGGGCGGGTGATGGTGGTCGTGATCATGGGAGTGACCATGGCCATGATGATGATGGTGATGCACTGCGGAACCGGGATCGAGGCGGCATGCGCCGGTGCAGAAGGTGTCGCAGACGATGCAATCCTCACCATTCGACCCGGGGGCAGACGCGCCTTGCCCTTCAACGTGGTGGTGCTGACTCTCTTGCGGCATCCCGACTTCTGATTCAAACCCGAGAACCTGCGCGCGATATTTGCACATCGAGCAGTTCATCACGTTCTGCCCCTCGAGGATCTCTGTCACGCGCTCTGCAAAGGTTTCAATCACCAACGGGTGATCATTCAGATAGGGCGCTTTGACGAAGGAAAGGTTGGGATAGGCCTCCGCGACCATGTCGGTGAAGCCGTAAATGCGATCGATCAAAATGCCGGTGAACTAGAAATAGGGAAATACCACAACACGTTTGTAGCCGAGCTTGGCGACATGCTCGAGACACGGCTGAACAAGCGGAAAGGTCACGCCGGAATAGCCGACCTCGCACCATCCAAAGCCCATGCCTTCCCAAAGTATGCGCGCGATTTTCGAGACATTTGAGTTGGCGTCCGGATCGCTGGCGCCTCGCCCAATGACCACCAGACATGTGTCTTGCGGCGCCACAACCCCGTCTTCAGCGTCCGCCCTGTCCATCGCCGCTTGCACGCGTTGCGATGCGGCTCGGATCATCTTGGGATCGACCCCAAGCTCTCGGCCGTACCGCACGGTCAGGTCGTGTTTCGCCGCATAGGTGTTGAGGACACTTGGGATGTCGTTCTTGGCGTGCATCGCCGCGAACAACATGCCGGGCACAGCCAAAATGGTGTCGCAACCTTGCTCGCGCAGGTTATCGAGCCCGTCGCGAATAACGGGGTTTGCGAACTCAAGATAGCCGTACTCGACCGGCCAATCAGGCAAGTAGGACGGCAGCCGCTGTGCTAGCACAGCGAACTCATCGACAGCGGCCTGGCTCCGCGAGCCATGACCGCAAACCATGACGCCAATCTTGCTCATGTAGCCTGTTCGGTTGTTTCGTTCGCTTCAGCGGTTGTCGCGTTCTCGCGCCCAGCGTCCTTCAGTCGGAACTTTCGCACGAGGGCCCAGACAACGACCATCGCTGAGACGGCAAGAGCGGCAATTGCGATCCAGTGTGAATGCCCGGCGGCCTCCGCCACGTGGCCTGGGTGAGCATGGGCAAACTTAGGTGCAATGACCAAGCATGTGGTGAGAAAGAAGGCGGGTGATTTCATAGCGCGTGATCCCTGAATTTTGCTCAGCGACAAGTTCTTTCGCGAACGACATCCAGGCGGGCACAGCCACCATGTGTATGACGATAGTCGCCCCATTCTCCGAGTTGGATCGAAGGGGCTAGACTTCCCGCTCAGCCGAAAGGCATCGTCTTCTGACTGCTAGCAAAGCGGCATCGCGGTGACAAGCACATCCAGCGCTTCAGCGCCCTCACATATGCCCAGAATGCGCAGTTGATTCTTCCGGAAGAAAGAAGGAAGCGAAAGCGTCATGGCAAGCTGACGGCCGTTTGTTGGCAAGCTGGTTTGGCACGGCAAGGATGTTCTCGTTGACAAATTGAATCACCAGTCAGAAGCCAACGATCTGCCAAAGGCGCGTCAGGTTTGCAATCGTCGCCTGAGAAAGTGGCTTGCGAAAAGGAAAGGCGTTCGGTGAGTTGAGAATGCTCGTGTTGCCCATGGCCGGGGACCGGCGCTGCTCATTTGGTCTAGCGGAACATCAGCTAAGACAAACCCTCGCTTGAGAGCCACGGTTCGTTCGGCGATCTTATAAGCATCGTCGAGACTGAGCGTCACGACAAGCTCAGCAGGTCCGGTGCTTGCCACTTAGCGGACAGCCTCCAGGCCAGTGCGCGCCGTGTCGCCTCTCACCAAGCGGTCAAGAATGTCGAGCGGTCGATGCAGCAGCAACCAGGCTCGCGTCCGAGCAAGATGTTTTCATCCGCCGACAGCTTGCCACAAAATGCAAGGCGCTGGTGAACCACCTGGAGCCTCGACCTAAATGAAAAAAATCTCAGTGATTGTTTGGCCCAGTTCGAAGCGACATCCAACTTGGAAGCTCGCGCTCAGGCTGGCAGAACCTTTGCCTTCTGTTCACCGAGGCCTTCAATTCCCAGCGCGATAACCTCGCCCCCCTTCAAGTAGCGTGGGGGCGTTTGGCCCATGCCCACACCAGGAGGGGTTCCTGTGGAGATAACATCGCCCGGCTGCAAGCTCATGAAACGGCTGCAATAGGCGACGAGATAAGGCACCTTGAAAATCAGGGTCGATGTGTTGCCGTTCTGCTGGCGCTTCCCATCGACATCCAGCCACATGGATAAGTTGTCGACATCGGTCACCTCGTCCGTGGTCACCAGCCATGGTCCGATCGGACCAAACGTGTCGCACCCTTTGCCTTTGTCCCATGTGCCAGAGCGCTCCAGTTGAAACTCGCGCTCTGAGACGTCGTTGATCACGCAAAAGCCCACGACATGATCCATCGCGTCAGCTTCATCGATGTAAGCGCCTGGCTCACCGATCACCACGCCCAGCTCAACCTCCCAATCGGTCTTCTGGCTGTCGTGGGGAATCTGGATCGGGTCGTTCGGCCCACAAATGGCCGAGGTCCATTTGTTGAAAACAATGGGCTCCTCAGGAATCGGCATCCCGGCCTCTTCTGCATGATCGGCATAGTTCAGACCAATGCAGATAAACTTACCTGTGCCATGAACACATGGCCCGAGCCTTAGACCGTCCTGCGGCATTCCTTCCACCTCTGGAAGAGTATCGACATCCAGGGCCCGCAGGCGCTCGATCTTGTCGCGGCTCAATGCATCGCCGGCAATGTCTGTGACGATCTCCGAAAGGTCACGGACCCGTCCAGAATGGGCCAACAGACCGGGCTTTTCAGCTCCGGGCGGCCCGTAGCGCACAAGTTTCATAGTGTTTCCTGTCCAAGGAGGGCTAGGTCAATGTGATCTCGGAATGCGTCATGAGCATTTCCGAGCGGGGGGCCTGATCGCCCGGGATGCCCGAGATCGCCTGAATAAGGTTTTCTTCGGTCACCTCATCGGACGTGAAAGTCCGCATGATGTTGCCGTTGTACATGGCGATGATGCGATCTGACACATGGAGAATTTCGGGCATCTCCGACGAGATGACGATCACAGCGTAGCCATGCGCGGCCAGCTCGCGGATGAGATTGTGGATCTCAGCCTTGGAGCCCACATCAATGCCTCGCGTCGGCTCATCCACGATCAGGACGCTGGGATGCATGGAAAGCCATTTCCCGATGACGATCTTTTGCTGGTTGCCACCTGACAGGTTGCCGACCAGTTGCTTCCAACCGGGCGTGCGAATATCGAGCCGATCGCGATATTGATCGAAGATCGCGACTTCCGACCCTTCAGCAACAAAGGGCCCTGCGGTCAGATCGTCGATCTGCGGCAATGTCATGTTGTCCCGACAATTCATGCCGAGCACCAGACCCTGCGCTTTCCGATCCTCAGGTACGAGCGAAATGCCGCGCGCAATTGCATCTGCCGAGGTTCGGATGCTTGTCTCTTTCCCCTCCAGAAGGATCGCGCCTTGTGTCGGCTCCCGCAATCCAAACAGCGTTTCGGCTATTTCGGTGCGGCCAGCGCCAACCAGGCCATAGAAGCCAACCACCTCACCGCGTCGAACTTCAAAGCTGACATCCTTGTAAAGGTTGCCGCAGCTTAACCCGCGCACCTCAATGGCAGTGTCGCCCACCTCATGGTGTGTCTCGTTGCGGCTGAGATCCAGCTTCCGCCCGATCATCAGCTGGGTGACGTCTTCTTCGGTTGTCTGGCTGGTGGTGAGCGTGCCGCGATACTGGCCATCGCGTAGAACACTGATCCTGTCGGTCATCTTAAAGATCTCTTCCATGCGATGAGAGATGTAGATGATGCCGACGCCGTGCGCCTTCAGATCATCGATAACGTCAAACAGCACCACCTTCTCGGCATCGGTGAGCGATGCGGTGGGTTCATCATAGATGACCGCCTTTGCATCAACGGTCAGCGCACGCGCGATCTCGACCATTTGCTGGTTGGCGATCGACAGATCGCCAACCTTGGTGCCGGCATCAAATTTGACGCTCAGCTTTTTCAATATGGCGTCGGTTTGCGCAAAGAGCGTTGGCCAATCGACACGGTTGAAGCTCTTGCGGGGCAGTTCGCCGAGCCAAATGTTTTCCGCCACACTCAGTTCGGCGGCCAAACTCAACTCCTGGTGGATGAAGACGATACCCTTGGACTTTGCCTCCAGGGGTGACGCCATAACCACGGGTTGATCACCAACGATGATCTGTCCCTTGTCCGGCTGATGGATACCACCGAGAACTTTCATCAAGGTGGACTTGCCCGCGCCGTTCTCGCCCATGAGCGCATGAACTTCTCCGGGCATGACAGAAAAGGACACGTCATCCAGCGCGCGGACACCGGGAAAGGTCTTCACGATGCCATCAAGGCTGAGAGCTGGTTTTGTGTCGGTCACGTGCGCAACGTCTCCTTGGTTCGGACGTTGAGTTGACGATCCAAAAACAGGACGGCTATCAGGATAAGGCCACTCACAAGATTGACCGTTTCGGTATCGGCACCGATGTGCCCGAGCCCCTTGCGCAGAAGTTGGATGGCGATGACACCGCCCAGCGTTGCGATGATGGAGCCCGATCCGCCGGTTAGCCTGGTGCCGCCTAGAACGACCGCCGTGATCGCCCAAAGCTCGAAAAGAGCACCATCATTGGGATTCACCGAGCCCGTTTCGGAATAGAAGACAACTGCTGACAAAGCCGCCAGAAAGCCGACAATCATGAAGTTGATCATGATGTGCGGGCCGACACGAATGCCTGCATTAACAGCTGCTTCGCGGTTATCACCGATGGCGTAAGCGTTGCGACCATGGACGGTTCGCGTCATCACCAGCCAGAGAACGAGGGTTACGGCAAGCAAGAACCAGGATGCCGTGTGAAGCCCGAGAAACTGTGCCTCGGCAAAATCGACCAGCGTCCAGTTCAGATGGCTTGTCGGCTGCTCTCCATTGTACATGAAAACCAGACCACGATAGCCAAGCATTGCGCCCAATGTGACGATGAAGGCATCGACGCCCGTCTTCCAAACCAGCAGACCGTTGATCGCGCCAAGAGCGACACCGGTCAAAAGCGCAAGCATCCAGGCGAAGGGAATAACGGCGTTTCCGAGCCCGCCAAAAATGGGCCAGGTCATTGCATCCAACATGACAATGGCCGCCAAGGCGAAGGTAGCGCCCACCGAAAGGTCGATATTACCGATGATCATGACGATTGTCATGCCAATGGCGATGATACCGAACGGCGCGGACTGTTTGCGCCACAACAGCATATTGTCGAAGTCCATGAACGCCTTGTCGGTGACGGCGAAAAACTCTCCAGCAATTGAGAAAAAGATCAACTCAAGGACGACGAAGGCCCAGATGGCTCCGCGTTTGAGCGCCGTCGAGAGAATGTCTGGTCTCATGACTTGGCCCTCACGCGACCGGCGACCAAAGCTTGCCGCGCTTGGCGGCGATATCGAGCCAAACCGCAAGAATGATGATCACCCAGGTGACGATAAACTGGACGTAGAACTGCAGGCCCATCAGCAGCAGGCCATTTTGGATAAAACCCAAAATGAGAACGCCGATAACTGTTTTGAAGACTGTTCCAGAACCGCCCAGCAGTGATGCTCCGCCCAAAATGACGGCGGCCAGAACTTCAAGTTCCAAGCCCTGCCCAACGGTGTTTTGGCTGCCCATCGACCGGCTAGCTTGGATGAGCCCAGCCGTCGCGACACAAAATGCCGAGAGGAGATAGCAAAGGAAAACAATGCGGGCTCTGCGAATGCCTGAAAAGGTTGCGGCAACGCCGTTTCCGCCCACCGCGTAAACTTTTCGACCGAACGGTGTCCTTGCCAGGATAATTCCCAGGACCGCAGCGAGCAACGCAAACATTAGAATTGGGACTGGGATCCCAAGAGCCGTCCCCTGCCCAAAAACTGAGAACCAGGTTCCCTCTTTGTCGGCAATATCCATGTTCTGACCGCCGGAATAGGTCAGAGTCAGCCCATGAATAGCTGACAACATACCCAGCGTCACAATCAAGGAGTTGAGCCTTAGATAGCCGACCAGAAAACCGATAAAGGCACCCAGGCACAGTGTCATTGCGAACATGGACGGGATGGCAAGTTCCGGCCCGATCTTGTCATGAAGATCCAAGACAACAATCGTTGAGAAGGACATCATCGATCCAACGGACAGATCGAGATTGCCGCTGATCACGACAAAGGTGACGCCCAATGCCATAACGCCCAAAATGGCTGATGAACGCACCACACCCATGAGGTTGTCTGGGTCGAGAAAACGGGCATTGCCCAGCGCAAAGGCAATCATGAAGAGCACAAAGGCAATCAGAATGCCTTGCCGGGCAAGGATGCTGCCAATCTGTTCTTTGCTTACGTCGGGCATCAATTTCTTCTTCGCTCGTCAAGACAGGGCGTTCGGGCTAAGGCCCATTCAAACCAGTGTCATCCCACCATCAATCATAACAATTTGCCCCGTCATGTAGTCGCTGTCAGGTGACGCCAAGAATGTGGTTGTCCCGGTAATGTCCTGGGGGGTCGCAACACGCCCTTTGAGGATGTTCGCGGAGAACTCTTCCATCGCCTGCCCCGGACGCTCGGAGGCCCCAATTGCCATCAGGTCCTTATCAACCTGTTCCCACATTTCTGTAGCGACGACACCTGGCGCAAAGCCAGTGACGGTGATGTTGTGTTTGGCCAGATCGCGTGCCGCTGATTGCGTGAGTGAAACGACCCCCCATTTCGAGGCACAGTACGGCGCCACATTGTCGAACCCCTGTCGGCTCGCAATCGAAGCTGTGTTGATGATCTTCCCAAACCTGCCTTGCCGGATGAACTGCTTAGCCGCTTCCTGGATGCCGATAAGGCAACCCAAAACATTCACGGAGATAATGAAATTGAAGTTCTCCTCGGTGATATCGAGGAAGTTCATGGGCTTGTTCACACCCGCATTGTTGAACACCACATCGATCGAGCCAAAAACGGATGCCGCATGCTTGATCATCGCCTGAACCTGCACCCGATCGGTAACGTCCACCGTAGAAAAGGTTACGATCTGATCGGAGCCATTCAGCTTGGCGGTGTGTTCATGCGCCAGTTGCGCCACCGGTTCGGGGTTGATATCCGCAAAACAGACATTAGCGCCCTCGGCCAATAGGGCCTCACCGATCGCTCGCCCAATGCCCTGCCCTGCCCCCGTGACAAGGCACGAGCGTCCAGAAAGACGGCCCATTTTCCGTCCCCATTCTCTTTATCATTCGAAGAAGCCGAGCGCGTAGTCGCGCTCGGCAAAGGACTGGACTTAAAAGACCGGACGCGTGAAATCGCCCATGTTGTCCTGCGTAATCTTCGGCGTGTCGAAGTAATTCAGGAAAGGCACGTCTTGCCCATTCAGAACGTCGAGCGCCGTCGCCAGAGCCGCTTCGGCGTCGTCGCCTGGAGACTGATAAATCGAGCCCCAGTACTCACCACGACCCATTGCGTCATATCCGACAGCAAAGTTGGTGGCACCCACAAATGTGATGCCTTCGCGACCGGCCGACAAGGCGGCATTCAATGCGCCAACGCCCATATTGTCGTCGCCTGAATAGACGCCATCAATGTCGTCGTACTTGACGAGGAAGGCCTCCATCACCTGCTGCGACTTCTCGCGGTTCCAGTCGCCAGGCTGGCTTTCCACCAAGCTAACGTTCGGGCAAACCTGTGGCAGACGATCTTCGAAGCCCTGCGCCCGCTCAATTGCGGTGGTGTATCCAGGCTGACCGGTGATCTGCACAATCTGCGCTTCATTCTCAATGCCAAGAGCGGTGAAGCGCTCACACATGATTTCAGCAGAACGGGCGCCCTGCGTGATGTTATCCGGGCCGGAGAATGACCGAACGAAATCAAAGCCGTCCTCGGCAATATTGGAGTTGGTCACAATCACCGGGATATCGGCCTGGTGGGCCCGGCGCACAGCCGGGATAACCGCCTCACCATTGGTCGGCCAGATGATGATGGCATCAACTTCCTGCTGGATGAGATCTTCCATCTGAGCAATTTGGCGCGCGACATCACCACCCGCGTCCAGCTCCACTTCATTGACATCGGCGGTGGCTGCGGCAGCGGCAATGAAGGCTTGCTCATAGGATGTCTGGTAGCTGTCGACACCCACATTGTTTTGCGTGATGCCGATAGTGAACGTTTCAGCTGTGGCCACGCCTGCAAAGGTAGAAACGGTCAATGCTGTTGAGGCAGCCAGTGCGTACCGGAATTTCATAAGGTTTCCTCCCGAGTTTCCCAGATCATTGTTTCCAAATCATTATTGTACTGTTGCCGCCATTTTCCAGCGACAGCATGTCATCCTTTATCGTCGAATGACTGCCGGAAGTATGCCGAAACCGATTGGGGTGGCCTGTAGCAAAAACATCCATTCTGAATTTCATAATATCCATTTTGGATATTTTTCCGATATATCGAGCTTTTCATATTGGACATTTTTTGGAGGCGCACTGTGGGCAACAAACCAAAGTCGCAAGGAAAGTTAGGAAAAGCCGCGAAATCCGAAATGAAGCGGCGCCGGGAAAAAAGCAAAAAAGATGCCCACGGGCCATCCATGAGCCTTACCGAAACCTCTTTGGGATCAAACCCGGCCATCCAGGCCGCCACCAGCGACACGCTGAGCATGTTGTCCTTCCTGGACGACTTTGGTGACGAGCTTGAGGGCAGCATGGATCTGGTGGCACCCAACCCCTATCTGCGCATGGAGCTTCACCTTCTGCGCGGTCACTTCGAAGCGAAAACTGTTACAGCGTCATCGCTCGTTGGAGCCAGCCGTGTACCCTACGCCACGGCGACACGTCGTTTGAAGGAAATGATCGAAGCCGGCCTGATCGATCAGAGACCACGAACACGAAGTGGGCGGAGCGTTTCCCTCCATCCAAGTCAAAAGCTCCTGTCCCGATGGGTTCAACTCTCCGGGCGGATACGCCGACTTGCAGAAGCGCATTTTGGAAATCCATCGCCCGACCGGCACTCCGATGACTATTTCTATGGCGGCTCCTACATGGCCGCCCAAACGGGTCCGCCGCTGCAGGTTCTGCCAGAGCCCTTGAAACTGACGGGTGGCTTGCGGGTGCTGGCGCATGGCGACCCCACGTTCATGGTTATGGACAACCTGAAGCGGCAATTTGAACAGGTCATTGGGACCCAGATTCACGAAAGAGCCTTTTCCATAGACAGGCTGCGCGAAGAGGCCATTCGCAATG
>JBHJIX010000005.1:0-5810 GCA_050043025.1 Cohaesibacteraceae bacterium
ACGACGAGTGGAACGCCCTTTTCTTTCCAGGCCATGGCTGCCTCGTAGATCGAGGTTTTCTCGCCATCCGGACCGAGCGTGTAGCCGCCTTCAACACCGTCCAGCATCTCGTTCTTGCTGCGGATGTTGGCGAACGTACCGCGCATCATGATTTCATGATTGCCGCGTCGCGAGCCGTAGGAGTTGCACTCACGAACCGGAACCTGGCGCTCTGTGAGGTACTGACCGGCAGGCGTGGTGTCCTTGAAAGAGCCAGCTGGCGAGATGTGGTCGGTGGTGATCATGTCACCAAGGATCGCCATAACACGAGCATTCTCAATGTCAGCTATCTTGCCGGGCTCCTTGTCCATGTCCTGGAAATAGGGCGGGTTCTGGACGTAGGTCGAAGCTGGCGGCCAGTCATAGGTCTGGCGGTCGGTGGTCTCCACGGCCTGCCATTTGTCATCGCCTTCGAAGCCTTCGGCATATTTGGAGATGAAGGCTTCGCGCGTCACCGTCTCGTGGACGAGATCGGCGATTTCCTTTTGTGTCGGCCAGATATCTTTCAGGTAGACATCGTTGCCTTCCTTGTCCTTGCCGATCGGCTCGCGCGTGAGGGCGATGTTCATGTCACCGGCTAGGGCGTAGGCAACGACCAGCGGCTGTGAGGCCAAATAGTTGGCGCGTACATCCGGGCTGATCCGGCCTTCAAAGTTACGGTTGCCGGACAGGACGCTGGTGGCAACGAGATCGCCATCGTTGACGGCTTTTGAGATTTCTTCCTGTAGCGGGCCAGAGTTGCCGATGCAGGTGGTGCAGCCATAGCCGACCAGGTTGAAACCGATGGCATCCAGATCTTCCTGCAGACCGGCCTCTTCCAAATACTGCGATACGACCTTCGAACCCGGCGCCAATGAGGTTTTGCCCCACGGCTAGCGGTCGAGGCCCTGTTCTCGTGCCTTGCGGGCCACAAGTCAAGCGCCGATCATCACATAGGGGTTGGAGGTGTTGGTGCAGGAGGTGATGGATGCGATCACCACCTTGCCCGACGACATCTTGTAGTCTTCGCCCTCGACCTCGACTTCGGTATCCAGGGGACGCTTGAAGGTCTCCCCCATTTCCCTTTTAAACGCGGCGGCTGCCTCTGTCAGCGCCACGAAATCCTGCGGTCGCTTGGGGCCGGAGATGGCGGCACGGATTGTGCCCATGTCCAGCTCAAGCGTGTCGGTGAAGACGGGCTCATAGCTGCTGTCGCGCCAGAAACCGCACGCCTTGGCGTAGGCTTCGACCAGAGCAAGGCGCTCGTCGTCCCGACCGGTCGTTTTCATGTAACGCAGCGTCTCATCGTCGATTGGGAAGAAGCCGCAAGTCGCGCCATACTCCGGCGCCATGTTGGCAATCGTCGCGCGGTCGGGTAGCGGCAGCCGATCCAGACCGGCGCCATAGAATTCGACGAACTTACCGACGACGCCCTTCTCCCGCAGCATCTGCACAACTTTGAGCACCAAGTCGGTGGCGGTGGTGCCTTCGACCATCTCACCGGTCAGCTTGAAGCCAACGACCTCCGGAATAAGCATGGAGATGGGTTGCCCGAGCATGGCTGCTTCGGCCTCAATGCCGCCAACACCCCAACCAAGGACGGCCATACCGTTGACCATGGTGGTGTGGCTGTCGGTACCAACAAGCGTGTCTGGATAGGCGATGGTGTCGCCATTCTCGTCCTCGTCGGTCCATACGCCCTGGGCGAGGTATTCGACGTTCACCTGATGGCAGATCCCCGTTCCAGGCGGCACAACGCGGAAATTGTTGAACGCTTTCTGTCCCCATTTCAGGAAGGTGTAGCGCTCCATGTTGCGCTCATACTCGCGATCGACGTTCATTTGGAATGCGCGCGGATTGCCGAACTCGTCGATCATCACCGAGTGGTCGATGACCAGATCAACCGGGTTAAGCGGGTTGATCTTCTCCGGGTCGCCGCCGAGGGCCACGATGCCATCGCGCATGGCGGCAAGGTCCACCACGGCTGGAACGCCGGTGAAGTCCTGCATCAAAACGCGGGCTGGACGGTAGGCGATTTCCTGGTTCGATTTCTTCTCCTGAGCCCAGGTGCTCATGGCGTCGATGTCGGCCTTCTTGACGGTCTTATCGTCTTCGTGACGCAGCAGGTTTTCGAGCAAAACCTTAAGGGAGAACGGAAGCTTGGAAACGCCCGGAAGGCCGTTCTTTTCTGCTTCCATGAGGTTGTAGACGGTAACAGTCTGACCGCCGACGGTCAGATTTTGGCGACATTTGAAACTATCGAGCGACATCGGTGTCCTATCGTTCAAGATCTAATCTTGGGGCACGGACCGGCGCTATTCAGCTGTCGATCGGTCGATCGCAATTCGATACCGGACTTGAAAGTCTGGTTTTTCGCTATGATGCCTGGTCCTGCATTCCCGATTTGGCTGGTTGCGCGTGACATAACCGGTTTTATAACGCTTTCAAAGAGCAACGTTGGTCGCGCCTAGCTGGTCCGCGTTTTTGGGGGTGTGATGGTGTGGACCGAAACGGTCGTTGAGTTGGGTGGTCTGGCCCTGGCCCGGGGCGGCCGGGCCCTTGCTGCTGACCTTGACCTCAAGGCTCAAGGCGGAGATGCGGTGGTGCTGGTAGGGCCCAACGGGTCCGGCAAAACCAGCCTTTTGCGTGTTTTGGCAGGCTTGGCTGAGCCAGCATCGGGCGATCTTCGGGTGGCGGTTGCCGGGGCTGACGCCGACACCCCGCGGTCGGCTCTGGTTCACTTGGCAGGTCACCAAGATGGGCTGAAGGCGGCGCTGACCGTTCGGCAGAATCTCATTTTCTGGCAGAGCTATTATGGCGATGAGGATGGGCTTCCAGTTGAGGATGCACTGGCGCGTCTGGGCGTCGGCCATGTGATGGATCTGCCGGCAGCGGTGTTGAGCCAGGGGCAGAAACGGCGCGTTGCGCTGGCTCGGCTTCTCGTTGCTCCCCGGCCGGTCTGGCTGCTTGACGAGCCGACCGCCGCCTTGGACGTTGCTTCAACTGAACGTTTTATCAGCCTTGTGGAAGACCATCGCCGCAAAGGTGGGATCGTCATCGCGGCAACCCATATGCCGCTTGGCCTGGCCGATCTGATCACGCTCGATCTGGCCAGTTTTCCGCCCGATGGTGCGGACGGATTGTCCGCGCCGATGGACGAGGAGTCCTATTGGTTGGCGGAGGCCAAGTCGTGATGGCTCAGCCTTTTCGATCTTTGATCGCGCGGGACGTTCGTCTGGCCATCCGTGTCGGCGGCGGCGCGCTGGTGGGCACGTTGTTCTTCCTTGCGGTGATCGGCACCGTGCCGTTTGGCATTGGGCCAGATCTCAACCTTTTGTCGCGCATCGGGCCAGCCATCATGTGGATCGCGGCACTGCTGGCGACGCTGATCGGGCTGGAGCGCTTGTTTCAGTCTGACAAGGATGACGGTGCGCTCGATCTTCTTAGGCTGACCGATGCGCCTGTTTCGGTGTTTGTTATCGCCAAGGTGATTGCGCACTGGCTCGGCGCCAGCCTGCCATTGGTTATCGCCACGCCTTTGCTTTCTCTCCTCTTGGCGCTGGAGCCGCGGGCGATCCTGGCGCTCACGGCAACGCTCGCCGTTGGCACGCCCGCCCTGTCGTTTCTGGGCGCGGTTGGAGCCGCTCTGGCTGTGACGTTGCGTCGCGGTGCGCTGTTGATGGCCGTCATCATTCTACCTTTTTCCATCCCGGTGCTTATCTTTGGCGTTGCGGCAACGCGTGCTGCTATCGTTGAACCTGATCCGTTCTGGCCGCCCTTTGCACTTTTGGTTGCTACCAGTCTTATTTATGCGGTCGTGGGGACCCTGGGTGCAGCGGCGACGATCAAGATCAATGATGGTTAGGAGGGGCGGATGCATAAGCCCCAGTTTGGAAAGCCGGGCGCTGCCATGCTATGCGCCAGAAAATGGCCGTGAAAACGGAACGAAGCGAGCCTGATGGGTATCCTTGATTATGCCAATCCGACGCGGGTCATGCGCTTTTCGCGCGTGGGCAAGCCATGGGTCGCCGGTCTTGGCGCCGTGGTGCTGGCGATTGGCCTTTACATGGCATTTTTTACCGCGCCTGCCGACTACCAGCAGGGCGAAACGATCCGCATTATGTATCTGCATGTGCCGATGGCGTGGCTAGGCATGTTTGCCTATGCGCTGATGGCACTTTCTGCCTTCGGAACGCTCGTGTTCAAGCATCCAATGGCGGATGTCTCCGCCAAAGCGATGGCGCCAATTGGTGCGACGTTCACCGCAATCTGTCTCATCACCGGTTCGCGTTGGGGCAAGCCGATGTGGAACACTTGGTGGGTGTGGGATGCACGGCTGACGAGCGTGCTCATTCTCTTTCTCGTTTATCTCGGTATCATTGCGCTGTGGCAGGCGATTGAAGAGCCCATAAAGGCTGGCAAGGTGACGGCCATCATCACTCTTATCGGCGCGATCAATCTGCCCATCATCAAGTTTTCGGTCGACTGGTGGTACACCCTGCATCAGCCTGCCTCCGTGTTCCGATTGGACGGGCCGACGATCTACCCGGCGATGCTCTACCCGCTCCTCATTTGTGCGGTCGGCTTCTCCCTCATCTTCTTCTGGCTGCACCTTATGGCGATGGATAACGAGCTGAAGCGGCGGCGTGTTCGCGCGTTGCAGATGCGCGCCGCCCGTCGTGCCGCCCCTGAATCGACCGCGCTGCCAGCCGGCCAAACGGCCTAACGCGCGCGAGAGGTTTGCCATGGTGATCGATCAGCATTTCGGTTTCATCGCCTTTTCCTGGCTCGCCGGGATCATCGGTTTTGCTGGGATCGGGCTTTGGATTTGGCGGGACCGCAAAGCGCTCGACAAGCAACTCGACAAGCTTGAAGCCGACCTGCCGACCGAAGCGTCAGACAGGAGAGGCGGATGAGCGACCAGGCGGATGAGACACCGCGTCGCAAGATCAATTGGCTGGCGGTTTCACCTCTGGTGCTCTTCTTGGCGCTGGGCGGGGTGTTTGGCTATCAGCTTCTGTTTGGTGGCCCGGCGAACGAAATCCCGTCCGCGTTGATTGGTGAACCTGTTCAGCAGACCTCATTGGAGCCTCTGGAGGGACAGGGCACCCCAGGTTTCGGGCCAGGCGATCTTGAAGGACAGGTGACGCTGGTCAATGTCTTCGCATCCTGGTGCGCACCTTGCCGGCAGGAGCACCCGATGCTGATGGCGCTCGCCGATGATGATCGTTTCCAGATCATCGGGATCAACCAGAAAGATCAGCCGTCAGATGCGCGGCGGTTCCTGGAGACACTTGGCAACCCCTATGATCGGATCGGTGTCGACCCCAATGGCCGGGCATCCATTGAGTGGGGCGTCTATGGCGTGCCGGAGACCTTCATCGTCGGTGCCGACGGAGTGATCCTGCACAAGCATATTGGCGTTTTTGATGCTCGCGATGTCCAGGAGAGCTTTCTGCCGATCATCGAAGAGGCGCTGCAAAGCGCTGGGTCCTGATGGGCGTGCCTTCAGGAGACGAGACGTCAGCCGCCAGTGCCAATGACCGAGTGATGGAGTTGTACGCTTCACCAATTCGCGCTGGCATTGCCGTGCTCTTCATGGGTGGCATGGGCCTGTTTCTGGCAGGACTTGCTGTCTATTCGATCATCGTCAATCAGGGGCAGCTTTCCATCATCACCTATCTGTCGGTGCTGGTTCTGATTGGGTTCGGTCTGTTTGTGGCGTTCCCCGCTTATCAGCTTTTTCGGGCAATTGCCGGACGCCTGCCACTGGTCACCACGGACGGGGTGAC
>JBHJIX010000006.1:0-40845 GCA_050043025.1 Cohaesibacteraceae bacterium
CTCAGTTTCAGCGGGCGGGGTCGTGGCCTTCCGTGCCGGTTGTGGCTCAGGCTCCTCAACCGGCCATGGATCAGCGCGCCAGACACGAACAGATGCGCCATCGGGCTCGCCGGAGAGGCTGCCAACATCGCGTGCTTCTTCACCCAGCGCCTTGTCGATGAGATCGTACCAGCATGCTTCTGGCGGATCCTTTTCTTGCGTCATATGCCCCGTAACGATGAGCTGATCGCGCGCACGGGTCATGGCAACATAAAGAAGCCGGCGATACTCCTCCAACTGGCGTGCCTGGCGCTCGTCTTTTACCGCTTTGTAGGCGGTGGGTTGCGCGCTGCCGGCCAGATGCAGAAGCGGCGGATCATCGGTGCCCGTTTCCACCAATCCGGATGGTGCGCGCGGCAAGCGGCAGGTATCGACCAGAAAGACGGTGTGGGCTTCCAAGCCCTTGGACCCGTGCACGGGCATGATGCGCACCTTGTCAGCGCGCGCTTCCATGTCCCGCTTGATCTCAAGTCTCAGCCGGCGAAGGGTGTCGAGGAAGGCTTCCAGGCTCGCTAGGCCAGATCCGGGCCGGCTTTCCTCGGAGCGAGCAAGGTGCAGAACCTCGTCGCGCGGATCGCGGCAGTCTTCGCCGAGACGGGCGATGAACTTGCGGCGACCGCCATCGCGACCCAGGACCGTGGCAAGAAAGGTGTAGGGCGAGGCAAAATCGGCTAGTGCGCGCCAGCCCTTCACGTCCAGATGCGCTTGGCGGATGGCAGGATTGTCGGTGGGTGCGTTGAGAGCGTCGATAAGGAGCCCGGGACGGTCGGCAGCCAGGCGCTCCAACTGGTCGCCGGTGAGGCCAATGAGCGGGCTCATCAGCAGCTCGGCGAGCGTGAGATCATCCTCCGGCAGGAGGACGGTCTGCATCAGCGCCATCAGATCTTCGACCGCGATATGATCGGTCAATACCAGCCGGGCGGTCCCAGCCACAGCGATGGCACGTTTCTTCAGGGCGCGGTTGATGGCGTCGGCCATGGCGCCACGGGTGCGCAGCAGGATGAGAACATCGCCAGGGTTCCGGCCGGCCTCAACCATGCGGGCGATGCGCTCGGCGATCGCATCGGCAAGGCGCAGATGCGGCGCACGAACGGCGTCATAGGGGGCGAGCCAATCCTGGGGTTCCTCCGCCTTGCTGCCCTTGATGACCGGCCAGATTTCAACAAGCCCGCGCGCATCGCGCTGCGGTTCATGCATCAGCCCCTCATCCAGCGTCACGCCGGCCAGCGCATCGTGGCGGGCGAACACGGTGTCGACGGCGGAGAGCACATCGCGTGTTGAGCGGAAGGAAAGGCGCAGCGGGACAAGCCCCGCAAAGGGCACGTCGGACTGGGCGGCCTTGGTTTCCAGTTCGCGGCGCGTCGCATCGAACTGGCGCGGATCAGCGCCCTGGAAGGAGTAGATGGACTGCTTGTCATCGCCAACGGCGAAGAAGGTTGGTGTGATGCGTTCGCGGGCCGCCTCACCATCGAAGAAATCATCGGACAGCGCGCGGATGATCCGCCATTGATCGCCGGAGGTGTCCTGCGCTTCGTCGACCAGCACATGGTCGATGCGCTGGTCGATCTTGTAGCCCACCCAGGCACGGGCATCAGAGCGGGTGAGAAGGGCTGCGGTGCGCGCGATGAGATCGTCAAAGTCGAGCGCGCCGCGATGGGTCTTGAGCCGTTCGAAGCGGTCGATCACGGCCAACGCAACAGTGATGAGATCGGCGTAATGGATGTGGGCGCGCAGGGCGAGGATACGGTCTTGCTCGGCGGCGATTTTATCAAGAGATCCGGGGAAGGCCTCCTTGACCTTGAAAAGCGAGCGCTGGCCGGTGGCGCGCGGTTTGCCAGCCCCTGTGAACAGACCATCGTGCCAGTGCGCAGCGCGGACAATCGGATCGTCAGACTGATGGGCCTGCCAAAGCGGCGCGATCCTATCTTTGTCGGTTTTGGTGCCGACGCTCTGCGCGACATCCCAATAGGCAGTGACAACGTCGCGCGGAAGATATGGCGAGGTGGCAGCCGGATCTGCAAGCGCCTCGCGGGCCACCTCAGGGTTCGGATCGGCAAGGCCAAGCATGGTGGCGTGCGCGGCCAACAAGCCTTCTGGACCGTTGATCCCGCCTGGCAGGAGTGCGTGGCGGTTCTGAAGCAGCTTGTCGATGAGGTCGGCCAGGCTGCCATCAGCCAAGCGTTCGGTGAGGCCGTTCAGCGCATGCGCCAGATCGGTATCCGGATGCGCGGCTGCCGAGCCCAGAACATGGGCGCGGGCTTCCTCCATCAGGAAGGCCGCCTCACGATCATCAAGCACCGCGAAGGAGGCTGGCACGCCGGCCTCCAAGGGGAATTGATGCAGGAGGCTCTCACAGAAGGCATGGATGGTCTGGATCTTCAGCCCGCCCGGTGTTTCGAGCGCCCGTGCGAACAGGCCGCGCGCAAAGGCAAGGTCGGCATCGGCCAGGCGTCCGGGTTTCAGATCGGCCAGGGTCGCGGCGAGCTCCTCGTCATCCAGCCGGGTCCAGCCGGCCAGCGCATCGAACACGCGGGCAGCCATTTCAGCGGCAGCGGCTTTGGTGAAGGTGAGGCACAGAAGCGCGGAGGGGTCCTGGCCGTCGAGCAGCAGCCGGAGCACGCGCAGCGTGAGCACGTAGGTCTTGCCCGCGCCGGCGTTGGCGCTCACCCAGGCGGAGCTTTTGGGGTCGGAGGCGCGGGCCTGTGCGAGGCGGGTCGCATCGGGAACCTTGGGTCTGGCCATCTGGCGTTCAGCCATCACCGGCCTCATCGGCCGAGCGCCACTCCTTCACCCGCGCCAGGTGATGATAGGTGCCATCGGCGCGAACCCATTCGGGCCGCAAGAGAGGCGTGAAAGGTGCGCCATAGAGGAAGCTGGCCCAAAGGCGGGTGAGCTTGTCGCGCGCGTCGGCGGCAAGTTGGGTCAACTCCTCAGCATCGTCGAACGAGACCACCGAAACCGGGTCTCGCGCAGCGCCGATTTTCACATAGTCCGCTGAGCGTACGGCGAGCGGTGGAACATCTCCAAACGCTCCTTCGCTTAGCATCATGGCGGTCAGCGGTAATTGCGGCGCGAGGCCAAGCTGTACCTGTTTAGCACTCGGTGTTGCGCCGGTCTTAAAATCTCGGATCGCCGCTTGGCCATCTGCGTAAGCATCAATGCGGTCAGCTCGACCGGTCAGGCGGCAGACCGTGCCAGCAATCTCTACTTCCAGCGCGCCGCGTCGTTCTGCATGGCGTTGCGCGAGCCCGGTGCTCCAGGCTTCCTCCTGCGCCAGATAGGGGACAGCCAGTTGCTCCAAGCGCCGTGCCCACAGCGCTTTGATCTCCGGGAAAGGGTCGAGCGTCGCCAGAACTGCGCGCGCTTCGTCCGTAAAAGCTGTTAGCCAGTCCGCCAAGGGCTTAGCGTCAAGCTGCGGCGCGACAGCCTCCAAAAGGCCATGAAACAGCGTACCGCGTTCCGCCGCACCGGGGGCGAGGCCAAGACCGAGCGCTTCTTCCAGCCTAAGAACCCGCTTGGCGTAGACGCTGTAGGGGTCGCGGAAGAGCGGCTCGACATCGGTGATGGACAACCGTGTTGGAACCCGTGCCGGTCGCGGTTCGGGACGTGGTCGCTCGGCGATGATGTCAGGCCGATCCCATGTCCGAGCGAGCGCGAGCAGGGGCTCAGCCCGACGGCGCATCGCTTGACCGGTTTCCTCCGGCAGGAAGGCGAGAAGCCGTTGCAGCCAGCGCGAGGAGACGGTGGGCGTGCCATCCACTTTCAGCGCCCGGCTGAGCGTCACCTTTTTATTCCCAAGCGCCATTTCGACGTCATGGGCGGAAAGGCCGATACGCTGCTCCGGACTTTCCAGGCCAAGGCCGGCCATCATGCCGCGCGACAAAAGCGGACTGGCCGATGGCAGGTTGGGCCAAACCTGCTCGTTGAGCCCGGCAAGAATGATGTGGTCCACCGCCTGGAGGCGAGCTTCCAACGGTCCCCAGATCACGCAAGCCGGATCGCCGCCGGCCACCGGCCGCACGGTCTGTTCGGCGAGCAAGGTTTCAAGCAGCGCGGGGGCTTCGCGCAAGGGGGCGGTGAGCCCGGTGTCCGCTTCGCGAAGCTGACGGCGGAACCCACCCAAAACCTCGCCCGCTCTGCCCGCATAGAGCGGGTTCAGCGCATCGGCTTCTTTGGTCTGCGCGAGCACTTCGCTCACAGCAAACAGAGCCTCGACATAGGCATCAAAGAGCGCGTCCTCATCACCCAGATCGGCAAGGGGCTGGAAGGCCGCCTCCAGCCTATCGATAAGCGCCAAAACACAGTCGGCATCCTCTGTGGAGAGGGTACGCCGTAGCGCAGGGATGAACTGTTGCGGCCCTTCGGGATCGGGTTTTTGGCCTGCATCATCCTGCTCTTTCATGCGCAGGGCGGCCATCGTTCGCAGCGCCTCAAGGCCAGGTGGCAGGGCGATGCCGCGCAGCACCAACCGTTCCAGAAGGCGGGCGTGGCGCCTTGTGTCGGCTGGTGCCGCCCCGAGCACGCAAAGCGGATGTTTGAGAAGCGCGAGCAGTGGAATGGCGGCAAACCCTTTGCGCCATGCTTCGGCGGCAGCGAGCATCAGTCGGGCGGGTGGTGTCTCGCGTAGCGGCGTGCCGGCCGTGTCATCCAAGGCCAGCCCAAAACGCTCGGCCTCAAGCTGTACGCGGCGGGCAAGCGCGCGGTCGGGCGTCACCAGAGCGACTGTTTCGCCAACGCTCACACTTGCTTTCAAGGTCATTGCAAGCGCGAGGGCCTCTTCGTCCTCGCTGCGTGCTTCCACCAAACCGGCGCCCTCCATGACGGACTTCGCCATATCCGGCAACGGCCGGCTGGCCGGCCAAGTGCCGGTGGCCGGCGCTGGCAGGAAAACGGCAGACACGAGCTTTCGACGGGTACCATCACCGCCGAGCGGTTGGCAGTCAGCGCGGGTACGCTTCATGGTGGCAAGCAGGCGCGCCAGATTGTGCTGGGGGTGGCTGGCATTTTCTGGCGTGTCGTCAACCAGACGTTCGAAGGCTGTCTCGGCCATATCCAGATCGAGCCCGGGCAGGACGACGCGCCCCTGTGGGTGGTCGGCGATGGCCGCCAAAAAGCGCGCGGTGGCGGGAATTGAGCCGGTGGATCCCGCTGCAATGATAGGACCTGTGGTCTGACCAGCCCTAACCGATGCCGTTCGGGCATCCAGCAACAGGCGACGACGGGTGGCTGCATCCACTGCTCCCTCCGCCTCAAGTATGGCCGGCCAATTGTCGGTTAGGATGCCGAGCAAGGTCAGCGTCAGCTGCCAATAGGCGGCATGGTCATCTGGCACCAGCTTGGCCAGGGCCTGCCAGTCGCGTTCCTCAGTGGCCATGCGATCCAGAAGATCGGCCATCTCCGCGGCCAGATGCGCGCTTTCGGCCAGAGACTGGGGAAAGGCCAGTTGCTCCGGCGTCACCTGAAGCAGGGTGCCAGCGATGTCGCTTCCCGTGCCGGTAATCGCATCTCGCATGGCCGCGCCGGCGGCATTGATCAGACGTGTAAGGATCAGTCGGCGGCGCAGCGGCGACATCGCAAGCGGTAGCTGTCCAACGTCTGGAGACGGCGCCATATCGGGGTCTGTCTGTAGCCGGTCAGCATCGTCACCCACCCGGTCGTCCAACCCCTCATCTTCATCGGCGTCCGCCAGCGTTCGGATGGCCGGCAGAAGGGCTGTTCCACCCATGGCATCCGTCAGGATCTCCGCAAACACACGCGCAGCGCGGCGGGTCGGCAGATAGAAGGTCGTGTCGATGCGGGCAAGCGGATCGTCCACTGGACCGACGCCAAGGCTGCCGTCTAGCCAGCTCGTCGCCAAGCGTGGAAGGAACGGCGTTTCAGGTCCGATGGAGAAGAGCGTCATGTCGCAGATGGAGCAGCCCGGAGCGGGCGTGTCCAGCCCGCGCTAAAACGCTTGAACACGGTCCAAGGCGGCTTCAGCCGTTGCGATGGCCGCGGGTGTGCCGACGGTCATCCACTGGCCGCGCAGAATGTAACCGTAGAGACGACGTCGCTCGATCGCCCAGTCGAACAAGACGTTCAGCGAGAACGGCCCTTCCGGCGCATTGGCAAAGATCTCGGCGGTCATCAAGGCCGTGCCGGTGTAGTTGAACGGCACCGGATAATGGCCGCGCCTGGCGAGCGTGCCATCATCCAAGATGGCGAAGTCACCGGGGTGGCTGCCAAGACCGATGCTTGAATGGCGCGGTGCCAGCAGGAGCAAGAGATCCATTTCCAACGGATTGAAAACGCTCAGCATGCTCGGCAGGGCATGGGTGTCGCCAACCCAAAAGCTGTCGGAGTTGGTGGTGAAGAAGACATTGTCCAAATGCGGCAAAGCGCGAACGATGCCACCGCCGGTTTCCAGCGGCTCACCGGCTTCGCGCGACAGGATGATGGACGGCCCTTTGCCTGACCGGATACGCGCGCCGCAATGCGCCTCGATCTGGTCCGGCAGATAGTGGGTGTTGACCACGGCGCGGTCGATACCGGCCCGGCCAAAGGTGTCGAGCACCCGGTCGAGCATCGTCTCGCCGCCGATCTTGATGAGCGGCTTGGGCAAGGTGTCGGTGATCGGGCGCATGCGGGTGCCAAGGCCAGCAGCCAGCACCATGACGGGCGGCATGGCAGACGCATCAGGCGTTTGCATTAGTCCGCCCTCGGCAGGATCTGGTCGTAAAAGGGTCTCAAGGTCGCAAGGCTTGGATGCTCTAAACTCTGCCGGACATAGTCTTCTATCCGCGGCAGATGCGCAAGGTAAGCCGGCTTACCGTCGCGTGCATTCAGCCGGGCGAAGATGCCCAGTATCTTTGTGTTCCGCTGAACCGTCATCAGGGCCACCCCAGCCTCAAACGCTTCTCTATCAAACCCGGCCCCACGGGCTCCAGCATAGGCTGATAGCAGCCGGGATTGAAGAGTTGGTGAAACGGTCACCCGCGCGTCCTGAATGAGCGAGGCGACATCATAGGCCGGCGGGCCGAACAGCGCATCCTGATGATCGATGATGCCGACGCGGGCGAGACCCTGCTGATCAGGGCGCCAGATGAGGTTGGGTGAGTGAAAATCGCGCAGCGTCAGCGTCGCTGGCTGATCATCGAGCGGGGCGAGCAGAGACCGCCAAGTGGCGTCAAAACCAGCGCGATCAAAGCTGACTGGATCGATGCGGCGATGATCAAGATACCAGTCTGGGCACAGGCTGATTTCGGTCAGGAAAACATCCTGGTCATAACGATGGAGCGTATGGGAATCATCGCCTGGGACAGGCAGAACCGGGTTCCAATCCGTTTCATGGAGGGTGGCCAAAAGTAGAGACACCGTCTCATAACGTCCCGGATCCGGACCGCCATCGTCTCGCAGGATCGACCCGGTTCCCAGGTGTTCCAGCAGCAACAGGCCGGCGTCGAGATCCTGTGCCAGAATCTCCGGCGCAGCGAAACCGTTCGCGCGGAGCGCGGTGCCGGCGGCAACAACCGCGTGCACGCTTTCGGCCAGATGGACAAGCTGACTATAGGGCTTGCCGTCCTTGACCACCGGGCCGTCCGGCTGGCGGGCAGCATCCATAACGATCAACTGCGGATCGGAGACCAGGCGCTCATAGCGACGGGTGGAGGCATCGCCCTGCAGTCGCCGTCGTTCGGTTGTGGCATGGGTGGACTTGGTCAGAAACTCCCGGATGGCAAAGGAACGACGGAGGCGATCCATCAAAGGGTCCGGCCCGGACAAGCTGGCCGCACGGGCGGTTTCGCCGTCCATGGTGAGAGAAAGCGTCAATGCGCCGGGGAACGCGCCCTCGCCTGCCTGGCTTGGCCATTCGATGAGCCGGATGGCGGGATCGTCAGGATCATCAAGACCCAGTTCGGTCATCTCGCTGGGATCAGCGAGGCGATAAAGATCGGCATGCAGAACAGCTGGGTCAGCCTCGTCGTAACGCTGGACAATCGTGTAAGTCGGCGAGGGCACTTCAAGGTCTGGACTGTCTGCCAGCGCGCTGATGAAAGCGCGGGCGAAGCTCGTCTTGCCGGCACCAAGATCGCCATCCAGCCGGATCGTCCAGCCAGGGGCCGCGACCATGGCGATGTCCTCGGCCAGCCGGGCGGTTGCCTCTTCTCCCTCAAGCCGCATCGGGCCAATCATGATGCCGAGATATCCTCTGCCAGCCTGGGTGTGGCCTACTGCGCTGCCTGATCGAGCGGCAAGGCGCTGTCGGGATCAAGCGGCAGCGAACAGCGAACGACCGTGCCGACGCCCTCGCGGGACCAGAGCGAAACCGTTCCGCCATGCAGTTCAACCAATGCGCGGGCGAGCGTGAGGCCAAGCCCAGCGCCCGAGCCAACGCCATTCTGACCGGTCTCAAAAGGCTCAAAGGCAGCCTTCGCCTGGACAGCGCTCATACCGCGACCCCGATCGATAACGGAGACCACCGCGCGGTCGCCGCGGCGGCGGATGGCGATGCGGACCTTGCCGCCCTGCGGGCTCGACGCCACCGCATTGGACAACAGATTGAACAGCACCTGCCGCATACGGGTTTCGTCGACGATCAACGTGGAAATCTCAGGATCAAGACGACGGTTGATGGCGATCCCGGTGTCCATCAGCCGATCTTTCAGCCCGCTTTCGGCCTCATCGATCAGGCGGTCCGGCGCGATGCGATCGAGCGAAAGGGTGAGAATCCCGGCGTCGACGGTCGCCAGATCAAGAATGGAATCGACCAGCGCGACCAGTGATTGGGTGGAGGATAGAACGAAGTCCAGATAGTCGCGCTGGCGCTCATTGAGCGGGCCGGTCGCGTCGTCGTCGAGAAGCTGGGCGAAGCCGATGATCGAGGTGAGCGGCGAGCGCAACTCGTAGGAGACATGCTTGATGAAGGTGGTCTTCACCCGCGCTGCCTCTTCGAGCGCAGCGTTGCTTTCGCGCAGCGTGTCCTCAATGGCGACGGCCGCGCTAACATCATTGGCCGTCAGCATAGTCGCGCCGCCGGGAAGGGGCGTGGCGATGAGGTCCACCACCCGATCATCGGACAGGCAGACGCGGGCGATGAAGCCCTCCCGCCGCTGACCGCGCGCGCCCACAAGAACGACAAGCTGATCGATCACGCGTCGGTCGCGGGCAAGGTCGCGGCTCGGCGCGGTGATGTCCTTCACATGGGCGCCAGCCTTGGCCTCTTCGGCGGTGAGAGACCAGAGCGTGCGGAAGGCCGGGTTGACCAGCTGCAGGCGGCCGTTGGAGCCGAAAACGGCGACGCCTTCGCGCAGGGCATCCAAAGTTGCCGCGCGAACCTGCGTGGCAGCGGTAAAGCGTGATTTCAACTCGACCTTTTCGGTCTCGTTCTCAAACAGCCAGATCGCCCCACCATCGGCATTGGGCGCGGTGATAACCCGCAAGAAGCGTCCATCATAAAGCTCCCAGTCGGCGGTGATCGGTTCAGCGGCCGCGTAGGCGGCGGAGAACTGGTCGCGCCAACCGCGATGGTTGCCGGACTCCGGCATCTGGCGGGTAGACTTCAGATAGGTCAGCACCGTGGATTCGTGGGGATGATCGTCGAGCACACGGCGCTGAAAACCAAACAGGTCGGCAAAGGCTGCGTTGTAGAAAGTCAGGTGCCTCTCGGCATTGAAAACACAAACGGCTGTGTTCAGTGCGTTCAGCATCCGATCCTGAACCGCATGCACATCCTCAAGCGCTTGTTCGTAGCGATCCCGCGCACTGAGCGGCATAGCGTAACCTGCTGTCAGTGTGACGCCGGAACGGGTGGTGGAGCGCAGATGCACCAGGCGGTCGCCGCTGGCATCGCCCTCAGTGTCGGTTGGCAAATTGGCCGAGGCGAGGCGCTGGCCATCATCGTGCTGGGTTTCAATCGTCGACCATTGGTCCGGATCGCCGAGCACGGCCCTGGCGGACACGATGCCGCTTTCACCATCGCCGATCCCGCGGCCTTTGAAGGCATCGTTTGACCAGGAGACGAGACCGGCGGCATCGGCCGTCCAGACGGGGAAGTCCACGGCGTTCAGAAGCTGTTTGAGGTGCTGGCTTTCAGCTTCCAGATTGGCACAAAGATGCAATGCATCGGCGAAGTCCCGCTGCAGACGGGATAGGTCGCGCAGGCGGACAATGAGACGCGCACCGACGGGGCGCCCCTGCACATTGATCAACGTGCCGCCGCGTGTACGAACATCACGGTCAAAACGCTGTCCTTCGGCGCGCAGCTTGTCGATGGCATCGGCAAGACCGGCACTGTCTTCCGGCTCGATCCAGTCACCGAAATGCGGCAGATCCTCCGCCCGCTCAGGCATGGCCGATTGTTGGCTTGGGCAGTGCAGGACGGTGAGCCGGCCATCGGGCTGGACAAGAAGCAGGCCATCGCCTGAGGTGTCGACAAGGCTTTGGGTGGAATCGCGTTCGCTGCGGGCGCGCTCAAGCGCTTCGGCGGTGCCGGCAGAACGGCGGCGTTCGCGGCGCAGGGCGAACAGGCTTATCGAAGCGACGCCTGCCGCAAACACGCCGAAACCCAGCAGCGCGGCAGTGCCGACGGCAAGCATGGGGCCATTTAGGGTTTGAAGGACGGTGTCAAAAGGCGCACCCGCGCTCTGAGCTTGAGCTGGCGCCGTAAGCGCCGTTGTCGCCATCATGCCAAGCGTCAGACGGATGGCGGCGGGACGACATTCACGTCGCCGCTTGGGCCAAGATGTAGTTGGCTCGCCGCTGCCTGCCATACCGGTCCAATCCCTGCGCCAGCCCGCACCAGGCCGGCGGCATGCCCATGATCGATCGGGCGCAACCCTCAGGGTTGCGCAAGACCGCCGTCAGCTCCGGCCACAAGGCGCCGATCCTACGGCATGCCAGATCGAATCACGGACAAGGTACAGGGACGAGGAGTCCTCTGTGGAGTGAACGAAACAAAAACAACTCCGCCGCCACAGCAAAAAGTGGCACCCGCGGTTGGGCGGCTGGCGGTTGGGCCGCAGGCCCAGAGCAAAAAGAAGAGGTCGTGGTCGCCTGCCTGCATCGTTCCTTGGCCATTATCCTTGGGCACGCGCTCCGGTCCTGCGGACCGACCGCTTTGTGGAGGTTTAATACCTATAGGCATCTCCCTTGAACGGTCCTTCAGGCTTCACGCCGATATAGGCAGCCTGCTCGTCGGAAAGCTTGGTCAGTTCAGCGTTCAGCTTGCCAAGATGAAGCATGGCGACCTTCTCATCGAGATGCTTGGGCAGCACATAGACCTTGTTCTCGTAATTGTCGCCGCGCGTCCAAAGCTCGATCTGAGCGAGCGTCTGGTTGGCAAATGATGCCGACATCACAAAGCTTGGGTGACCGGTGGCATTGCCAAGGTTTACCAGGCGGCCTTCGGAGAGGAGGATGATGCGTTTTTCGTCAGGGAACTCAACGAGGTCGACCTGCGGTTTCACATTCTTCCATTTGAAGTTTTTCAGGCCCGCAACCTGAATCTCATTGTCGAAGTGGCCGATGTTGCAGACGATCGCCATGTCTTTGAGATCACGCATGTGATAAACGGTCAGCACATCCTTGTTGCCGGTGGCGGTGACAACGACGTCGGCACGCGGTGCGGCATCTTCCATGGTGACGACTTCAAAGCCATCCATGGCGGCCTGAAGGGCGCAGATCGGATCGACCTCGGTGACCAGAACGCGGGCACCAGCCCCGGACAGTGACTGTGCAGAGCCTTTGCCGACATCGCCATAGCCGCAAACAATGGCAACCTTGCCGGCGAGCATCACATCTGTGCCGCGGCGGATGGCATCCACCAAGCTCTCGCGGCAGCCATATTTGTTGTCGAACTTCGATTTGGTGACGCTGTCATTGACGTTGATCGCCGGGAAGGGAAGCTCGCCACGTTCCTGAAGCTGATAAAGCCGCATGACGCCGGTTGTCGTCTCTTCGGACACGCCCTGAATGTTGGCTTTGACCTTGGAGTAGAAACCCGGCTCTTTGGCCAGGCGCTTTTTGATCTGCGCGAACAGGTACTCTTCTTCCTCGCTTTTGGGATTGTCGAGGACAGGCGGCTCGGTCTCAGACTTGGAGCCCAGAAGCACCAGCATGGTGGCGTCGCCGCCATCATCAAGGATCATATTGGCCGTCTCGCCATTTCCCCAATCGAGGATGCGGTCGGCATAGTCCCAGTATTCTTCCAGCGTTTCGCCCTTGTTGGCGAACACCGGGATGCCCGCAGCGGCAATGGCAGCGGCGGCATGGTCCTGGGTGGAGAAGATGTTGCAGGAGGCCCAGCGCACTTCGGCGCCAAGCGCCACAAGCGTCTCGATAAGCACAGCGGTCTGCACGGTCATGTGCAATGAGCCGGCAATGCGCGCACCTTTCAGAGGCTGCGCGTCGGCATACTCTTCGCGGCACGCCATCAGGCCGGGCATTTCTGTCTCGGCGATATCGAGCTCGGTGCGGCCCCAATCGGCAAGGTTGATGGCTTTGACGATGTAATCGGGCATGAGTTTTCCTGCTTGGGCTGGCCTGATCGGGCTGTCTTGATGGTGGAAGGATGGGCAACCAATCCGAGAAAAGTGGATCAGCGCGATTGGTGTTGCCCTATCACCAGCAGCCACCAGTTGCAATGCAGATATAAAGACATCTTTATATCTTTGTGCCAGCGTTAAGCGAAGGTGAAGGCGGGCTAGAGGCGCGCGGCGATGGTTGCCAGCGGCAACACATAGTCGGTTGGTTCGTCCGGCAGGGTCGCGAGAGCCTCGGCTTCCAGCGCTTCCAACGTCTCTGCATGGCCATCGAGCCGGGCTTTCTTGTGGGCCGACCAAGAACGGATGAACGCGGCGATCTGCGCCGGTCGCCAGGCAAGCCGGCAGGCAAAGTCGGGCACCGCCACCTCTTCGAACGGCATCTTCAGCTCGTCCTTGGTGTAACCACGCCAGCTCAGCCGGTTGCCGTCCGACCAATAGGGTCGCAGTACCTCTTTGATGGGATCGAAGAGCTTGGCTTGGACATCGGGTTCTGCTTCTCCCCCACCATAAGCCCAGGCAAAGAACAAAGCGCCGGGCCGGGCGACACGCGCGACCTCAGGCCAGAACGCCTGATGATCAAACCAGTGCAGAGCCGTTGCCACCGTGATGGCGTCTGTGCTGGCATCGGCCAACCCGGACTGATCGGCTGGCGCCGCTTTGTAGGTGATGCGTGGATGGGCGCGTGCCTGCGCGATCTGCGCGGCGTCTAGGTCGGTGGCGTGCACATAGGCAAACCGGTCCACGAGCTGATGTGCCGACTGCCCCGATCCGGTGCCGACATCCCAGGTCAGATCATGGCCCGGGACCTGATCAGTGATCCAGTTGAACAGGATGTCAGGATAGCTGGGGCGGGCGGCGGCATAGACCTCCGCCTGCGATCCGAATGTCGTTGCGTTTTCGACCGAAGTGTTCATCCCCGGCGCCTATCATGGGCGCCGGAACGTGTCAGCTTGGCCGTTACGCCAACCCTTCAAAGAGCGCTGTGGACAGATAACGCTCGGCGAAGCTGGGCAGGATGATGACGATGTTCTTGCCGGCATTCTCCTGCCGCTGGCCAATGCGAATGGCTGCGGCCAACGCAGCGCCGGAGGAGATGCCACCCGGCAATCCCTCAAGACGGGCGGCAAGGCGGGCCATCGCAAGTGCATCTTCATTGGAGACGGTCTGCACCTCGTCATAAACATCTGTGTTCAGCACATCGGGCACGAAGCCTGCACCAATGCCTTGGATCTTGTGGGGGCCGGGGTTGCCGCCTGAAAGCACTGGCGAGTCTTCCGGCTCGACAGCCACGACATGCAGGTTGGGCAGACGAGGCTTCAGCACCTCGGAGACGCCGGTGATGGTGCCGCCTGTGCCGATGCCGGAGACAAATATGTCCACGGCGCCCTTGGTGTCGTTCCAGATTTCCTCCGCCGTCGTGTCGCGGTGGATCTGTGGGTTGGCCGGGTTCTGGAACTGCTGCGGGATGATCGCGCCGGGGATCGAGGCGGCGAGCTCTTCAGCGCGTGCGATGGCGCCCTTCATGCCTTTGGCGGCTTCTGTCAGCTCCAGTTCCGCGCCCAAGAGCGCCAGCATCTTGCGGCGTTCGATGGACATGGATTCAGGCATAACGAGCACCAGCCGCACGCCCTTTTGCGCGGCAGCAAAGGCAAGCGCGATCCCGGTGTTGCCGGAGGTCGGTTCGATGAGCACCGTGTCGAGCGTCAGCTTTCCGTCGGCTTCCAGCGCGTCCAGCATGGCAACACCGATGCGGTCCTTCACCGAGGCGATAGGGTTGAAGAATTCCAGCTTGGCGAGAAGGTTCGCGCCGACTTTGTGTTCGCGCGCGAGCTTATCGAGGCGGACCAGCGGCGTGTCGCCGATAGTCTCGGTGATGGAGCCATAGATATGGCCGCGACCGGGCGCGCGACTAACTTGAGATGCAGTGTCTTGGGTGTGGGCAGACGCGTTCATCGTCGCCTCCTAACTGGTGGTTCCCTGTCGCGTGCAAGATAAGGTGCCGACGGGGCAGATGCGAGCGATGGGCTGGTGAAGGCGCTCTTTCGACTGCAAGTTCAGTTTTCAAAATTGCGATCTGAAGAAATGGGATTTCGGCAGGTTCGACTTTGGAAGCCGCTGATGGTTCAGCCTTGCCCCGTCGATCCGAATCCACCGCTGCCACGATCTGTTTCTGTAAGGCTCTCGACCTCAATGAAACGTGGCTGGACGACCGGTGCGATCACCATCTGGGCGATGCGCATGCCACGGCTGATGGTCACTGGGTCCTGACCCAGATTGACGAGAATGACCTTCACCTCACCGCGATAGTCCGCATCCACGGTCCCGGGGCTGTTGAGCACGGTGACACCTTGCTTGGCGGCAAGCCCGGAGCGCGGCCGCACCTGCGCCTCGTAACCGGCCGGCAAGGCCATGGCGAAGCCGGTCGGGACCAGTGTGCGTTCACCGGGAGCAAGATCGGTATCTTGGTCAAGGGCGGCGCGCAGATCTGCCCCAGCGGCTAGCGCGCTCTCATAGGCGGGTAGCGGTAAGTCGCCGGCATGCGGTAAGCGCTGGAAAAGAACGTCGATCATGTGGGCAAGTCAGCGGCCAGCCGCGCGATCAGCTTGGCGGCCACATCCTGCTTGCCCATGGTCGGCCATGGGTCGCTTCCAGCTTTGGTAAGCACGGTCACCGTGTTGGCGTCGCCACCCATGACGCCGGATTTGGGGCTGACATCATTGGCGACGATGTAATCCGCGCCCTTGCGGGCAAGCTTGTCGCCGGCATGCTTCTGGATATCGGATGTCTCCGCGGCAAAGCCCATCACCAGCGCCGGACGGTTGGGGCCGGTGGCGATGGTTTTCAGAATGTCGGGGTTCTCGGTCAACTTCAGCGCCGGTGCACCTGCCCCATCCTTCTTGATCTTGTTCGCGCTGGTGTCCGCGACACGCCAGTCGGCGACCGCAGCAGCGAAGATGCCAATGTCAGCCGGCAGCGCGGTTTCCACGGCGGCCAGCATGTCCTTGGCGGTTTGGACCTTCACGCGGTCCACGCCGGTAGGCGCATCCAGTTTGGTGGGGCCGGAGACCAGCGTCACGCGGGCCCCGGCGGCATAAGCGGCTTGGGCCAGCGCATA
The DNA here is from genome assembly GCA_050043025.1 of Cohaesibacteraceae bacterium. Classification (GTDB taxonomy): domain Bacteria; phylum Pseudomonadota; class Alphaproteobacteria; order Rhizobiales; family MH13; genus MH13. Next base: position 15,676 of record JBHJIX010000006.1, read on the forward strand.
GCCCTGTTTGCCGGACGAGCGATTGGCGATGTAGCGCACCGGATCGATGGGTTCATGGGTTGGCCCGGCGGTGATCAGCACAAGTTTGCCCCAAAGCGGGCCGTCTTCGCGCGGCGTTGCAAAGTGGGCTTCCACGGCCATGGCGATGTCCATGGGCTCGGCCATGCGGCCAACGCCGGACTCGCCCGACTCGGCCATTTCACCGGATTCCGGGCCGATCATGCGGACACCATCGCCACGGAGTGTTTCTAGGTTCCTTTGCGTTGCCGGGTGGTCCCACATTTTGGGGTTCATGGCCGGGGCGATGAGAACCGGGGCTGTTGTCGCAAGCAAGACCGTGGACGCCAGATCATCGGCCAAGCCGTTTGCCATCTTGGCCATGAAGTCAGCCGTCGCCGGCGCGACGACCACCAAATCGGCTTCGCGGGCCAGCCTGATATGGCCGATATCCTGCTCGGCATCGCGGTCCCAAAGCTCGGTGAAAACGGGTTCGCCAGAGACCGCGCCCAGTGTCAGCGGTGTGATGAAGCCCTGCGCGCCCTTGGTCATGATGACACGCACGCGGGCGCCGCGCTCACGCATCCGACGCACGAGGTCAGGCGCTGTGTAGGCCGCAATGCCGCCGGTGATCACAAGCAGAATGGTGCGGCCAGCAAGGGTTTGGTCGATCAGCATGGGCGGACCCTAATCGTCGTCATCGCCAGCCTCAAGGGCAACGGTGTGGTTGCCTTAATCACTAAGCCCCGGACTTGATCCGGGGCCTCGCGCCGACGAGATCGTCGAGGTCCCGGCTCGCGCTACGCTTGGCCAAGACTTGCACGCTCTAGCATCAACGGGTCAGTTCACGATCAACACCACGGCGATCGCCACGATGCCCAGCGCGACGACAGCGGGCCAGGCGTTGATCCGCCGGGGCTGCCGATGGGTAAGACCATCGGGGTTCTCTGGATCAAGCGCGGTCGCGACGCGCTGCATGCGCTGCATCATGTCCGGCGCATCCGAGAGCAAGCGGGCGGCGGTCACGGCCGATTTGGCTACCGTCTCGGCTTGTTTGATCGGCGAGAGGTTGCTCCTGATCCACTCAGAAACCACCGGGTCGGACGTCTTCCAGATATCGAGATTGGGGTCGAGCGTGCGCGCCACGCCGTCGACCACAACCATTGTCTTTTGCAACAAGATGAGCTGCGGTTGGGTGCGCATATCAAACAGGTCAGTGACTTCAAACAGCTGGGTCAAAAGCCGGCCCATGGAGATTTGGGAAGCGTTGCGGCCATGGATCGGCTCGCCAATGGCCCGCAGCGCCTGGGCAAAGCTGTCGACATCATGGTGTGAGGGCACATAACCGGCCTCGAAGTGCACCTCCGCCGTGCGGCGGTAGTTGCGGGTGATGAAGCCGAAAAGGATTTCCGCCAGAAAGCGCCGCTCAGCCTCGCCCAGACGCCCCGTTATGCCCAGATCGACGGCGACCAGCGTGCCATCGGGTTCGACGAACAGGTTCCCCGGGTGCATGTCGGCATGGAAGAAGCCGTCGCGCATGGCATGGCGCAGGAAGGACTGGATGATGCGTGCGCCGAGCTTTTCCAGATCATGGCCATCGGCGCGGATGCCCTCCACGTCGGAGAGCTTGCGCCCATCGATCCATTCCATGGTGAGAACTTGCGCGCCGGACCTGTCCCAATCGACACTGGGCACCCGGAAACCCTCGTCGTTGCGCACATTCTCCGTCATCTCGGCGAGCGCCGCCGCTTCCATGCGCAGATCCATTTCAAGGCGAACGCTTTCGGCCAGCGTATCGACCACGGCCACCGGACGCAGCCGGCGTACATCAGCGGCGAAACGCTCGATCAGCCGCGCTGCCACATAGAAGGTCTGAAGGTCCCGGCCAAAGCGACGGGCAACACCAGTGCGCAGCACTTTCACAGCGACTGGCTTGAGCTGGCCGGTGTCGTGATCTCGGACCATCGCCTTGTGGACCTGGGCTATAGAGGCGGCAGCAAGCGCCGGCTCCAAGCTCTCGAACAGCGCCTCGCAGGGCTGGCCAAGTGAATCTTCGATGCGTGCCTTGGCCTTGTCGAGCGCCATGGAAGGCAGGCGATCCTGAAGAGTCTCTAGATCGCGCGCAACGGCCATGCCGACCAGATCTGGCCGGGTTGCCAGGAACTGGCCGAGCTTGATGTAGGACGGCCCAAGGCGGGCGAGCGCGGTCGACAGCCGGTCGGCACGGGTGGCGGCCTGTTTGCGACGCGCCAGCATGTTCGCCAAACGCAGCGGCAGTTGCGCCGGTGGCGGCGTGAGGTCGATCTCGACACCGGTGAACACGCCCTCGCGCGCCATGACAAAGCCGGCGCGGGCAAGGCGGAAGAGCGCGGCGAGCGTGGTGATCATAAAAGAGACTAAAGCTTGATGCCGGTGTGCAGGACGGCGATGCCGCCGGAGTAAGATGTCACTTCCACCCGTCCAAACCCGGCCTCTTCGATCATGCGGGCAAAGCGCACCTTGTTGGGAATCGGCGGATCGATTCCACCAGATAATGGTAGCTTTCCTTGTCGCCGCCAATCAGTGCGCCCATGCGCGGGATGACGTTAAAGGAATAGGCGTCATAGACAGCATCCAGGCCAGGCACATCGACCTTGGAGAACTCCAGACAAGCGAAGCGTCCACCAGGCTTCAGGACCCGGTAGGCTTCAGCGAGCGCCTTATCGATGCGCGGTACATTCCTTATGCCGAAGGCGATGGTGTAGCTGTCATAGGTGGAGGATGGCTGGTCGAGCGCTTCGGCATTGCCTTCAATGAAGGAGACTTTTTCCGCAACGCCTTTTTTCTCTGCGCGCTCACGGCCGACCTCCAGCATGGAGGCGTTGATGTCCACCACATCGATCTGGGCGTTGCCGCGGGCTGCTTGGACCAAACGGAAGGCGATATCGCCCGTTCCGCCAGCAACATCGATACCGCGAAACGGTTGGCCTGTCTTGCGCGGGCGCACGCGGGCGACCATTGCGTCTTTCCATAAGCGGTGGAGACCGCCGGACATGACATCGTTCATCAGGTCATAGCGCCGGGCAACCTTATGGAAGACGTCGTCCACCATGGGCTGCTTGTCGTCGACATCGATGGTGCGGGCGCCGAAGCTGGAGCCGATATCGCTCACCGGTTTGTTCCTTCTGTCAGATGCGCGCGGACCATAGCGGAGGGCTTTGCGTTGCGCTATGGGCTGGGCATGCTCCAAATGCCGCATGATGAACAGCATGAACAAGCGGTCGTAATGTCTTCGGTTGCTCTGGGCGTACCGCCCAACCGCAGGCTCCCTCTTGCTCTTAAGCCTCATTCGAAGGGGCTGGAGGAACGGAGCGCGTTCATCCCCTCAAGAATGGACAAGATGCTTGCCTGAACTGCCCGAGGTGGAAACCGTGCGGCGCGGCCTGTTGCCGGCGCTGGAAGGTGCAAGGATTGTCTCAGCCGAGGTACGTCGGCCAGATCTGCGTTTTCCCTTTCCCGATGGATTGAAAGACCTTCTCACCGGTGCGCGCATCACGGCGCTGACGCGGCGGGCGAAGTACCTCCTCATCGAGCTTGACCGCGGAACGACGCTCATTGCGCATCTAGGGATGTCGGGGAGTTACCGGGTTGAGCCCTCGCCGGAAGCGGTCGGTCCGTCGTCTGAAGCTCTGGGCTTGCAGCCCACCCGCGGCAGGACCGGAGCGCCGGCGGAAAATGAGCCTGACCGCCCGCTTGGTGACCATTACCACCCGCGCTCCACCCTGGGCACGCATGATCATCTGGTCTTTAACGTGGAGGGCGGTGCTGAGGGTCCGGCCCAGGTCATCTACAATGACCCAAGGCGCTTTGGTTTCGTTCTTGCCGCCGAGCCGGCTCGTCTCCACGAGCATCCCAAGCTGCAGGATCTTGGCCCCGAACCGCTGGGCAATGCGCTGACGCCCGAGCAGCTGGCAGAGCGTTTTGCAGACCGGCGCTCCCCCTTGAAGGCCGCGCTGCTTGATCAGAAAAACGTGGCCGGGCTGGGCAATATCTATGTCTGCGAGGTGCTCTCGCGCTCCAAACTCTCGCCCAAACGCCTTGCCCGCTCACTGGTCAAGAAGAACGGCGCACCGACTGGGCGTCTTACACGGATGGTGGGTCACATTCGCGATGTCATCAGCGAGGCGATTGAAGCAGGTGGCTCATCCTTGCGCGATCACAAACACACCGATGGTAGTTTGGGCTACTTTCAGCATCGTTTCGGTGCCTATGACCGCGAGCATGAACCCTGCCCCAATGCCGGGTGCCGGGGAACGATTGCCCGCATCGTACAATCGGGACGCTCGACCTTTTACTGTCCGACCTGCCAACGCTAAGACGTCTATCTCTTCTTTCGACCTTCCCCTCTCTCTCTTTCCTTATCGTTCTTCCCCCATCCCAAATGTTTCCGCATGGCTTATGAGACGATCCTTGTCGACAAGCGCGACCATGTCCTTCTCATCACCTTAAACCGGCCATCAGCGCTCAATGCACTGAACGCGCAGATGATGGGCGAAATTGCTGCCGCCTTGGCGGAGGCCGATGCCGATCCGCGCATCGGCGCCAGCGTGATCGCCGGCATGGAGCGGGCCTTTGCAGCCGGCGCGGACATCAAGGAGATGGCCGAACTCTCCTTCCCGGAAAGTTTCGTTGATGATTATGCAGCGAGCTACGAGGCGATTGCCAAAGCCCGCAAGCCCATCGTGGCGGCTGTATCGGGTTATGCGCTGGGTGGCGGGTGCGAGCTTGCCATGATGTGCGACATCGTCATTGCCGCCGAGACGGCCAAGTTCGGCCAGCCGGAAATCACGCTCGGCATCATCCCCGGCATTGGCGGAACGCAGCGCCTTGTGCACGCGGTCGGCAAGGCCAAGGCGATGGATCTGGTGCTGACAGGCCGTATGATGGAAGCGAGCGAAGCTGAAAGTTGCGGCCTTGTTTCGCGCATCGTGCCGGTCGATGAGCTTCTCGATACCGCGCTAGAGGCGGCGGAGAAGATTGGGGAGCTTTCCTATGCGGCCGTGATGATGGCCAAAGAAGCGGTGAACCGGGCCTTTGAGATGCCGCTGGCAGAGGGCCTGCGCTATGAACGTCGCCTGTTCCAAAGCCTGTTTGGTACCGAGGATCAGAAGGAAGGCATGCAGGCCTTCGTCGACAAGCGCTCAGCGCAGTTCAAACAGCAATAGGCCATAAGGGCACCACCGGAGCCTACCTTGTTGGTTGACGGGCGGGCGCTTTGGCCGTATCAGCCCGCTTCCTGCCTGCCATGGTGGCAAGCAGGCTTCGCTGGGCGCGATGGATTGTCGTGCCGCCCTCAAGGGACATTAAGAGCCCAAGGGAAGACCCGGTTCCGGGTTTCAGTGCAACACCGTGCCAAACACGAGGACAGTATGGCCAACACACCCTCCGCCAAAAAGGCGGTGCGCAAGATTGCGCGCAAGACCGCCGTTAATCGCGACCGCAAAAGCAAAATGCGCAGCTATATTCGCCGCGTTGATGAAGCCATCGCCGCCGGCGATCATGCTGCTGCGTCAGCGGCGCTAAAGGACGCCCAGCCGCTTATCATCCGGGCTGCCAATCACGGCATCGTTCATAAAAATGCCGCTGCGCGCAAAGTCTCGCGCCTGACAGCCAAAGTAAAAGCGCTGGAGACAGCCGCGAAATAACTTACGTTTACGGAAAATGACCGTGAGGCCAGGCCTTCCTGCCTTGCTGAAATGACGTAAGTTGCAATGGAATGCAAAAAAGGGCCGCCCATGAAGGTGGCCCTTTTTCATGGTCGTCGCGCATTGCGCGAAAGCCTGTTCTTTTTTGCGTTTGGCGTGTTGGCCAATTCACCTATCGTTTTCCGCTGCGGTAAGGTGATCAAACCGTTTTTATATTTAGCCGGCTATATTATGGATATAATCTATTCACGTCCTCTAATTCGCATGAATGTCAAATTTTATATATTTTTCAATTTTTTATATGATCAACCAATTTGAGTCAGACCCAAAATTGTCGGGCGTTAGTTTTGATAAGCCACTATTTTTAACAAAAATTCAATAAATTGGCACGCCAGCAAAGTGACCCAAAAAGCGTGCCCAATTGGGAAAAAGCTTACGAGTCAAAGCCTTTTCATTTCGGACCCGAAAGCGGGGGGCGGCGGAACGTCCGCGGAGGGGTGAGTCAAGCGAAAAGAGTCAGATTTTGACCATTGCGAGGGGCCGGGCACAGGTATAGAACAATCTCATCGACGGCGCTCGCCGAAGATCATCCGCAACGGGCTCTTATCGTTTCTAAGCAACGGCATATCATGTCGCGGCAACGTGATAAGTATATGCAAATAACGGATGGTTTTGGGCGCTGATTGGCAGAGCTTTTTCTTCTGCTTTGCTTTCGTTCCATTTGGGCCACAAGGATCGCCGTAAGGCGGACCCGACACCCAGAAGGTGACACGCTTCAAGGTCATGCACTGTCAGGTGCGATGACGGGATTGAAGGGGGTCACCGCGGACGATGCAAGCATGATGATGACGGCAGTTGCTGGTCTTATGAGCGGTCCATGCGCGGCGGACACTGGGGCAGGTCTGGCGCTTGAGGCATGGGTCGGGCGGATCGATAGGGGATGGTGCGGCCACCTCCCGTGCGGTTGCGGACGAAGCGACATGGGCAGTTTCCATGGGCAGCTTGGACCGCAACCCTATGGGAATGTGGCAGCGTCATGGGGCTCTGACTGGCGTTGTCGGTAGGACGTTTCACGATTGGCACCATCAACCAGCGAGTTTGGCCCAACGGGTCAAAAGGCTGGCATGTTTGGGTGGATTGGCTGGACTGACGTCTGGTCGATGTGTGGCAACTTATGGGCTGGGACGGTTTAGCCTATAAGACGGAGGGTCCCAATAATGGGCTGGATAAGCGGGGCGGCGCGTGATTTGACCGAGCGCCAAGTGGCAAGGACTAATCGTCCTGCCGGGCCATCAGGCCAGAAGGTCAGGCCGGACTTTTCGCCGTCGGCTGCCCGGTATGCCATCAACGCCTCCAGCCAGGCATCGACACCTGCGTTCCGTCACACTTGTTATGGCGCCCGTGGCGCTATGGACCGGCTGCCAGTCTCCAACGGTTTTTCCAACCTTGCCAGCGGCAAGCCATCGGTCAGTTCGCGCCGTGTTCGCCGCGCCTATCGCTCCTCACGCGTTGCGCGGCGTTTTCTCTCGCCTTATCGGCTTTCGACCCTGCGATCCTGGCGCGCCATAAGCGCGCAGATTGTCCGACGTGGTGTGGTGGGCGATCCGCTTCGCTCTGCCACCGTTTCGTCTGACAGCTGGCAGGATATCGATCTGGAAGCGCGCCAGCCGCTCATGGAGATGACCTGGGCAGGCGCCGGGCGGTGCAGCGGAGCCCCTCCCACTGGCCAGATCTAGCCCTTCGCCGGTCTTCGCATAGCCTGAGATCGCTCTTCCCTTTGAAGCCCTGTTTTTGCGGCTTTGGCCCTCTACCTAACAAGATGGCCGACGTCTCAATCAGATACCTTTCGCCTGCGGCATGCAGCGCGCCACCCCCTTATTGCCTGGAACCCTTTTACAATGTCGCCCGTTTCAACCCACCCTCACGCGCACGCTTCTAAAACCCCTCTTTCTGGCAAAACCGTTTCACCCTCGCCCACCCCGCAATCTCCCCGCCTGGCCGGCGCTGCGGATTCAGAGCGCGCCCTGGATGGCGTGACCGCGTCGGCGGCATCTCTTTGCGATAAGCCCGATGAACGGGCCGCCGAGAAAGACGATGAGCCCGCCACCACCCGCACCGGCGATGAGGGTCAGCGCAACTGGAAACGGGTGCAGAGCAGGCTGCGCGCCGAACTGGGCGAAGATGTCTATTCATCCTGGTTCTCCAGCGCCATGTTGGAGCAGACCGCCGATGGACAAGTGGTGCTTTCGGTTGCGACCCGGTTTCTCAAGCATTGGATTGAGAACAATTTCGGCTCCCGCCTCCTGACCCTTTGGCAGACAGAAGATGCCGGCGTGGAGCGGATCGCGCTTTTGGTGCGCACCGGCACCGCGCGGCGCGTTGCCAAGATGGTGCAGGAAGCAAAGGGTTCGGTGGCAACACCGGCCAACACCAACCGCTCCTCGACGAGGCCTGGTGATGGGTCACTTTCCTCCGGTGCTGCCAACGCCAAATCCGCCAGCGTTCATGGCATGAACAAGCTGCAGGCGACGGGCGGGCTTTCCGGCAAAGGGCTCGATCAACGCAGCACACGGACCGAACGCGCAACAGCGAGCAGCGATGCTGTCGGCACGCCGCTTGATCCGCGCTACACTTTCCAGAGCTTTGCGGTCGGCCAGAGCAATCAGTTCGCCTTCCGCGCGGCGCGCGAGCTGGCACGGGACGGCTCGGTGCTCGGATGCAAGGTTTTGATCCTGCGCGGGGGTGTCGGCCTAGGTAAAACGCATCTGTGCCAGGCGATTGCCGCGCAGCTCCAGGCAAGCTCAAAGCGCACGCTTTATCTGACAGCTGAGAAATTCATGCGCGACTTCGTGCTGTCGCTGCGCGCGCGTTCGGCAGTCGACTACAAGGAGGCGCTGGCCGCCATCGACGTTCTGGTTGTCGATGACATTCAGTTCCTGTCCGGCCAGACCATCCAGGGTGAATTCTGCCACATCATCAACACGTTGATCGATGCGGGTAAAACGCTGGTGGTGGCCGCCGACCGGGCGCCGGCTTCGCTTGATACCATCGACACGCGCATGCAATCGCGCCTATCGTCAGGTCTGGTGGTGGAAATCGGCGCGATGGACCGGACCGTGCGCAAGGCCATTTTGGAACGCCGGCGCACCGCTTATCAGGCCGAGGGCGGTCAGGCGGACGTCTCCGATGCGGTGCTTGATAAGGTCGCCGACCTCATCACCACCAACGGCCGCGATCTGGAAGGCGCGTTCAACCGCATCATTGCGGAGATAGGGCTCAACAATGCACCGGTGAGCGAACAGACGGTTGCCTCGTGCATCGGGTTCCTGCTGTCGAACGCTGAACAACCGCGGATCAAGATCGAAGATATTCAGCGCGCCACGGCTTTGCAGTTCGGCCTCACCAAAACCGACCTTCTCTCCAAGCGCCGCACCAAACAGATTGTCGGCCCGCGCCAGATTGCCATGTATCTGTCGAAGACCATGACGGTTCGGTCGCTGCCGGACATTGGTCGGCGCTTTGGTGGGCGCGATCACACAACCGTCCTGCACGCGGTGCGCAAGATTGAGAAAGAGCTTCAGACCGATACCGATCTGCAAAAGACGATTGAAACGCTGAAGAGCGCCATTCTTTCACAGGGATAGTCCATGTCTATCCGTAGGCCCATCCGTCGACCGTCCAAAGGTCGACGGCTTGCCAAATCGATTGAAGCCGCTCACATATAGGCTCCTGACCCTTCGACCGCGTCTTGACCGATTCTCAGGCGGGACGGGCGAAGGGTTTGGTGTCTGGTGGCGGCATTCTCCCCCCAGATCATGGACGAGGTTTTTCAGTTAGCCCGCGCTGCAAATGCAGGTGGGCGTGGGTTCTGGGACTATGAAATTTTCTCTCGATCGGACGCCGTTTTTGCGGGCCTTGGCACGGGTTCACCGGGTGGTGGAGCGCCGCAACACGATCCCGATCCTGGCCAATGTGCTGTTGGATGCGGCCGACGGCACGCTGCGCATGAAAGCGACCGATCTGGACCTTGAGGCATCAGAAGCCCTGCCTGCCATGGTCGAACAGGCCGGTGCCACGACGGTGCCAGCGCATATGCTCTACGATATTGTGCGCAAACTGCCTGATGGCTCCCAAGTGGATGTGGAACTGCGCGGCAGCACAACGCTGATGGTGCAGGCCGGCCGGGCCCGGTTTGAGCTTCAAGCCCTGCCGAAGTCTGACTTTCCAGACCTTACGGCCGGCCAGTTCAGCCATGTCTTCCAGACCGCGTCGGGGGATTTGCGCCGGCTGATCGAGCGCACCCAGTTTGCGATCTCCACCGAAGAGACGCGCTATTATCTGAACGGCATCTATCTCCACACGCTGGAAGTTGACGGCTCGCTGAAACTGCGTGCCGTCGCCACCGATGGCCACCGGCTGGCCAAGACCGAAACTGATGCGCCCCAAGGCTCCGAAGGCATGCCCGGTGTGATCGTGCCACGCAAAACGGTCGGCGAGCTGCTGAAGCTTCTAGAAGGCGATGATGGTGAAGCCTCTGTGGAGCTGTCGGACACCAAGATCCGCGTCACCATCGGTGAAGTTGTTCTGACCTCCAAGCTCATCGACGGCACATTCACCGATTACGCACGCGTTATCCCGCAGGCCAACGACAAGGTGCTCGACGTCGAGCGCCCGGCGTTCTCGGCAGCCGTCGACCGTGTGTCGACGGTGGCATCGGAACGCGGACGGGCGGTGAAGCTTGCGATGGGCGATGGACGCCTGACGCTGACGGTGACCAATCCGGACTCCGGCTCGGCCACCGAAGAGCTGATGGTGGACTATGCCGGCGAGCCGCTCGATATCGGCTTCAATGCCCGCTACCTCATGGACATTGCAGGCCAGCTTGAAACTGACAATGCCCGCTTCAAGCTCGCTGATGCCGGCGCGCCCACGCTCATTCAGGATGCTGACGGCTCTGACACGCTTTACGTGCTCATGCCCATGCGGGTCTAACACCTGATGCCAGCCGAAAGTCCTACCGGCCCGTTGGCCGGTCCGAGGCTAACGCGGCTCCTGCTGACACATTTCCGCAACCATGCATCGACGGAGCTGACGTTTTCAGCCACCAGCGATGCCGGCATGGTCGTGTTCACCGGTCCGAACGGTGCCGGCAAAACCAACATCCTGGAAGCGATTAGTTTGATGTCGCCGGGCCGTGGCCTGCGCCGCGCCCGCTATGGCGACATGGTCATGCAGAATGGGGCCGGCGCCGGTTTCTCGGTTGCCGTCGAGTTGGTGCCCATCGACTTTGAACCTGATGATGATCCAGTGCGCATCGGTACAGGGCTGGCCGCCGCCGACAGCCCAAGCCGCGACGTTCGCATCGACAAGGTTCCCGCCAAGAGTGCCGATGCTCTGCTTGAGCATCTGGTGTGTCTGTGGCTGACGCCGGCGATGGATGGGCTCTTTATGGGTCCGGCGAGCGACCGACGTCGCTTCTTCGACCGCATGGTCTTAGCGCTTCATCCGGGCCATGGGCGAGCCGTCACAAGATTTGAGCAGGGCATGCGGGCCCGCAACAAGATGTTTGATGATGGCGTGCACGACCAGCTTTGGTTCGAGGCCGTGGAAGAGCCCATGGCCAAGGCCGCCGAAGAGGTGACCCGCGCGCGGCTTGCCACACTCGACCTGCTCCAGCAAGCGATAACCGAGGCGCGGGATGCCGTCTCAGCCTTTCCGCATGCCGTGTTGGCGCTGGACGGGTTTTCCGGCGCGGAAACGGCGAGCAACTATCAGGAACGGCTATCGCGAGGCCGCCAACGTGACCGGGCGGCAGGACGGGCGCTGGAAGGCCCGCACCGCGTCGATCTTTTGGTGCGTCACGGCCCCAAAAATGTGGAGGCGCGCCTTGCCTCAACCGGCGAGCAGAAAGCCCTGCTCATCGGGCTCATCCTGGCGCAGGCCAGACTGGTGAAGCGTGAGACCGGGCGAGCGGCCGTTCTGCTTCTTGATGAGATCGCTGCCCATCTGGATGAAGGCCGGCGGGCTGCGCTCTTTGACTTATGCGCGGAACTTGGTGGTCAGACCTTCATGACCGGCACCGACACGGCGCTTTTTGACGCCATTTCCAGACCAGCTGATCATTTTGAGGTCGATGGTGGCAAGGTGACACGCGCCGATTGATCGTTCGGAACCGAGATCACGGCAAGTCATCTACGAACAGTTACGCTTGCGCCGCATCGGCGCTTGGTGAAAATGCCGATCTATGACCTGGTTATCCCTTATGCTTTTCGCTGGCATCTATGCCGCTGCTGTCGCCTCTCCTGGCCCTGCTGTCCTTGCCCTCATTGCCCGTGTTCTGGCGCGGGGGCGTAAAGGCGTTGTCGGCTTCGTCGCCGGTTGCGCCATCGGCGACCTTATCTGGTTTCTGCTCGCTGCCGCGGGCCTTGCGGTGATTGCGCAGACCATGCAGGGCCTCTTCACGCTCATCAAATATGCCGGCGTCGCCTATCTTCTGTTCCTTGCCTACAAACTATGGACAGCGCCCGCCGACCCGGGTGCCAAGGCGCCGAAGCTGAAAGCTGACGGAAACTGGTCCATGCTGGTCGCTGGGCTGTCGCTGACCCTTTCCAATCCCAAGACCATGGTGTTCTTCCTGGCCGTCCTGCCAACCGTGGTTGATCTCGCCACGCTGACAGCGGTTGGTATGGCCGAAATCGCGCTGGTCATCGCCGTGTTCCTGCCGCTCATCATGATGATCTATGCGCTGTTGGTGGAGCGCGCGCGCGGCGCGCTTCTGTCCAAATTTGGCATGGGCCGGATCAACAAGGCTTGCGCTGTTGGCCTAGCCGGTGCCGCTGGCCTTGTGGCGACGCGCTGATGGCAGCTCACCTGACGGGTCGATGCCTGTGCGGATCGGTGCGATACGAAGTGCGCGGTCCATCGAAGAGCTACACAGTCTGCCATTGCTCCCAATGTCGCAAACAGTCCGGCAATCAATGGGCATCGGGGGAATGCAAGGATGACGATCTTGTCATCACAGGCGAGGGCTTGCGCTGGTATGCCTCCAGCGAAAACGCCAAGCGCGGCTTTTGCGAGCGGTGCGGCTCCTTCCTGTTCTGGAAGATGCATGCGGAAGATTTGACATCCTTCTCGCTGGGCTCGCTCGACAAGCCCACAGGGCTGACGCTGGAAAAGCACATCTTCGTCGCCGACAAGGGCGACTACTACCCGATCAATGATGGCCTTCCTCGGGAAGCCTGACGCCGAAGGACAAAGAGGGATCGATCCATGGGCGCTTATGATACTGTTCTGCCGCCACTACCCTATGCGGACTGGGTGGACACGAAGGAAACACTGCATCTGTTTTTGCAGATTATCGGCAAGGTGCGCATGAAGGCGCATCCCAAACTGAACCATTGGTGGCATGTCACGCTCTACCCTGACACCCGGGGCGTGACGACACAGCGCATTCCCTATCAGGGACGCAGTTTTCAGATCGACTACGACATGGTGGACCACAAGGTCGATGTGACAACCAATGATGGTGGCCATGAGAGTTTTTCAGTGATCGGCAAGTCGGTCGCCGCGTTCTACGAGGCGCTGTTTTCTGCCCTTCGCGCGCTGCGGATCGATGTCACCATCGTCGCCGTGCCCTACGACAACAAATCGAAGACGCCCTTTCCGGAAGACACCGCCGAGCGTGCCTATGATGGCGAGGCGGTGACGCGCTTCTGGCGGGCGCTGTGCTCTATTTCATCGGTCTTTGAGACCTATCGCAGCCAGTTCAACGGCAAGCAGACGCCGATCCAGCTTTACTGGCACTCCTTCGACATCGTCTCCACGCGTTTTTCCGGTAAGGCCGCGCCTATGGAAACAGGCACGCAGTCCGACCGGGAGGCCTACTCGCACGAGGTGATCTCAACCGGGTTCTGGCCAGGGGATGACACGTTTCCGCATGCTGCCTTTTATGGCTACGCCTATCCCGAGCCGGCCGGCCTGAAGGATACGCGGCTGAAGCCGGATGGCGCCCAATGGGTCGACAAGAATGGCGCACTGGCCGTTCTCACCTATGACGCGATGCGCGAGGCGGATGACCCTCAGGCCGCACTGCTGGCTTTCCTCAACAGCGTCTACGACCTGGCAGCCGACAAGGCCGGCTGGGACACAGACGCCTTCAACCACCACTTTTTGACCTAACTTTTCACTGAACAGGGACCCCATGAACAGACTGGCCGACAAAATCTGTATCGTCACCGGCGCTGCCAAGGGCATCGGCGCTGCCATTGCCCGTGCCTACGCGGAAGAAAACGCGAAGGTCGTCGTTACCGACGTGAACGACGAGGTGGGCAAGGCCTTCGCCAAGGATATCGGCGCGGACTATGTCCATGTGGATGTCGCCGACGAGGAAGATTGGCGCCATCTGGAAGAGCTTTACCCGGTGATCGACGTGCTGGTGAACAATGCCGGCATCACCGGCCATGAGCGCGGCGATGAGCATCACGATCCAGAACGCACCCATCTGGTCGACTGGCGCCGCGTGCATGCGGTGAATCTGGACGGAACCTTTTTGGGTTGCCGCTATGCCATCAAGGCGATGCGCGCCAATGGCGGCAAGGGCTCGATCATCAACATGTCCTCGCGCTCCGGCATTGTCGGCGTGCCCGGCGCGTCGGCCTATGCCTCTTCCAAGGCTGCGATCCGCAACCATACCAAGACGGTGGCGCTGCACTGCGCGCAGGAGGGCCTTCAGATCCGCTGTACCTCCGTGCATCCGGCCGCCGTTTGGACCGATATCTGGGACACGATGATCGGCCATGGCGAAGAAGCTGAAGAGAAGAAGAAGAAGGTCGCGCTGGGCACGCCGCTGCACCGGTTCGGACGACCAGAAGAGGTGGCCGCGCTGTGTGTGCTGCTTGCTTCGGATGAAGCTACCTTCATGACTGGCACAGAACTCACCATTGATGGCGGCATTCTCGCCGGATCGTCGGCCTCACCCGGGCAATAATGTGATCTGACGCATGCATCCCAACCGTGCCTTTCGAAAACCCGATGAGGCCCGCAACATCGCCTTTGTGCGTGAGCGGGCCTTTGGCGTTTTGGCAGTCAACGCCGAGGACGGGCCACGGTTGAGCCATGTGCCGCTGGTTCTGTCGGAGGATGGGCGGCAGGCCGAACTGCATCTGGTGCGATCCAACCCCATCCTGCGTCTTCTGGAAACGCCGCAACCAGCAGTGATCGCGGTGTCCGGCAGCGATGCCTATGTCTCGCCGGATTGGTACCAGGTCGATGATCAGGTGCCGACCTGGAACTATGTGGCCGTTCATCTGCGCGGAACGCTGAGCAAGCTGCCGCAAGACGCGCTTCACGGGGTGCTGGCGCGGCTTTCAGACCATCAGGAAACCAAGCTTTTGCCGAAGAAGCCCTGGACCAGCGACAAGATGGACCAGACGATCTACGGCAAGATGCAGCGGCAGATCGTGCCAGTACAGCTTGATGTGGCGCATATCGACGGCACCTGGAAACTGTCACAAAACAAGCCGGACGATGTGCGCCTTCGCGCCGCTGATGGGGTGGAGGAGGCCGGCATCGGCCTTGAGACAACACCGTTAAGCGCGATGATGCGAAATCCGGATGCCGCCTGACGACCAAACAAGCCATGGCCTTTCTAGCTCCGGTCCTAACGGACCGAGCGCGCGGGTGGTCGTCATCGGATCCGGTCCCGCCGGGCTTATGGCGGCGGATGTCTTGTCTGCCTCTGACGTTAACGTCATTCTATGCGATGCCAAACCGTCGCTCGGGCGCAAGTTCCTCATGGCTGGCAAGTCTGGCCTCAACATCACCATGGACGAGCCCGACGCGGCCTTTCTGCGCGGGTTCTTTGAAGCGGCGCCCGCACTGCAGCCCATGCTCGCGGGCATGGGGCCGCAGGCCGTGATACGCTTCTGTGAGGGGTTGGGACAGGAAGTCTTCACGGGCTCGTCGGGTCGGGTTTTTCCTAAGGCCATGAAGGCATCGCCGATGTTGCGCGCCTGGTTGGCACGCCTTGCCGAACGAGGGGTCGAAACCCGCACACGCTGGCGGTGGATGGGCTTTGAGCCAAGCGGTTGTTCCGACAGGAACAGAGCGAGCGAACAAAGACATCTTCCGGAGTTTGAAACACCAGACGGGTCCCAACCCATAGACGCCGACGCAACGATCCTGGCGCTCGGCGGTGCAAGCTGGTCCAGGCTTGGTTCAGATGGCAGTTGGGCAAGTCTGCTAAGCGACAAAGGCGTCGACTTGGCACCCTTCAAGCCTGCCAATATGGGCCTTTCGGTTGCCTGGTCGGAACCCATGCAGCAGCACTTCGGCGCGCCGGTGAAGCCGGTGGCGCTCATGGCTGGCGAAACGCGTCATCGCGGAGAATGCGTTATCTCCGAGAACGGGCTTGAAGGAAGTGGCATCTATGCCGTTTCGCGGGCCGTTCGCGACGGGGAAACGCTTAAGATCGATCTTGCGCCCGACCTTGAAGCGGCCGACGTGACCGAGCGGCTCTCTAGACCGCGCGGCAAGGCATCGATGGCCAATCATCTGCGCAAGACGCTCGGATTAGACGGTGCGCGTCGGGCCTTGCTGATGGAGTTTGGACGCCCTCTGCCTGCTGATCCAGCGGAATTGGTAAGTTTTATCAAAGCTCTACCTATTCGTCATGACGGACCGCGACCGCTCGATGAGGCAATCTCTGTTGCAGGTGGCGTAAGGTGGGATGCCGTCGATCAGCATCTCATGCTGAAGGCTCTGCCTGGCGTGTTCTGCGCGGGGGAAATGCTGGATTGGGAAGCGCCAACAGGCGGCTATCTCATCACCGGATGTATGGCGACCGGCCAATGGGCGGGACAAGGCGCGCTGAAGCGGTTGTCAGAGCTTGGTTTCTCTGGGCCTGTGGCCCAACCGGGGACGACAGAGGCAAGCGCATAAACTAAGAACTGGCGCGCACGATGGTCGCCTTTGCGTGGTTCTCGGCCTGAAGCTCAACCGATCTCTGGTTTCCTCTGAGCCTGCGGCCCAACCGCTTTTCTGCCTGCTCTGAGCCTACGGCCCAACCGCTTTGACGCTTGCTCTGGGCCTACGGCCCAACCGCTTGGGTGCTGAGCTGGATAAAGAGCCAAGCCATCCCCATATAAACCGGTGGTTTCAGGCGCAGCCATTCGCCATCGCGCCCTTGTTAATGCTAGAAAATTCAAAGTGATTCTGTGGGCTTGCCGCCACGAGGCTGCACCTCTTGCTCACCCCGTGTCCAAAGGATGTGCCCTTGACTGCCGAACCGATGCCATCGCCGCAGGAAGAGTTTGAGGACGGTGCCGAGTATGGCGCTGATTCCATCAAGGTTCTCAAAGGCTTGGGCGCTGTCCGCAAACGTCCGGGCATGTATATTGGCGACACCGACGATGGCTCCGGCCTGCACCACATGGTCTATGAGGTGGTCGACAACGCCATCGACGAGGCGCTTGCTGGGCACGCCACCGAAGTCTCCGTTACGCTAAACGCCGAAGGATCGGTGACCGTGCGCGACGACGGGCGCGGCATTCCAACCGATATCCACCCTGAGGAAGGCGTGTCGGCAGCGGAGGTCATCATGACCCAACTGCACGCCGGCGGTAAGTTCGACCAGAACAGCTACAAGGTCTCTGGCGGACTACACGGTGTTGGCGTGTCGGTGGTGAACGCCCTCTCAACGACGCTGGATCTCACCATCTGGCGCGCTGGTAGTGAACATACCATGCGCTTCTCCCACGGCGTTGCCGAAGGGCCGCTGTCGGTGGTTGGCGATGCTGGCGGCAAGACCGGCACCGAAGTGACCTTCCTGCCCTCGCCAGAAACCTTTTCCCAGATCGAGTTTTCCTTCGACACGCTGGAGCACCGGCTGCGCGAACTGGCTTTCCTGAACTCCGGCGTGAAGATCACGCTGACCGACAAGCGCGGCGTGGAAGACCGTGTCGACACGCTGCAATATGATGGCGGGCTGCTGGAGTTTGTGCGCTGGCTCGACCGAAAGAAAAAGCCCGTTCTGGAAGACCCCATTGCTGTAACCGCAGAGCGCGACGGCATCGCGGTGGAAGTCGCCATGTGGTGGAACGACAGCTACCACGAGAATGTTCTGACCTTCACCAACAACATTCCACAGCGCGATGGCGGGACCCATTTGGCCGGCTTCCGTGCGGCGCTGACCCGGCAGGTTACCGGCTATGCCGACAGTTCCGGTATCTCGAAAAAAGAGAAAGTGAACCCGACCGGCGATGATTGCCGCGAAGGGCTAACGGCGGTGCTTTCAGTGAAAGTGCCGGACCCGAAATTCTCCTCCCAGACCAAGGATAAGCTGGTCTCCTCCGATGTGCGCCCAGTCGTGGAAGGCGTGCTCAATGAAGCGCTTTCGACCTGGTTTGAGGAAAACCCGGCTCATGCCAAGAGCATTGTCTCCAAAGTGATTGAAGCGGCAGCGGCCCGTGAAGCCGCCCGCAAGGCGCGCGAACTGACCCGCCGCAAGGGCGCGCTCGATGTCGCCTCGCTGCCCGGCAAGCTCGCCGACTGCCAGGAACGTGATCCGGCCAAGGCTGAGCTTTTCCTGGTTGAGGGCGATTCCGCTGGTGGCTCGGCCAAGCAGGGCCGTGTGCGCGAATATCAGGCCGTTCTGCCGCTGCGCGGTAAGATCCTGAACGTTGAACGTGCGCGCTTCGACAAGATGCTCTCCTCCAACGAGCTCGGCACGCTGATCACGGCGCTTGGCACCGGCATCGGGGCCGAGGAGTTCAACCCGGACAAGCTGCGCTACCACAAGATCATCATCATGACCGATGCTGATGTGGATGGTTCGCACATCCGTACGCTGCTTCTGACATTCTTCTTCCGCCAAATGCGCGAGCTGATCGAACGCGGGCACCTCTACATCGCCCAGCCACCGCTCTACAAAGTTCGGCGCGGCCAATCAGAACAGTATTTGAAGGACGAGGCGGCGCTTCAGGACTATCTGATTGATGGTGGCCTGGATGGCGCAACATTGACGCTTGCGTCAGGGGAAGTTCTGACCGGTCAGGATCTTCTGACCACGGTGGATGAGGCCCGCAAGATATCGGCCGTCATTCATGGTCTGCACCATCGCTACAATCGTGATGTCGTGGAGCAGGCGGCCATTGCCGGCGCGCTCAACGCCTCGCTTTTGTCGGACGTGGAAAAGGCTGAAACGGCAGCTGCCTATGTTGCGCGACGCATCGATATTCTGGCCGATGAGTTCGAAAAAGGCTGGGAAGGCCAGCGCCGGGACAATGGTGATCTCGTCTTCACCCGCACACTGCGCGGTGTGACGGACGTTGTCACCATCGATACGGCCCTGCTGGATAGCGCAGACGCGCTGCGGCTGGATGGGTTCGCCGCCCGTCTGCAAGAGGTTTACGGCAAAGCGGCCATTCTAAAGCGCAAGGACAGTGAGATCGCCATCCGCGGACCCCGGGCGCTCGTTTCGGCCGTTATGGAAATGGGCCGCAAGGGGGTCTCATTGCAGCGCTACAAAGGACTGGGCGAGATGAATCCCGACCAACTTTGGGAAACGACGCTCGACCCGAATGTGCGGACCCTCCTTCAGGTGAAGATCAAGGAGGCCGATGAGGCTGACGGCGTCTTCTCCGATTTGATGGGCGATGATGTCGATCCGCGGCGCGCGTTTATTCAAGACAATGCCCTGACGGTTGGTAATTTGGATATCTAACAGCAGGACCCTTTTTTCCGGCTCCGTTCCTTCGGAACGACCGCTGGGTATTCAGGACAACGCGCTGACCTTGGGTAATCTCGACATTTAGACTTGGGGCTTGTTTTTCTGGCTCCGTTCCTGCGAAACGACCGCTGGGTTTTCGGCTCGCGACGCTCTGTCCCCTAGCTCGGCGCTGGCATTGCCTGTACGCCTCATCCCTATCGGGATTTTATAAGGCTGATGATGTCGGCTCGCCGTTCAGCACGTTGCGCTTCCTTCTTCGCCTCGGCGCTCACGCTGCCGTTTGGAGAGCGGCTGCTGTTCGCCATGCTTCTCTCCATCAGCCTTTTGCTCCCAGCCAGTACAGCCGCGCTCGCCTCCCTGCTGCCGGGAGTTCAGAGTGTCATCATCTGTACCGGCAGCGGCATGGTTGAAGTTCGTCTTGATGAGGAAGGCAACCCGGTAGCTCTTGAGGAGAGCGGCGAACACCCCTGTCTAGCCAGCGCACCCGTGAGCGCTATCGACGCGCCTACGCCGTTCTGGCTCAAACTCGCCGAAGACGACAAACCACGCTTTGCCGTCGTCGTGCATGTCGGCGCGGACCAGACGCGCCTTGGCCATATCCTGCCCAAACGGGGACCCCCGGCGGTCGGCTGAGCCCGACCTCCAACCCCTTTTTTTCAGGATACTGCACAATGACCGACGTTTCCGCGTCGGCACCGGCCGCGTCACAACAGACGGGCGGTGCCTTCTATAAACTCGTGTGGAAGTGGCACTTTCTTGCCTCGCTCTACGTCCTGCCGTTCATGGCGATGCTTGCCATCACCGGCGGCATCTATCTCTACAAACCCCAGATCGAAGAGTGGCTTTATGCCGACCGGCTGAATGTGGCCGTTGGGGAAGGCCGCACCAGCTATGAAGCCCAAGTCGCCGCCGTGGAAGATCGCGTTGGCTTGAGCCGGCTGCGCGGCGTCCAGATCGATGGCGCGGACGATCGCGCCACGGTGATTGAGTTCAACGATTTGGACGGCACACGATCCTACGCCTGGGTCGATCCCTACACCTCCAACATTCTGGCCGTGCAGGCGCGTGATGACATGGCCATGCGGGTGGTCCGCAAGTTCCATGGCGAGCTGCTGCTCGGCGATGTGGGCACCAAGTTCGTAGAACTGGCGGCCCATTGGGCCATCGTCATGTTCATCACTGGTGTCTTCCTATGGTGGCCGCGCGGCAATCGAACCTGGTCCAAAGCGCTATCGCCACCGGGCGCTGGCGGGCTGAAAAGCCGGCGATGGTGGCGCGACACCCACCTTTTCACCGGTTTCCTTGCCGCCCTTCTGGTGGTGCCCATCATCGTGTCCGGCCTGCCCTGGACGGATGTATGGGGTGGCGGCCTATCGGCGGTCCAGGATCGCACAGGCACCAACTCGCGCAGCCTGCGTTTCAGCGGCGATGTGCCGAACTCAACCGCCTCGGAAGGGACGAGGATCCTCTATGAAGAGGTGTTTGCCATCGCAGAATCGCAAGGGTTGGTAGCGCCTTATGAACTGCGGCCACCGCGCAATGCGCAGGCTGCCTTCTGGGTGCGTTCGGCGAGCGCGGACCGGTTCGAGCAGAGCGAACTGATCGTCGACCAATACACAGGGGAGGTTTTGAAGCGGCACGATTTCGCCGACAACCATCCGGTTGCTCGGACCGTTTCGCTTGGCATCTCATTCCATCAGGGCGAGCTTTATGGCTGGCTCAACCTCGCCCAGAACACGTTGGCCGCCGTCCTGGCCATGGTGCTGTCGATCAGCGGCTTTGTCGCCTGGTGGATGCGCCGACCAGCCGGCTCGCTCGGGGTTCCGGACGCACCGGACCGCGCCCTTGGCTGGGGCCTGGTGCTCCTCATCATCGGCCTTGCGATCCTGTTCCCGCTGATGGGTGTGTCGCTTGTGGTCGCCGTGTTCTTGGATTGGCTGATCTTCCGACACCTTGGCTGGTTCCGTGCACGGCGGACTGCGGCCTAACGAACGTCCAGGATTTGACATCGCTCGGAGCCTTTCCGAGCGATGTTCAATGGGTTTCCGAGGCTGGGATTTTCCCCGAGAAGAGATCGGCGTGGCGCGTGACCAGCACCTTGATGCGCTGCGTCACCACACGAACCGCCGACTGGTGACGGCCTTCTTGATGGACTGCGAGCCACTGCGTGTGGGTGAGATCATCAATGATTCCACTAGCACGCTCAATCTGGATTTTCTTATCACCGACAAAGCAGGGCAGAACGGCGCGGCCAGCGCCTGCGCGACACAGATCCAGGACCAAGCGCGGGCTGTTGGCTCGGCTCACCACGTCCCCACCATGATGCAGATGCAACCAATGGGCCGATGGCGTGGAGGCCGTTGACGCAATCCAGCCGGTAGGATCGGATCCCGGTTTTGCGTAAGCGGCGAACGCCACCGGGCCGAGCGCCTGCCGGGCCAGACTTCGCTCCGTGGGCTGGGCGTTGCGAATGCCGATATCGGCCTGGTGCTTGCCAATATCCACCTGTTCCTCAGCCCCGACCAGGGCCAGTGTGAACGGGTCATCCTGCGCATGAAGCTCTTGCCAGTGCCTCGCCAGAAAATGACTCATCCAACTGCCGGCCGACACACGGACGGTTTTGCGGTCGGCACGGCCATCGCGCCAACGCGCAATACCGGCGGCGACCTCTTCCATCGGGGCCGCATGGGCAAGCAAATCCGCACCGGCCGGGGAGAGCGTGTAACCCTTGGCGCCGCGTTCAATGAGCTGCTGGCCAAGCGCAGCTTCCAAGCGCGCTACATGGCGACCGATGTTCGGAGGGCTTATGCCCAGATGGCGAGCCGCGGGCGTAAGCCCACCAGTTTGCGCCACAGCGAGGAAGACCTTCAGGTCACCCCATTCAACGTCGTCCATGATGGCTTTCAATTCTGAAATGCTGTTTTCAAAGGTTTGTCTGGATTTTGGAAGGCATGGTGCTTCTTATGCGTCAAGATTGAAAGGACAGAGACTGGTCCGGAATGGGAACTGATACGCAAACCTCATCAAGCAGCGCGGCAGAGTTTGTCGACCCCTCGTCGGCCAATCCGATCCTCGCCAAAACACGCCTCGGTATGGGCTGTTGGGCGATCGGTGGCCCGTTCTGGAACGGCAAGGAGCCGGTAGGCTACGCCAATGTTGACGACACAACGTCTCTGGCAACCCTGCACGCTGCCTATGACAGTGGCATCCGACTGTTCGATACAGCGGCGGTCTACGGTGCCGGGCAATCAGAACGGTTGATCGGCCAAGGGCTGGCTGGCCGGGATGATGTCATCATCTCCACCAAGTTCGGCATTGCGTTCGATGAGGATAGCAAACAGATGCTCGGTCCGTGGGACGATCCAGCAACGGTGCGCGCGCAGCTTGATGCCTCTCGGAAGCGCCTTGGGCGCGACACATTGGACCTCGTTTTCCTCCATCTCAACAGCCTGCCCATCGAGGATGCCAAACGCCTGTTCGATGCGCTGGAGACGGCCCGCACGGAGGGCATTGTGACGTCGTATGGCTGGTCGACCGATTTCCCCGAACGGGCGGAGGCACTCACCGGTCGTAGCGGCAATGTTGCGGTTCAACACGCGATGAACCTGTTTTTCGATGCGCCGAGCATGATTGGGGTGGCCGAAGCTCATAATCTGGCAAGCTTCAACCGCTCGCCCCTCGGGATGGGCCTTCTAACCGGCAAGTTCAGCGCCGGCGAGACGATCCCGGCCGATGACATCCGCCATAACAGCTATGCCTGGATGGATTATTTCAAGGACGGTCAGGTCGAGGCGTCCTTCATCAAGCAGTTGGATGCCGTCCGCGCGCTGCTGACCAGTGGAGGCCGATCGCTGGCTCAAGGAGCGCGCGGTTGGCTTTGGGCAAAATCGCCATCGACTATGCCGATTCCGGGTGCCCGCACACCCGAACAGGCGCAGCATAATGCCCAGGCGCTTCAGTTCGGTCCGCTGCCGCAACAGGTCATGGACGAGATCGAGCAGGTCTTGCAGCGCCCACCGGAGGGACCAGCTAGAGAACGCTAGGCCAGAAGACCGGCACGAGCGTCAGCAGCAACAGGCCAGCGGCCACGCCATTGAAGATGCGCAGCCGCAACGGGTCTTGAAAGAACAGGCGAAGCCTGTCACCGAGAGCCGTCCAGGTGGATGCGGTAAAGGTGCCGGCAAAGGCAAACACAAGCGCCACACCGAACGCGTTGGCGACACCCTCAAGGGGCAGCGCGTAGACGGTGAGCGCCGTCGTCGCCATCACCCAGGCCTTCGGATTCACCCACTGAAAGGCGGCCGCTTGGATGAAGGTCAATGGCCGGCCGGACACCTCCATCGTACCGTCACCGGTCATCTTGGGCCGGGCCGTCGCGATCTTGTAGGCGAGGTAGAGGAGGTAGGCGGCACAAACGAATTTCAGCGCTGTTTGCAGCACTGGCACCAGCGCAAAGAGCTGCGACAGACCAAGACCAACGGCCACGATCATCAGCGGGAAACCATAGGCAACGCCGGTCATGTGGCCAGCGGAACGACGGAACCCGTAGTTCATGCCCGACGTCATGAGCATGAGATTGTTGGGCCCAGGCGTGCCGGCAGATAGGAAAGCAAAGGCCATAAGGGTGAGGATGGCATCGATCATCATGCGCTTAGAATAGGCGCCAGTACACGAAAGAAGCTTGCTTTTGTTGTGCAATTGGCATTTCTTGCGCTGGAAATGCTTGATCTTGATGCCACTGACCACAAAATCTTGCGTGAGCTGGAGCTGGATGGCCGGCTCAGCAACACCGCCCTGGCCGACAAGGTGGGTTTGTCGCAGTCGGCCTGTCTGCGACGCGTTCAGGCGCTGGAGAGTGCCGGCGTCATCACCGGCTACCGCGCCGTCATCGACCGGACCAAGCTTGGCATCGGTCTCAACGTCTATGTTGCTGTCGGCCTGGCGCGCCGCCTGAAGGCCGACCAAGCGGCTTTCGAGCGGGCGATGAAGGCGGCGCGCCAAGTGCGTGAGTGCCACAACATCTCAGGCACGGTGGAGTATTTGTTACGCGTGGAGGCGGCCGACCTTGCCGCCTACAAGCATTTCCACACCGAGGTTCTGGGCACCGTGCCACAGGTCGCCTCCATCATCAGCTACTTTGTCATGGGCAGCCCGAAAGACGAGCGCGGCTGACTTCAGTCGTCGGTGAGATGGCGCTGGAAGAAGGCGATTAGCCGCTCGTGATGGTCGTTCTCGCCATCGCTGTCGCCAATATGGTTCTGACCTTCGTAATAGTGCACCTCTGGCGAGCGCCCATTTGCTTTCAAGCGTCCCTCAAGCCGCCTGGTCATTGCCACATCCCAGGTGGTGTCGGCGGTGCCATGTCTCAGGAACAAAGGGCCCTCATAACGCTCGATCTCGATGGGCGTTGTCGGCGTCAAATCGTCGGATGAGCCGCGCCAGGTCCAGGATCGGTCCGCCGGGTCCCAAACCTGCCAGCCCGGGTCACCACGATCACGCCAGCGGCGTGCATCAAAGGCACCACACACAACGTCCGCCGGGCTATGCGCAGCGATGGCATCCGGCAGGCCGTCCACGCCATCCCGCGCCATCCGGGAGGCGACAAGAAGCGCATGTTCGCCTCCACGTGAGGCACCGTAAAACCCAACCTTGCCGTTGCAGAAGGGCGCAGCGCGCAGCGCCGAAAGAGCCACAACCGACCGGGCAAGCGGCACAAAGGTGATAGACCCGGCGGTACCGGCGGTACCGCCCAATGAATAGGGG
>JBHJIX010000007.1:0-51560 GCA_050043025.1 Cohaesibacteraceae bacterium
ACCGACTCCCCCCCTCAGCACGCCACCGTCCTCATTATCGATTTCGGCTCGCAGGTTACCCAGCTGATTGCCCGCCGGGTCCGAGAGACCGGTGTCTATTCAGAGATTGTGCCGTTCCAGTCGGCCGACGCCGCCATTGACCGTCTGAAGCCTCAGGCGGTCATCCTCTCCGGAGGGCCGGCCTCCACAAGCGACATCGGATCACCGCGATCACCCCAGCGCGTGTTTGACCTTGGCGTGCCGGTGCTTGGCATCTGCTACGGCCAGATGACGATGTGCATCCAGAATGGCGGCAAGGCGGAAGGGTCCGACCACCGCGAGTTCGGTCGCGCCTTTGTCGAGGTCCACAAAGCCTCGCCGCTGTTCGATAGCGTCTGGGACACTGGCACCCGACACGAGGTCTGGATGAGCCATGGCGATCGCGTGATTGATCTGCCGGACGGCTTTGAGGTGCTGGCAACATCGCCTGGCGCGCCTTTCGCCGTGTACGCCGATGAGGCGCGCAAGTTCTACGGCGTCATGTTCCATCCTGAGGTGGTGCACACGCCCGACGGCGGGAAGCTCCTTTCCAACTTCGTGCACAAAATCGCCGGTCTTAAGGGCGACTGGTCCATGGGCGCTTTCCGCGATGAGGCCGTGCGCCGCATTCGCGAGCAGGTTGGCGACAAGAAAGTCATCTGCGGACTTTCGGGCGGCGTGGACTCCTCCGTCGCTGCCGTTTTGATCCATGAGGCCATCGGCGATCAGCTGACCTGTATTTTCGTTGATCACGGTCTTATGCGCCTCAACGAGGCCGATGAAGTCGTCTCCATGTTCCGCGGCCAGTACAACATTCCGCTGGTTCATGTGGACGCCTCCGACACCTTTATCGGCGAGCTTCAAGGCGTCAGCGATCCAGAAGACAAACGCAAGATCATTGGGCGGCTCTTCATCGAAACGTTCGAGGCCGAAGCCGCCAAGCTTGGGGGCGCCGATTTCCTTGCTCAGGGCACGCTTTATCCCGATGTGATCGAAAGCGTTTCCTTCACTGGTGGCCCTTCGGTGACCATCAAGAGCCACCACAATGTCGGCGGTCTGCCCGAGCGCATGAACATGGCGTTGGTTGAACCGCTGCGTGAGCTTTTCAAGGATGAGGTGAGGGCGCTTGGCCGCGAGCTTGGCCTGCCCGACCGGTTTGTGGGACGCCATCCCTTCCCAGGGCCGGGTCTCGCGATCCGCTGCCCCGGCGGCATCACGCGCGACAAGCTCGATATCCTGCGCAAGGCCGATGCGATATATCTGGAAGAGATCCGCAATGCCGGCCTTTATGATGCCATCTGGCAGGCCTTCGCAGTGCTGCTACCCGTTCAAACCGTGGGCGTGATGGGCGATGGGCGCACCTACGACTATGTCCTTGCACTGCGTTCGGTCACCTCCGTCGATGGCATGACGGCCGACTTCTATCACTATGACATGCAGTTTTTGGCCAACACCGCGACCCGGATCATCAATGAGGTGAAGGGCGTCAACAGGGTTGTTTACGACGTGACTAGCAAGCCGCCGGGCACGATCGAGTGGGAGTAGGCCACGGCCCACTTCCCGAGCGGCAAGTAGGTGCCAGGCCTATTCCAGATTGGTGTGGTTGGCGCGCATAGCGTCTGCCGATAGGTCCAATCTGGCGCGCATGTGCAGGACCAGGACTTCAAAGAACAGCAGCTGCGCCGCTTCATAGAGCGAGCCCATGGGCAAGATGGACGACGTCTCAACCTGATCATTCGCCATTGTCTGGGCCGGCAAATGGATCACATGGTCAGCGGCAGCTGGCACGGAACCGCCCGGCTCAGCGGTTATGCACATCACCTCTGCGCCAGCTTTCTTGGCAATTTCGGTAAGCGCCGCGACAGTGGAGAAGTGACCGGGTCCAGCGCTGACAACCAGCAGGTCGCCGACGCCGACCGGCGGTGTTGTCATGTCACCGACCACATGCGCATCCAGGCCCATATGAAAAAGGCGCATAGCGAGCGCTTTCATCATCAAGCCCTCACGCCCCAGACCATGCAGAGCGATCCGTTTGGCCGCCAGGAGCGGTGTTGCCATCGCCTCAGCCCGCCCCGGTAGTGCCGCCTGCAAGACCTCCCCAACCTCGGCAAGCGCTTTGTCGGCTATGGCATTGAGGGAACCATCGTCTTGCGTCATTGAGCGCCAGCCCTATGCGGGTGCCGGCTCAGCCTCGAGAGCCGCCAGCCGCTTTTTGTCTCCACGTGAGAAGAACAGATCATACAGCACTGGTGCGGCCACCAAAGTCAGGATCGACGCGAAGGCCAAGCCGCCCATAATGGTGATCGCCATCGAGCGGAAGAACGCATCCGTTAGAAGCGGGGCCATGCCGAGGATGGTGGTCGCAGCAGCGAGCACAACGGGCCGCAAACGCGACATACAGGCTTCGGTGATGGATTCGCGCAATGGCTGTGTGGGATTGGCCTTACGCGTGAGGTCGATTTCCTCCACCAGCACAATTCCGTTCTTGATCAGCATGCCCGACAGGCTCAGCAGGCCAAGCAGCGCCGTGAAGGTGAAGGGCGAGTTCGTGCCTAGGAGGCCGATTGTTACACCGTTCACCGACATGGGCACGAGCAGCCAGATGATGATTGGCTGCCTGAGCGCATTGAACAACAGCACCGAGATCAGAACCATGATCAAGAGGCTGAGTGGCAACTGAGCAGCGAGCGACTCGTTGGCGTTGGCAGAGTTTTCGAACTCGCCGCCCCACTCGAACAGGTAGCCGGGCGGCAAGATCATGGCTTCAATCGTTGCGCGGACTTCCGTGTGCACCTGCGCCGCCGTGAAGCCGGCAGGGATATCAGCCCCACCCGTGATGGTCGGCAAGCGGTCACGACGATGAACCAGCGTGTTCTGGGCCTCAAACCGCAGCCCGTCAGACACCTGCTCCAGGCCGATATATTGCTGGGCATTGGGCGAGTAGATCAGCTGATCGATGAGCGACAAGTCAGCGTCGGGATCGATGCGAACGATGATCGGGATCAGCCGGTCATCTTCGCGGTAAACGCCGGCTTGCGTGCCGTCGGTGGCAAGAAGCAAGGTCGAGGCCAGCTCATCGCGGGCGATGCCCGCCGTCTGCGCCCGATTTTCGGCATAGACCGGTCGGATCACCAGCTCTTGTTCGCGCCAGTCTGTGCGCACGTTCAACACGTTGTCGGACGCCGCGATCATGCGGGCTTGAGCCTCTTGGGCAAGCGTTCGCAGAACAGCAGGGTCCGGACCAGAGAAGCGCGCTGCGACGGGCGCACCGCCGCCAGGACCGAAGACCAGGCGCTCGACCCGGAATTCACCCTCAACGAGGTTTTCCGCCGCGAATGCCTCAAGGCGTGGGCGCAGGGCCGTGATCTCTTCCAGGGTTTCTGTCCGAACGATCAGGTGCCCGTAGCTGGAGTTGGGATCCTCGGCGCCATAGGTGAGGATGAAGCGCGTTGCTCCCCCTCCAACGAAGGTGGAGACGGCCTTCACTTCGTCTTGCTCGGCAAGCCAGTCTTCCACACGGCTCATTTCAGCGGCCGTCGTATTGATGTCGGTTCCTTGCGGCAGCTTGTAGTGCACGAAGAAGATGGGCGTGTTGGAGTCCGGGAAAAACTGCTGACGGATCTGGCCAAAGCCCGCGTAGCAAACGACGGTTACGGCGATCAGCAGCAGAACGGTTATCCAGCGCAGCCGAATGGCAAGGCCAAGAAACCGGCCATAGAGCTTGAACAGCGGCCCTGAATAGGCGTCAGCGGCGTCTTCGCTTCCCTGCTTGAAGACATAGTGGCCAAGCAGCGGTGTCACGGAAAGGGCAAGCACCCAAGACAGAAGCAGCGAGATACCGATCACGGCAAACAGTGAGAACATGAACTCGCCTGTGGAATCGGGACTGAGCCCAATGCCGGCGAACGCCATGATCCCGATAACGGTTGCGCCCAGGAGCGGAATCTGGGTCTTGCCAGCCGCTTCATCGGCGGCATCGCGCGAGTTTTTACCCCGTTGCATGGCCACTTGCATGCCCTCGGCAACGACGATGGCGTTGGCGACCAGCATGCCCATAGCGATGATGAGGGCGCCGAGCGAGATACGCTCCATCTCGATGCTGAAGATCGCCATGAAGAAGAGCGTTCCCACGACCGTCAGCAGGAGCGTCGTGCCGACAACGATGGCCGCACGCCACCCCATGGCCAGCGCCAGCACAACCACAACGATTGCGACCGACATGGAAAGATTGACCAGGAAGCCATTGGAGGCCTCTTCCACGACAATATGCTGCTCGTAGATCGAGGTGATCGTCACGCCATAGGGGATCGAGCTATCGAGTTCGGCCAGCTTGGCATCGACCATATGGCCGATCTCCACGATGTTTTCGGTTGCCAACCCGGCCACCCCCAAGGTGAAGGCGCGCTCGCCATTATGGCGGATGATCTTGGCTGGGTTGGGGACGGGTTGCCGGCTGATCTCGGTGAAGTCACTGAGGTCCACGCCCTCTCCGCCGACGCCAAGCGTCAGGCTGGAGACGGCAGAAACGCCATCCGTATCGTTCGGCCCCTGGATCGGCAGGCGCAGAAGGTCTTCGCTGATTGCGCCGGCGGGCTGAACGGCGTTGTAGCTGGAGATCGCGCCAACAATCGATTGAGGTGCAATGGCTTGGTTGACCGCGAGAGCTGGCTGAACATCGACATAGACAGCCTCTTCCGGCAGGCCATCAAGATCCACGCTCGCAACGCCATCGACGGTCAATATCTCTCGTCTAAGGAAAGTCGAAAGCTCAAGAATTTCAGCGTCAGTGAATCCGGGCGCGGTAACCGCGTAGATCAAGCCAAACACGTCGCCAAAGCCGTCATCGCCCTGGGGTTCGGATGTGCCCGATGGCAGGTTGCGGGCGGCATTGCCGACCTTGTTGCGCAGATCAGACCAGATAGCAGGCAGATCGACGCCGGCAAAGGAGTCCTGCACCTCAACGGAGAAGCGCGACAGGCCAGGGAAATTGACCGAGCGCACATAATCGAGCTCATCCATTAGCTGGATCGACGATTCAAGCGGTTCGGTCACCTCTTCGGCCACCTGCTCGGCGCTGGCGCCGGGATACTGGGTCACCACAACCGCGGTTTTGATGGTGAAGGCCGGGTCTTCCAGGCGACCAAGGCTGGAAAATCCCCAAATGCCGCCAAACAGGCAGCCAAGGATGATCAGCCAAGTGTAAAGCGGCCGGTCGATGAAGGTGCGTGCGACGTGCATGGACCTGCCCCCTTAGCCGCCAAAGCCAAGGAAACGGCTGACCGTCTGTCCGTCGGCCAATTGCGCAACGCCGGCACCAACGACTTCGTCGCCTGCCGACAGTCCATCGGTAACCACCACAAATCCAGCCTCATCGGGTTCGATCGTAATGGCGACCTGGCTCAGGGTTCCGGTGTCCTCGCCGTTTGTTGACTGAAAGACCAGTGCAAAGGTTGAGCCATCGGCGGCAATCCCGACAGCCGAGGCTGGGATGCGAAGTCTGGTGTCAGAGGTCTGCTGGCGCACGATCATCGTGGCCGTTGAACCCGGAAGGACGGTGATGCCCTCCGGCGGCTGCAAGGCAAGGCTGACGGTGAAGCTTTGACCGATATCGGTGGCCTCGGCGATCACTTCCCGGATTTCGAGCGGAAAGAGTTCGTCGGTTGAGGGGAACTGGGCAAAGATATCGAAGGTTCCACCGGCTGCCTGCTGGAAGAGGACTTCAGGGATGTCAGCTTCAACCCGCAGTTCTGACATGTTGTGGAGGCGTACGACCGGCGTCCCCACGCCGACGGTTGTGAAGTTTGCGACCAAACGCCGTGACACCAGCGCCTCGAACGGTGCAAGCAAGGTTGCATCTTCCAGCGCGTTCTCCGCGTTACGAACAGCCACGCGGCTCAAGGCAAAGGATGTTTCTGCATCTTCGCGGGTGGCTTCGCTGCCCGTACCTTGCAGCTGCGTGACACGATCAAGTGCGCGCTCTGCCTGCTCGCTCTCCAAAATCGCCTGCTCAAGCGCCAGTTCGAAAGGCACAAGATCAAGCTCGGCGACCAGTGAGCCTTCCGCGATCTCTTCCCCGTCTTCAACCGGAAATTCGATGACCTGTCCGCCCACCTGGAAGCTCAGATCAACCGTTTCCAGCGCAGCCACACGGCCGAAGAACCGCCTCTCGACGCCAGCCCCCTGCTGCTCAACGGTGATCACACGCGCGGGCTTTGCCGTTTCCTGCGCCTGGCCGAGGTCAACGCCAGCTCCCAAAAGCCCGGCCACCGCAAGGGAGGCAAGCAAAGCTTTGGTCGATGAAGGGCGGAAGGCAGGAGGGGGGAAGGCATAAGAAGGGAAGACGGAGAGGGGATTTCGTGCCGGTAGGAGCATCGCACGGAGCCTTTGTTAACGACGTTGCGGCGGCGTCTACGTCACAATCAAAGCGAGGTAAACGGTTTAGTTCATTTTTGTTCGTCTCTTGAATGCAACAGGGCATGGCTGGTGCGAACAGGCAACAGCTAAGCCGGCAAAAACTAGCGTTCTCGCGACGATTGACAGGAAATGCACAATGCTGCGGTTGGGTCGGCATCCAGGCGCTTGACGGCAATCGGTTCATCGCACTCGGCGCAATAGCCGTAATCGCCATCGTCCAGGCGGCGCAGTGCAGCATCGATCCGCACTATCTCGGCCTGCCGGGCCCTTTCCTGGGCTTCGGCCATGTTTTGCTGGGCCATCGCATCCATGCGCGAAAGCCGCCCGACCGATTGCTGGTCGAGCGTCACTGGATTACGGTCCTGTTGGGTGGCCTCGCTGGCTGCAACGGCAGCGGCGCGCATCGCCGTCAAGCGAGCACGAACGTCGCGCGCATTGCCCGGCGCGCTCAAGCTGGAAGGTTATTCGGTGATCTGGATGCGCGTGCGGTGCGGGCCGTATTCCTGCACCAGTGCGAACAGCGCGCGAGCATTGTCAGGGTGGAGCCGAACGCAGCCATGAGAAGCACGCGAACCAAGCCGCCCAATCGCATTGGTGGCATGCAGCGCGTAACCGCCCTGGAAGAAGATCGCGTGGGGCATGGGCGCATTGTTGTAGGTGCGCGAGCGCCACATGGTGTGCATGCGCAGTGGCCGCCAGGTGCCCGTCGGGGTTGAGTAGCCCGCCCGGCCGCTGGAAACATCCCACTCATGCACGACCTCGCCATCGACGAGAACCTGCATGCTCTGCTCGGAAAGATCGACTTTGGCGATAACGGATGCTTGGGCCGGCGCGGCCATCAACGCGGTCAGAACCAAACCAAAGGCGCCTGCTAGCAATCGTCCCATTTCGGACCCCCGCTTCCTACTAACTTCTTGCCCGAATAGGGCAGCCCCTTATGCCGCAAAACCACTATTGCCGTGGCGCGGCGACAATGCAACACAGTAGCCACCGTTGGGTAAACCCACGGTTGCTGCGGACATCGGGAAATCGTCCGCAATCGGGATCAAAACAAAACAGGTAGAGAGCGTCGATGGTCGCTTTTCTGGGCGGTTTGCTCATTTTTCTTGGTATCCACTCGGTGCGCATTGCCGCGCCCAATGTCCGTGAACGCTTTGTCGGCTCCTATGGCGAAGGCCCTTGGAAGGGCTTCTACAGCCTGTTCGCTCTTTTTGGGTTCGTTGCCCTTATCTACGGCTATCAGGATGCCAAATTTGCTCTGGGCTTTGTCTGGGCGCCACCGATCTGGACCCGGCATCTGGCCGTCGTGTTGATGCTTCCGGCAATGATCGCGCTGGTCGCGGCCTATGCGCCGCCCTCCAAGCTCAAGGCGCGGCTCAAGCACCCCATGCTGGTGGCGATCAAGATCTGGGCGCTCGCCCATCTTCTGGCCAATGGCTTCACCGTTCACCTGGTGCTTTTTGGCGGTTTTCTGGTTTGGGCGATCGTGGATCGCATCTCTGTCAAACGACGCGGCGAGCCTGATCCGGTGGCTCCCTCTGGCTGGGGCGGCGATATCATTGTCGTCGTTATCGGAACGCTTGCCTGGGTCGTCTTGTTGCTTTGGGCGCATGAATGGCTGTTCGGCGTGCCGCCAATCGTTTAGAAGCCGGCCGAGAAGCAAACGAGTACCGGCCCCACCAATGTCCGTTCAAACGTCCAAGCGCCGCACCACGGCCGTCGATATCGCCAAGCGCAAACATGGCGAACCTGTTGTCGCCTTAACGGCCTACCATGCTCACACCGCGTCCATTTTGGACGAGCATGTGGATTTCATCCTGGTCGGTGATTCCCTCGGCATGGTCATGCACGGCATGGAATCCACCGTGCCTGTCACCCTCGACATGATGATCGTCCAAGGGCTGGCGGTGATGCGCGGCTCCAAACAGGCACTGGTCGTGGTCGATATGCCGTTCGGCTCGTACGAAGCTTCCAAGGAAGAGGCCTTCCACTCGGCGACCCGTATCATGAAGGAAACCGGCGCCGGTGCGGTGAAGATGGAAGGCGGCGAGCATATGGCTGAGACGGTGGAGTTCCTCGTCCGCCGCGGCATCCCCGTTATGGGCCATATCGGGCTGACCCCGCAGGCGATCAACACGATGGGCGGCTTCCGTGTGCAGGGCAAATCGGACGAAAGCGAGCGCCAGACCGAAGCAGATGCCAAAGCAATCTCCGATGCCGGCGCATTCGCTATGGTCATTGAGGGGACTGTGGAACCCTTGGCGCGCCGCATCACTGAGCAAGTTTCCACCGTCACCATCGGCATCGGTGCCTCGCCAGCCTGCGACGGACAGATCCTGGTGCTCGAAGACATGCTCGGCCTCAACGACTGGACGCCAAAATTTGTGAAGAAGTTTGGCTCCCTCCGCGATCACATTGAGGAAGCGGTGACCAATTATGCCGATGCGGTGCGCGATCGCAGCTTTCCGGCCGATGACCATGTTTAAGCCCGAAAGCGGTCCTAGCGGCTGACGTCAACTGGTCGCCACGACGACCTCAACCCGTTCTGATTGCAGTTCCGCGCGCACGGCACTATGGTCCCGCGCACTTTTTCCCGCATCGTCAACCTGGCCGACTGGCCCCATTTCGGACCCTTCATGACCGACATTTTCAGTGAAATCGACGAGGACATCCGCAAGGACCGCGCCAAGCGTATCTGGCAGCGCTTCGGAAAGTACATTATCGGCGGCGCGATCCTGCTGGTCGTAGCTGTCGCGGCCTGGCGCGGCTGGGAAGCCTACACAACGGCGCAGGCGGCTGCTGCCGGCGACCGATTCCTGGATGCCATTGCGCTGATCGAGAATGATCCGTCGGCCGGCCTGGTAGAACTAAACGCCATCGCGTCCAATGGTCCGGCTGGCTATGCCGAACTGGCCGGGTTTCGGGCGGCAAGCGCCATGGCCGAGGCAGGTGACGTTGATGGTGCCATCGCAACCTTCCGAGGGATGGCGACCGACAGCGGTCTCGACAATCTCACCCGCGACATGGCTGCCGTACGGCTTGGCTATCTGCTGCTTGATCACGGTGATGCCACAGAAATTGAAGGTCTGCTTCTGCCGCTGTCGGAAACAACGAACCCGTTCAGCCATTCAGCCCGTGAGATTCGCGGATTTGCGGCCCTTAGAAATGGTAACAGCGACCAAGCGCTCGCCCTGTTCCTGGAGCTGGTGAGCGATTTCAACGCGCCAGAAAGTGTAAGGGCGCGTGCCCGCGTGGCGCTCGATGTATTGGCGAGCGATGGCGCGTCTGCGCATGGATCATAAGGTGAGAGTGTTAGGTATGCGTCGTTCCTCCCTTTTTGCACTGGCCCTGTTTCCACTGCTTGCCGGCTGTCAAACCGTTGGTGATGCGCTTGACGGCATCAACCCCTTCGCGCGCGAGGAAGAACGCCTTCCTGGAGAGCGCATCGCCCTTGGCGGATCGACCGACCCTGTCGCACAGGTGGTCAACACGACGGTTGCCATTCCTGGCCCGTCCGGCGTGATTGAATGGACCCAGCCTGGTGGTAATGCCGCCAACAATCCAGGCCATGTCTCGCTCGCAGGCTCACAGACCTGGCGCTCAGAAGCTGGCGTTGTTAGTGGCCGTCGTCAGGTGCGCAAGGCTGCGCTTCCTATCGTGGCAGCGGGCCGTGCTTATGTTTATGACCCCAATGGCAACGTAACCGCCGTTTCCATCTCTGGCGGTGGCCAAAGCTGGCGCCGCGACCTTCGCCCTGAAGATGAGGATGGCCAGGTTGGGGCAGGCGGTGTCGCGTTTGGTGCCGGCCGCGTGTTTGCCGCAACTGGCTTTGGGCAGATGTTCGCCCTGGATGCCAACTCCGGCCAGACCCTGTGGGCCATTGATCTGGACACGCCAGCCCTATCTGCGCCGACGGTCGCTGGCGACACGGTCTATGTCATCACCCAGTCTAACCGTCTTTTGGCGATTTCGATTGAAGATGGCACCGAGCGTTGGCGATTCCGCGGTGTGCCCGCCACAGCCGGTCTCTTAGGTTCCGGCACGCCCGCGGTTGCTGGCGACACCGTGAGCGTGCCCTACTCGTCTGGCGAGATCGTCGCGCTCAATGCCGAAAATGGCGAGCCGCGCTGGGCGGACGCCGTGGGCACCGGCGCGCGCGTCCAGGCGCTGTCCGGTCTACGCGATCTGGTGGCAAGCCCGATTGTCGCCGCTGGTTCTGTAATCGCGACGGGCGTTGGCGGTCGAACCATCTCTGTTGGTCTGTCGAGCGGCGACCGTGAGTGGGAGACCAATGTCGGCTCAGTGCACACGCCCATTGTCGCTGGCGATGTGATCTTTCTGGTCGATCTGGAAGGTCGCCTGATGGCCCTTTCCCGCACGAGCGGTGAGATCCAGTGGGCCGTTGCGTTGCCCGGTGGCTCCGGCGAGGGTGAGGAGAAATGGGCCGGACCAGCCTTGGCCGATGGCGTGCTCTATCTGGCATCCACGGACGGCAACATTCTCCAGGTCAACCCTGCCAGTGGTGAGATCGCCGGATCTTCCTCGGTCAGCGAAGACATCTTCCTTCGCCCGATTGCAGCAGGTGGGCGCATTCTGGCACTGGCCGCCGACGGCACCTTGCTTGCCCTGAACTGATCGGTTGATGGAACAGCAGGAAACTCACCGACCCGTCGTCGCCATCGTCGGGCGGCCCAATGTTGGCAAATCAACGCTCTTCAACAGGCTCGTCGGCAAGCGCCTGGCGCTGGTCGCTGACACGCCGGGCGTCACGCGTGACCGACGCGAGGGCGAAGCCAAGCTAGGCGACCTTACCTTCACGCTGGTCGATACCGCCGGTCTGGAAGAGGCAGATGAAGCCTCGCGCGCCGGCCGCATGCGCCAACAAACCGAGCGTGCTATCGCCGAGGCCGACCTTTGCCTGTTCGTTGTTGATGCGCGCGCTGGCATCACACCGATTGATGCTGACTTTGCCGGACTGATGCGCCGCTACGGCGACAAGACGATTCTGGTTGCCAACAAGGTCGAAGGCCGAAGAGGGCTGGATGGCGCTTATGAATCCTTCGAACTTGGGCTGGGCGAACCCGTTGCAATCTCCGCTGAGCATGGCGAGGGCATGGGCGAGTTGTTCAACGCCCTGGATGATGGCTTCGAGGCTCTGAAGGCCGCAGAAGCCGCGCCAGCTGATGATGATGTTGAACTGCTCAGCGTTGAAGAAGGCGAAAGCTCGCAAGAGGACATTGAAGCAGAGGATGCAGCGCGCAATATCCGTCCTTTGCAGGTTGCCATTGTCGGTCGGCCAAACGCCGGCAAATCGACGCTGGTCAACCGGCTGCTTGGCGAGGATCGCCTGTTGACGGGCCCGGAAGCCGGCATAACACGCGACCCCATCGCGGTGGACTGGGTGTTCGACGGTCGGCCCTTCAAACTCTTCGATACCGCTGGCATGCGCCGCAAGGCCAAGGTTCAAGAGAAGCTGGAAAAGCTCTCGGTCTCAGATGCCCTCAACGCCATTCGTTTCGCCGAATGCGTGATCATCTTGATGGATGCCGAACACCCTTTTGAGAAGCAGGACCTCCAGATTGCCGACCTCGTTTCACGCGAGGGCCGATCAGTCGTCTTCGGCCTCAACAAATGGGACCTGGTTAGGCGCAAGGACAGCTTCCTCAAGGAATGCGCAGAAGAGTTGGAACGGCTGCTGCCGCAGCGTCGCGGCGCACCTCTGGTCCCGCTGTCTGGGCTCACCGGCAAGGGCACCGAAGCTTTGATGCGGGCCGTGCTTGAAATGGACGATGTGTGGAACCGCCGCGTCTCAACGGCGGCGCTTAACCGATGGCTATCGGCCATGATACAGCAGCATCCGCCGCCCGCGGTCGCAGGACGACGTCTGAAGCTGCGGTACATGACGCAAGCCAAGGCACGTCCGCCGACCATCGCGGAGTATTGCTCACGGCCAGATTCCCTGCCGGCCAGTTACACGCGCTACCTGACGAACGGTCTGCGCGACACGTTCGACTTGCCCGGCGTGCCGGTACGCCTGCTCGTCCGCAAGGGCGACAACCCGTACGCCGCAAAGGCAAAAAAGCGCAAAATTCAGTAGCTTTGCCAGACGGTTGGTCAGGCTGGGGGCTGTGGCTCCACCAGTTTGCCAGCACGCACATCAAAGGTCTTGCCGGTATCATCGAACCCGGGGTCGGTGAGGCGCATCACCGGCTTAACCAAGCTATCTGCTTTGGCCATAGTCGTTGGGTCTTCACCCGGCACAGCGCGGGCGCGCATGGCAGTGCGGATCGGACCGGGGTTCAGAAGGTTGGCACGGACGGATGTGCTCGCCATTTCGTTGGCATAGGTGCGCACCAGCAACTCAAGGGCTGCCTTGCTGGCGCCATAGGCGCCCCAAAACGGCTTGGCGCTGTGTGCGGCGCCGGAGGTAAGGAACACGGCGCGCCCCGCCTCGGACTGACGCAGCAGCGGATCGAACGACCGCAACAGCCGGAAGTTGGCCGTCACGTTCACCTCCATCACCTCATCGAAGACCTTCGGCTTCAAATGAGCAAGGGGTGTAATCGTGCCAAGTTGCCCGGCGTTGCCGACAAGCACATCAACCCGGCCGAACCGCTCGTAAAGCGCCAAACCCAACCGGTCGATGGCTTCACCATCGCGCAGATCGACGGGCACCAGCGTGGCACTGCCGCCCTTCGACTTGATCGCATCATCCAGTTCTTCCAGGCCACCGACGGTGCGCGCAATGGCCACCACATGAGCGCCCGTCGCGCCGAACGCTTCACCCAACGCATAACCGATGCCCCGCGAGGCGCCAGTGATCACCACAACGCGGGCATCGCTGCTTCCCTGCTTGGGGGCGGTATCTGTCGCCGTCTCATTGTCGTTCGTGGGTGTGTCGGGCGCGCCGCTTGTCATGAGGCCTCGTGGGAAAGGGGATAGCAGATGTCGGGAATAGATAGGGGACCGGCCTGAGGCCTACTCGACCTCGACAAGCCGGTGATGGCTTGCCGCGTTCTCCGCCCGGTCGGACAGGGGCGTTGGATACTCGCTGGTAAAGCAGGCATCGCAGAACTGCGGAATATCATTGTTGCGATGCGCCTCGCCGAGCGCCCGGTAGAGCCCGTCAATGGACAGAAAACCAAGGCTGTCTGCGCCGATGGTCTCGCAAATCGCGCCGACGGAGTTTTTGGCGGCGATGAGATGTTCTTTTTGCGGCGTGTCGACGCCGTAATAGCAGGCATCACGCGTCGGCGGGCTGGCGATGCGCATATGCACCTCGGTCGCGCCGGCTTCGCGCACCATCTGAACGATCTTACGGCTCGTCGTGCCCCGTACGATGGAATCATCCACCAAAACCACGTGCTTGCCGGACAGAAGCAGCCGGTTGGAATTGTGCTTAAGCTTCACGCCCATATGGCGGATGGCGTCGGTTGGTTCGATAAAGGTGCGGCCCACATAATGATTGCGGACGATACCCAGATCGAACGGAATGCCGGAGGACTCCGCATAACCGATGGCTGCCGGCGTGCCTGAATCGGGCACCGGGATCACCAAATCAACGTCAGCTGGGGACTCATTGGCGAGCTCCGCGCCGATAGCCTTGCGCACGGCGTAGACATTGCGACCCTCGACCATGGAGTCAGGCCGGGCAAAGTAGACATATTCAAACACGCAGAAGCGTGACGGTTTGGGCGCGAAAGGCGCGTGGCTGGCAATCCCGCGCTCGGTGATAACCACCATCTCACCAGGTTCGATATCGCGCACAAAGTCCGCTCCGATAATGTCGAGCGCGCAGGACTCCGATGCCAAGACATAGGATCCATCGAGCATGCCCAGGACCAGCGGTCGCACGCCCAGCGGATCGCGCACGCCGACAAGCTTCTTTTCGGTCAGAGCGATGATCGAATAGGCGCCTTCAAGCTTGTGCAGCGCCTCCGTCAGCCGATTGACGATACCC
The DNA here is from genome assembly GCA_050043025.1 of Cohaesibacteraceae bacterium. Classification (GTDB taxonomy): domain Bacteria; phylum Pseudomonadota; class Alphaproteobacteria; order Rhizobiales; family MH13; genus MH13. The sequence continues at coordinate 14,393 of JBHJIX010000007.1, forward strand.
TTGGCCTGGCTCATCGCGATCAGATGGATGATTGTCTCCGTGTCCGATGTGGACTGGAAGATCGATCCCTGCTGGCGTAGTTGCGTCTGAAGCTTCTGGGCGTTGGTGAGATTGCCATTGTGGGCTACGGCAAAGCCGCCGCCAGCAAACTCAGCAAACAGCGGCTGCACGTTGCGGATGCCTGCGCCGCCAGCGGTCGCATAGCGCACGTGACCGATGGTGCGATTGCCCTTTAGACGACCGATGACCTCAGGCTTGGAAAACCGGTCGCCGACAAGGCCGATATGACGTTCGGAGAAAAACTGCTGACCGTCGAAGGAGACAATACCGGCCGCCTCCTGACCGCGATGTTGAAGGGCGTGCAGACCAAGTGCTGTCAGGGCGGACGCATCGGCGTGCTCAAAGACGCCGAAAATACCGCACTCATCGCGGAAATGATCGTCTTCGGAATTGTAGGCGACCATGGGTCACCCCTTTCCCATCTGGTTAAGGCCGGCGTCCCGTACGCTGGCCTGTCGCGAAACCGCAGCCCGATTAGCTAGCGGACTTGCACCGCGTGTAAAGCCACAGTCACCTGCACATCTCTTGCCGGCAGACTGCCTTGCGTTCCCGGAGCTGGTGTTAAGTCGTCTGCTTCATCATTTCCCTGCAACCGATCCAGAATTTGACCTTCAGGATCATCCGGCAAAATGGCCAACAGCTCCGCACCAAGATCATCAAGGATCGGTTTGGATCGAGAATCGGCCACCCATTGCGGCGGATTGTCGGGGATAAAGAAGTTGAAGAAAAGCGCCGCGATCACGAACAGCAAGACGCCGCGCGCTGCACCGAACAAAAACCCCAAGGTCCTGTCGAGCGGGCCGATTGCCGAGTCGGCCACCGCGTCGGAAAGCTTCATCGTGAGGTAGGAGACGATGATCAGGATGAGGAAGAACAGGCTGCCGATCACGGCCGCCGTCGCGAACACCTCTTCGGTGATGTATTGCTGCGCGAACGGCAACAAGCTCGGATAGAGGAAGTAGGCACCGGCAGCAGCTGCGACCCAGGATCCTATCGACAGAACTTCCCGCAAAAAGCCGCGCATCATCGCCAAAACGGCCGACAGAAGGACAACGGCCAAGACGATGCCATCAAGCAGGGTGATGGTCATGGATGAACCTCATCTTGCATCACAACGCGCCATCCTTGGGAGTGAAAGTTGGGGGCCGCCACGATTAAAAAAGAAGCCGAGCAGTTCCGCCGCAATCGACGCGCCCGACCGTCATGGTTCTCGCCCGCTGTCTTTCACGATCAGTGCTGCCATTCAAGTGCAGGAACGTCACATCACGTTCATAATTGTGCAGCTTCGGGCATGAATGTCTCTGGATCGATGATATGAGGCTTGGAGGCCTGGTTTGCCGCCGATGCCTGGGCCAGGGTCACCACCAATTCATCAAGCCGTGTATAGGCGTCCAGCATCAGGCCGGTGTCGGCGTCGCTCTCTTTGGCAAGGGGCGCCGAAACAGCTTTGTCGAACCCCAGGCGCGCGGCTTCCTTCATGCGAAGCACGGCCTGTGGCGCTGGCCGGATCGCGCCAGACAAGCTGATCTCCCCGAAATAGACCTGGCTTGCTGGCAAGGAGTGCCCTGTGAGCGAGGCCATCAGAGCGGCCGCAACCGCACGGTCTGCCGCCGGTTCATTCAATCTAAGGCCGCCCGCAACCGCCAAATAGACATCATGGCCAGAAAACCGCACCCCGCAGCGTGCCGCGAGGACGGCGAGCACCATGGCCAAGCGATTGCTGTCCCAGCCCACCACCGCGCGGCGCGGCGTGCCCAGCGCGGAGGGTGCAACGAGCGCTTGAATTTCCACCAGCAGGGGCCGGCTGCCCTCAAGCCCGGCGAACACCACCGATCCTGGCGTTTCCACCAGCCGGTCACCCAAGAAAAGCTCGGAGGGATTGCCGACTTCGGCAAGGCCACTGCCCGTCATCTCGAAGACGCCGATTTCATCGGTGGCGCCGAAGCGGTTCTTCACCCCGCGCAGGACCCGATAATGATGGGTTCGGTCGCCTTCATATTAGAGAACGGCATCGACCATATGCTCGACATCGCGCGGCCCAGCGATCTGCCCATCCTTGGTAACGTGCCCCACCAGAATGACGCTCGCACCGGTGCGCTTGGCGTATCGGATCATTTGCTGCGCGCAGGAGCGCACCTGGGTGACGGTGCCTGGCGCGCTGTCGACGCTGGCACTCCAGAGCGTCTGGATGGAATCGAGCACCACCAGATCGGGCTGCGGACCCTCATCAAGTGTGGCTAGGATGTCCTCAAGGTTGGTCTCAGAGGCGATAGCGACCGGAGCTTTGGAAACGCCGAGTCGTTCTGCACGCAGCCGCACCTGTCCTAACGCTTCCTCGCCGGAGATATAGACCACCCGCGCATTGCGCTGCGCCAGCGCTGCGCAGACCTGCATCAAAAGCGTTGATTTGCCGATCCCAGGGTCACCGCCAACCAGCAGCGCCGATCCGCGCACAAAGCCACCACCGGTGACACGATCAAGCTCCGCCATGCCTGACGCCAGTCTTGGCACCGGCTCTTCGGCATGATCGAGCGAGGAAAGCGAAAGCACCCGCCCTTTAACGCCGCCGCCCTTGGCCGGCCCGCCCAGTGCGCCGCCCGCGCCGCCGGTTGTCTCCTCAACCAGGCTGTTCCACGCACCGCAAGCATCGCACTTGCCGGTCCATTTGGAATGAGCAGTGCCGCAGGACTGGCAGACAAAGGAGGTGCGCCGCTTGGCCATGATTTATCCTGGGCGAAGAGAAGAGAGCGCAAACAGAATAAGGCGACCTTGAGAACAAAACAAGATCAAATGCCTCATCATCCGCCCAGATAGGTGCGCGCATAGCGCGGTCCGAGGCCGGTCAGAACTTCGTAGCCAATGGTATCCGCCCATCCGGCGACCGTATCGACGGTTATCTTGGCGTTGATCAGTTCCACAAACTTCCCAGCGCGGACGTCGTCAAAATGCGCTTCGGTGATGTCGGCGGCGATGAGGTCCATGGAGACCCGTCCAAGCAGTGGAGCAAGATGGTCACCGACCATGATTTGCCCGCCCCGACCGTTCCCGACCAGCCGATGGTAACCATCGGCATAGCCAACACCGAGGATCGCGATGCGGCTATCGCGCTCCAACACCTTGGTGGCGCCATAGCCAACGGCCTCTCCGCCCTTTGCCGTGCGCACCTGCATGACCCGTGCTTCCAGCGTCACGACCGGAAGGAGGTCGATGGGGGAGGGCACGACCGACTGCCCGCCATAGATCGCAATGCCCGGCCGGGCGAGATCATGGCGGAACCGTTCAGGCTGCAGGGTGCCGGCAGAATTGGCGAGAGACCCCGGAAGGCCAGGGAACAAGGCTCGCACGCGCGCAAAATTGGCGGTCTGAATGTCGTTGAGCGGATGGACCGGCGTATCAGCGCAGGCGAGATGGCTCATCACATGCGTGAGATCGAGCTGCGCCAGAAGGTCGGTATCGCTGGCAAGTGAGGTTGCCTCCTCAAGCGTCAGTCCGAGCCGTGTCATCCCAGTGTCCACATGCAACGCAGCAGGCCGAGCACTTTCAAGCGCTGCCCACTCGCGCACCTCGTCCAGCGTGTTGAGCACCGGGCGGATGGCCTTATCGGCAAAGTCGGCAGCGCCCGTCGGCGTCAGGCCGCCAAGGCAGTAGATGGCGGCATCGGGCAGAAGGTCACGAAGCTCAAAGGCTTCCTGGGGCAGGGCGACGAAAAACGTCCGGCAGCCAGCCTTCCACAGGGCACGCGACACTGGCTCAAGTCCCAGACCATAGGCGTTGCCCTTCACCACGCCGGCGCATTCGCCGGGCTTGGCCAACTCCGCCAGCGCCTGCCAGTTGCGGGCCAAGGCACCCAGATCGACCGTCAGGCGACCGCCGCTGTGATTGGTGCTCACGGACGGTACCCCGGCCTAGAAATGCTCCGGCACATGGTCGTCTTCAATATGGTCGCCAAAGCGTGTCAGCTCCGCTTCGAATGTCAGTTTTGCCGTTCCCGTCGGCCCGTGACGTTGCTTGCCGATAATGACCTCGGCAAGGCCGTGCACGCGGTCCATGTCTTCCTGCCAGGCCAGATGCTCCTCGGTGTTGGGCTTAGGCTCCTTGTTCTGCAGATAATACTCCTCGCGGAACACAAACAGGACGACGTCCGCGTCCTGCTCGATGGAGCCTGATTCGCGAAGATCAGCCAATTGCGGGCGCTTGTCCTCGCGAGATTCAACCTGACGGGAAAGCTGGGAAAGCGCCATCACTGGGACATCAAGTTCCTTGGCCAGCGCCTTGAGGCCCGTGGTGATCTCGGTGATCTCCTGCACACGGTTTTCGCTGGAGCGGCGCGAGGAGCCCTGCAGGAGCTGCAGAAAATCGACGATCAGGAAATCAAGTCCCTTCTGCCGCTTCAGTCGGCGTGCGCGGGCGGCAAGCTGCGCGACCGACAGGCCACCTGTCTGGTCGATGTAGAGGGGGATGGCATGCATTTCCTGGCTTGCCATCACCACCTGCTCAAACTCATGGCTCTTGATGTCGCCGCGACGGATTTTGGACGAGGAAATGCCCGACTGCTCAGCCAAGATACGCGTGGCCAGCTGCTCCGATGACATCTCCAACGAGAAGAAGCCGACAATGCCGCCGGCCTCTGTCTCAATCTCATTGTTGGGGCCAACACCACCGCGCCAATGCTTGGCGATGTTGTAGGCGATATTGGTGGCAAGCGATGTTTTTCCCATCGCCGGACGACCGGCGAGGATGATGAGGTCAGACTTTTGCAAGCCGCCCATGCGGCCATCCAAATTCTTGAAATAGGTCGCAAGGCCCGACAGATGCCCATCGCGCTGGAAGGCGGCGGTGGCCATCTGGATCGCGTCTTCAAGCGCTGTGCCAAAGCCAATAAAGCCCTGCTCGCTGCGGCCCTTTTCGGCAAGCGAGAAAAGCTGTTTTTCCGCCGTTTCGATCTGAGCGCCGGCGGCCACATCGCCCACCATGTCATAGGCGCTGTTGACCATGTCCTCGCCAATGCCGATCAGCATCCGGCGCAGTGCTAGCTCGTAGACGAGGCTAGCATAATCCAGCACATTGATGATCGAGGTGGCATCGCCATGTAGCCGCAACAGATAGGCTGGCACGCTCATCTCGCCAATCATCTCTTCGGCGCCGAACCGCGTCTTCACGGTGATCGGGGTCGCGACCTTTCCGCCACGGATCAGCTCGGAAATGCCGGCGTAAATCTTCTGGTGAACGGCGAGGTAAAAGTGCTGCGGCTCCAGGAAATCGACGACCCGGTAGAACGCCTCATTGTTCACCAGGATCGCACCAAGCAAGCCCGCCTCAGCCTCGGCATTGTGAGGGGCCGTGCGCAAGGCATCGGCGGACCCGGCGGCGGGCAGAAGGGGCGAAAGATCGTTCATGAACACGTCCGGTTACGGCGAGGTTGGGGCGTTCCTCATGCCTGATCGAGTCGCACAAGTGTAGCATGTCGGCACAAAAAAGGCGCCGGGCATGGCCCGGCGCGTTGAAGTTTGGAGGGAGTGCTGGGGACATGTGTGGGCAAGTCATACGCTCGTCCGACACAAGGAGTGGGGTGGGCCACTTTGGCGCTGCCCACCCTTGACTTTGGGCAGGGCCTTAGGCGGCCGAGCGAACGTTCTCCACGAAGCCTGCCACCTCGCGGCGCAGGAGCTCAGCCTGGTCGGCCAACTCATCAGCCGAACCAAGGACGGCATTGGCGGACGTCTGTGATTCCTGCGCCGAGGTGCTCACCGTGGCGATGTTGGTGGTCACATCCTGGGTTCCCGACGCCGCACGATGGACGTTGCCGGCAATCTCCTGTGTGGCAGCGGCCTGCTCTTCCACGGCCGAAGCGATGGAGGAGGAGATTTCGCTCAGATCCTGGATGCTCTTGGAGATGTCCGAAATGGCTGTTGCGGACGTCTGGGTTGCTTCCTGGATTTCCGTCACTTGAGCGGAGATATCGGCCGTGGCTTTGGCAGTCTGGGACGCCAGGTTCTTCACCTCGCTTGCCACAACCGCAAAGCCCTTGCCGGCCTCCCCAGCCCGTGCCGCCTCAATGGTCGCGTTAAGCGCCAGCAGGTTGGTCTGCTCGGCAATGTCCTGGATCAGCGTCACCACATCGCCGATGCGCTGCGCCGCACTGGACAGGGTTTCAACCTTGGCCATCGTGCTTTCCGCCTCGCGCTCGGCATTGGCGGCCTTGGTGGACGAATCGCTCGCCTGACGACCGATTTCGGCCACCGATGCTGAGATTTCCTCAGCCGCCGTCGCCACTGATTGAACGTTGGTGGAGGCCTCTTCAGAGGCCGAGGCCACGATAGAAGACCGTTCGCTGGTCTGCTCGGCAATCTCCGTCATCTTCTGCGACGAACTTTGCAGGCTTTCGGCCGCGCCCGAAACGGTGTTGACCACGTTTCCGATTGTCGTCTCGAAGGACGAGAACAGCGATTGCAGGGTCGTAGCTTTGCGCTCGGCTTCCGCCTTGGTTGCCTCTTGTTCTTCTGCCAGGCGGTTCTTTTCGACCGCCTGCGCGTGGAACACGCTCAAGGCGTTGTTGAGCTGGCCGATCTCGTCCTTGCGCTGATTCTGCGCGGTCTCGATATCGAGCTTGCCATCAGCCAGCGCATTCAGCGAGCCGATGATGTGGATGAGCGGCGCCATGATCGTCTGACGAACCATAAGGAACAGAACGACCGAAACGACCAGAATGATCAGCGCAAGACCGCCAACCACAAACAGCGCAGTGCGAACTTGGGCTGCGGCCTGCTCGTCAGTGCTGGAGGAAATCGCATCGCCGCGATCGGCAATGACATTGAGTTCTGCGACCAGCTGATCGGCAAAGTCATCGACGAGCTCGGCGGCAACATCGGCTTCGGTTTCCGCGATCAGCATGTCGTTGTGGGTATCGAAAATCTGCTCAGGCTCCTGGGCCTGTGCGACCCAGGTGGTGAAGATGTTGCGGATGTTCTCAATTGTGGCGACGTCCTGCGGTGTCTCTGCCAGTTCAAGAAGGTGCTCAAAGCGCACTGTCGCCGACTGAGCAAGCGCGATGAACTCATCGCGGATGGCGGGAAGCGCGTTTGCATCTTCCTCACCCAGATACCGTGTTGCGGTACCTTCCAGCTCTTCCACGGTGATTTGAAGGTTCTTGGACTCTTCAACCGCCGGATAGTCCTGCTCGAAGACCATGCCCAGAAGGTCATTGATCCGGCTGGCGCTGGCATTGCCGGTGGCCACAAGGCGGTCGCCTTCGTCCTCCGCATTCTGCATTTCGATTTCGTTGGCGGTCGCCAAGGCTTCCAGCTCACGCAGCAAAACATCACCCGTTAGGTCGAATTCAACGGCCAGGCGGCGTGCTTCGGCTTCCTCGGCAAGCTCGGTGGCATGAGCATCCCGCATGGACTGAACGGCATCAAGCAACTCAACGCGCATCGCTGCTGCCAAGTCCAGCTGTGCCTGCATGTCCGGTTCGACGATCAAGGCGTCAAGAGCTGCATAGCTCTCGATGAACATATCGCTCGCTTCATCGAACTCGGTCACGCGCCGCTGGATGTTCTCGACATCTTCGTCGGCCAGAATTTCGACGGTGATTTTGTGCGCCTGGACCACCGAATAGATAACGTCGTCGGTCGTCTCGACCACTGGACCCGCATAATCGGTGATCTCGTTGACTTCGGCTTCGATGTTCAAAAGCATGAACACGCCGGCAATGCCTGACATCAGTCCAAAAAGGGAAATGGCGGCGATCCCGCTCGCCAGTTTTGTTGAAATGGGAATGTTATCAAGCATCAGGCGGCTCCTTCACCACGATGTGTTGCGTGTATTAGGAGCTTCTTGTTTTTCTTGGTTAATCATACGTAAATAAACGGAGTAATACCACAAACAAAACGAGAAATCGCACAAAAATGCAACCTTAAGTAATGTTAGTGGGCAAATATTACTACCGAAATAAAGAAAAACCGGGCGCAAGGCCCGGTTTTACATAGCTTGCTAAGTAATAATGAGGGTAACTTAGTCGTCCTCGTCAGAGACCTCTCCAGCCTCATCGGCGTCGCCTTCAACACCCTCAGGCGCGGCCTCAAAGACGTCGTCGGAATTGCTGTCCAACTCGTCGTCGTCTGTCTCTTCTTCAAATTCGAAACCGTCAAAGTCTTGGACGGTGAGGTCTTCACCGGCTGCCTGGCGCTCGGCTTCATCGTCAGAACGGGCAACGTTAACCGTCACGGTCACTTCCACTTCCGGGTGAAGCTGAATGGCAACTTCGTGCAGACCGATGGTCTTAATCGCACGGTCAAGACGCACCTGGCTGCGGCCAACGCTCACGCCTTCGGCCGTGGCGACTTCAGCAACGTCACGAGCGGCAACAGAACCGTAAAGCTGGCCGGTCTCGCCAGCCGAGCGGATGATCACATAGCTTGAACCGTCCAGCGTGCTAGCCACGCTTTCTGCTTCTTGCTTACGCTCAAGGTTGCGCGCTTCAAGCTGGGCGCGCTCGGCTTCAAACTTTGAAAGATTGGCTTTGGTGGCGCGAAGAGCCTTGCCCTGCGGCAGCAGGAAGTTGCGGGCATAACCGTCTTTCACTTTGACGGTTTCGCCCATCTGGCCAAGCTTGGCGACGCGCTCAAGAAGAATGATGTCCATCGTCATGTCCTCAAGGGTTCTGGGGATCGCATATGGACAGGAGAACCGCTTCGGCGGTGTCCCGATTGGCTGGGGTCTTCATCCAGCCAGCTGTCCCGCGATCCTTTGGGAAAAGGGGGCGGTTAGGGGACGCGACATCATCGCGGCCCCAACACATGTTAAAACTATGCTTATTTCACCACGTAAGGCAGAAGGCCCAGGAAACGCGCGCGCTTGATGGCCTTGGCCAGTTCGCGCTGCTTCTTTGCCGAAACCGCAGTGATGCGGCTTGGAACGATTTTGCCGCGCTCGGAAATGTAGCGCTGCATCAACCGCACATCCTTGTAGTCGATCTTCGGCGCGTTATCGCCGGAGAACGGGCAAGTCTTGCGACGGCGGAAAAACGGGCGACGTGCTGGAGCGGCCATTAGCTTGCTTCTCCTTCGCTGGAGGAGGAGGTCGACGACGACGACTCTTCACGGCGCGGGCGACGAGCACCACGATCGCCTCTGTCTCCGCGATCACCACGGTCGCCTCTGTCACCGCGGCCGCCGCGGCGGTCATCACGGTCCGATTTGCGCATCATCGCCGACGGGCCTTCTTCCAGCTCATCCACGCGGATGGTCATGAAGCGCAGAACGTCTTCATTGATGCCCATCTGACGTTCCATTTCGGCAACCGCATCAGACGGGCCGTCAATGTTCATCAATGTGTAGTGGGCTTTGCGGTTCTTCTTGATGCGGAAAGAGAGGCTCTTCATGCCCCAATATTCCGTCTTCTTCACTTCGCCGCCATGTTCGGCGATCAGCCCGCTATACTGTTCCACAAGCGTGTCGACCTGTTGCTGCGACACGTCCTGGCGGGCGAGGAACACATGTTCGTAAAGAGCCATGCGGCACTCCTCTCAAGCGATTTCAGCAAAAGTTGCAGACTTTTGCGCTCGCGAAATCGCGTTCTCAAAAAGCTGGAAAAGAATGTTGGCAACGCCGGTGCTCTGCCGTGCTTTTCCAGCACTGGATCATCCGGCGCTAAGCCTCTTCAAACCAGTGATCCATCCCTTCGCGGGAGAGGAGCGTGGCAAGAAAAGTTCGAGAGCGGAGACACGGGAAGCCGGCAGTTCTTCAACCGCCTACCAGTCTTCGACTGGCCTTCCGTTCAACCCCCGGCCGGAGCCTTTCGGGTGAAAGACCGGCGGTGCTTACTGCGCTTTGTCCCGGTTGGCAAGGGTTATGGGAGCGCTCGATGAGCAAAAGGACTTAATCAGATGTTCCGAGTTTCGGGTCCTCTCGCGCTGACAAAGCGCAATGTGCTGAGGGATGTTCGCCAGTCTACTGGTGAAGCCGAAGCAGTTATGGAGGAACGCGGTGAAGATCACCCGGATAGTCTTTATCATGGGTTTATTCATGGCGCCGTATGCCGGCGCTTCAGAAATGCCCGAAAACATGGGTGCAGTTGCTCCAAGCGCCCTGGACCGTCTGCGTGAATTGATAGAGCCTGCGCCGAACTACGCTCAATCTCTTTCCTGCTCCCCCCGTCGAACGTGTGGGCAAATCAATTCTTGCCAAGCCGCCAGGTGGTACCTGAACAACTGCAGTTGGGGAGGTAGATTAGACCGAGACCGCGACGGCAGACCGTGCGAGAGCGGGCCATGCTGATGAGGTCGGCCAGTCAATTCTGGGCAAAGTGATTGCTATACAGGCCCTAGCTCAGCTATGTGCCCGCCAATGAAACTGCGTACTGATCTAGGAGTCGCTTAACGATGGCCACAGCGTTTTTGTTTCCCGGGCAGGGCAGCCAGGCCGTTGGCATGGGCAAGGCTTTGGATGAAGCCTTTCCAGAGGCGCATGCCGTCTTTCAGGATGTCGACGCGGCGCTGGGACAGGATCTGTCCGAACTGATGTTCGAAGGTCCTGAGGACGAACTGACGCTGACCGCCAACGCACAGCCTGCCCTGATGGCTGTCAGCCTGGCGGCGACCAAGGCGCTCGCTGGTCGTGGCATCACCGTGGCCAACCATGCCGACTATCTGGCCGGTCACTCTCTAGGCGAGTATTCGGCGCTCGCCGCAGGGGGCGCCTTTGATATCGCCACCGCTGCCAAACTTCTGCGCACGCGTGGCGAGGCCATGCAAACCGCTGTGCCCGTTGGTGAGGGCGCGATGGCCGCGATCCTCAATCTTGATCTGGCTGCCGTTGAAGAGATTGCCGCCAAGGCCGCCGAAGGTGATGTGTGCGAGGCCGCCAACGACAATGCACCCGGACAGGTTGTCATCTCCGGTGCCAAGGCCGCCGTCGAACGCGCCATCGAGCTTGCCAAGGAAGCTGGCGCCCGCCGCGCCATCATGCTGCCGGTCTCCGCACCCTTCCACTGTGCCCTGATGGCACCTGCCGCCGACGCCATGCGCGGTGCGCTCGGCCAGGCCACCATCCATGCGCCTGCCAAGCCGGTCGTCGCGAATGTCGTGGCCACCGCCATTTCCGAGCCCGATGCCATCCGCGTCCGTCTGGTTGAGCAGGTCACTGGCCGCGTCCGCTGGCGGGAGAGCATTGAATGGCTGGCCGCTAACGGCGTCGACACGTTTGTGGAAATCGGCGCCGGCAAGGCGCTGTCTGGCATGGTCAAGCGCATGGTCGACGGTGCCACCGTTCTTAACGTGGCAACGCCTGAAGATGTCGAGCGCGTCGCCGAGCATCTGACCCGCGCCTAAACGTTCCAAGCTTCAAAGGAAGAACCCATGTTTTCATTGGAAGGGCGCACCGCCCTTGTCACCGGCGCGAGCGGCGGCATCGGTCAGGCCATTGCGACCACGCTGGCCAGCTCCGGCGCCAAGACGGTCATCACCGGCACCCGCGAGGCTGTCTTGGCAGACGTGGCCGCCCAGATCGGTGATAAGGCCGTGCCACTGACCGCCAATCTGTCAAATGAAGATGATGTCGCCAATCTGATCGCACGCGCTGAAGAAGCCGCCGGTGCGCCCATCGACATCCTTGTCAATAATGCCGGCATCACCCGCGACCAGCTTTTCATGCGCATGAAAGATGACGACTGGGACGCGGTGCTGCAGGTGAACCTGACAGCCGCAATCAAGCTTTCCCGTGCTGCCATCAAAGGGATGCTGAAGCGCCGTGCTGGCCGGATCATCCAGATCACATCTGTGGTTGGCACCATGGGCAACCCCGGCCAGGGCAACTATGTCGCCGCAAAGGCGGGACTCACTGGCATGTCCAAGGCACTGGCCCAGGAAGTCGCCTCACGAGGCATCACGGTGAACTGCGTCGCCCCTGGCTTTATCGCCACCGCAATGACCGACGCCTTGAACGATACCCAGCGCGACACCATTCTGACCAAGGTGCCAGCCGGTCGTTTGGGAACGCCAGACGATGTTGCCGGTGCCGTTCTCTATCTTGCCAGCGACGAAGCCGCCTATCTCACCGGCCAAACGCTGCACGTGAATGGCGGCATGGCCATGATCTGAACCAGCCTCTGTCAGGCGCTGAAGCGACGGCTACCCACAAATCCAACCTGGGGGCTGACTTGCTGAACGCGCACAAGGTTGTTAAGGGGCCGCAACGCTTTGCGCCGCGCGACGCCCCCAACCGCGCTGCCTGATGGCAAACCCTTCCGTGGCCATGGCCACTCAAGCCTGGCCCAATCTGTCCACATCATGAAAGGATGTACCGATGAGCGATGTCGCTGACCGCGTAAAAAAGATCGTTGTTGAGCACCTGGGTGTCGAAGCCGAAAAGGTGGAGCTGAAAGCTTCCTTTATCGACGACCTTGGCGCAGACAGCCTCGACACTGTCGAGATGGTTATGGCGTTAGAAGATGAGTTCAACGTCGAACTTCCTGACGAAATGGCAGAGAAGATCCTCACCGTCGGCGACGCCGTGAAGTTCCTGGAAGGCGCAGCCTCCTAAGGCACGCCATCTGGCTGCCTGCTATGCTTGTCAGTTGAAGGAAGGTCCACCGCATGACTGCGATGCGCCGCGTTGTGATCACGGGTCTCGGCATGGTTTCGCCCCTGGGGGCGGACACCCAGACCACTTGGAAGCGTCTGCTGGACGGTCAGTCCGGTGCCGACAGGGCTAAGGGATTCGAGATCGATGACCTGGCTTGCCAGATCGCTTGTCAGGTCAAACGCGGCGACGGATCCGATGGGACGTTCAACGCCGACACGACCATGGCGCCCAAAGAGCAGCGCAAGGTCGATGACTTCATCGTCTACGCGATGGCGGCGGCCGACGAGGCTTTGTCGGATGCCGATTGGCATCCCGAGGAGTATGACGATCAGATCCGCACCGGTGTGCTGATCGGATCGGGCATCGGGGGGCTGAACGGCATTGTCGAAGGCGGTTACACGCTGGCCGATAAGGGCCCGCGTCGCCTCAGTCCGTTCTTCATTCCAGGTCGTCTGATCAACCTGGCCGGTGGCTATGTGTCGATAAAGCACGGGCTCAAAGGCCCCAATCATGCGGTCGTCACGGCCTGCTCGACAGGTGCGCACGCCATTGGCGATGCGGCCCGTCTGGTGGCGCTCGATGATGCCGATGTGATGGTGGCCGGCGGCACCGAATCGCCTATCGGGCGCATCGCGCTTGCCGGCTTTGCGGCCTGTAAGGCGCTCTCTACAGGCTACAACGATCAGCCTCAAAAAGGCTCGCGCCCCTATGATGAAGGCCGCGATGGCTTCGTGATGGGCGAGGGCGCGGGCGTCGTTGTTCTCGAAGAGCTCGAACACGCCAAGGCACGCGGCGCGACGATTTACGCCGAGGTGATCGGTTATGGCCTCTCAGGCGATGCCTATCACATCACCGCCCCATCTATGGATGGTGACGGTGCCTATCGCTGCATGCAGGCGGCCATCAAGCGCGCGGGCGTCGATCCTTCAGAGCTTGATTACGTGAACGCGCACGGCACCTCCACGCCACTTGGCGATGAGATCGAACTGGGCGCCGTTGAACGGCTTATGGGCGATGCGGCCTCTGGGCGCACCATGTCGTCCACCAAGTCGGCCATCGGTCACTTGCTGGGTGCAGCTGGCGCGGTGGAGGCCATCTTTACAACGCTCGCCATCCGCGATGGCATTTGTCCGCCGACGCTTAACCTCGATAATCCGTCCGTGGAGACCTCAATCGATCTGGTTCCGCACACCGCCAAGAAGAAGCCGGTTCGCACCGCGCTCTCCAACTCCTTCGGCTTTGGCGGCACCAACGCGTCTCTGGTTTTGCGGGCCTATGACGGCTAGCCACACAGCAATGTGTGGGGTTTCTGCGGCCGCTGGAAGCCTGTCCAAAAGCCTGTGGATGATGCTTGAACATGTGGGGAAAGGCAGATGCCTCATGTCCCCCGACTCAAACCAGTCAACGCGATGGCCGATCTGCACCATCCGTATGGCCAAGCTCTTGGAATCGCCACAATGCGGCGATTGAGCTACGCTCGACCAGCCAACCTCCATGGTTGCCGGACAAGGTTCGCTGGAAAGGCTGACGATCCAGAAAGATCATCATCATGACCGATCTACCCCCCCAGGATGGCAACAACCCATCAGACGCGACGCAATTGGGCGAAACTCCGCGCAGCGCGGCCCAGGCCATCAAGCCTGAAGTCGTGCCTCCGCCATCAGCCAAGCATGCCGCCCGGGCGCGCTCGCCCTTCGTGGTCTTCGTCAACGGTATCTTCTCGCTGGCTTTGCTCGGCGTCGTGATCGTCGGCATTTTGGCCTACTTTGCGAATGTTCAGTTCAACGCTGAAGGTCCGCTGACATCCGACCGCACGGTCACCATTGAGCGCGGCATGTCGACCCGCGACATTGCCGGCTTCCTGGAATCGCGCGGCATCATCTCCACCGAGCACATCTTCACCGCCGGCGTTCTGGCTCGTCAGGCGCGCGCTTCTTTGCAGGCTGGCGACTACGCCGTTGATGCTGGCGCCTCCATGTCGGAAATCCTGGATATGCTGATCGACGGACGCACGATTGTGTATTCCGTCACCTTCCCGGAAGGCTGGTCGAGCCAGCAGATCGTGGCTCGCCTGATGGCCACCGAGAATCTGACTGGCGAGATCGAAGAAGTACCCGCCGAAGGCACCTTGATGCCCAACACCTACAGTTTTGGGCCGGACACCACTCGCCAGAGCGTTCTGGATCGTATGCGCCAGGCGCGCGATACGGCGCTCACCGATATCTGGGAGCGTCGGACCAGCGACCTGCCGATCGAATCACCAGAAGATCTGGTCACGCTGGCCTCCATCGTCGAGAAGGAAACCGCCCGCGCCGATGAGCGCACGCGCGTTGCCGCCGTGTTCATCAACCGGCTGAACCAGGGCATGCGGCTTCAATCCGATCCGACTATTCTCTATGGGGTGTTTGGAGGCGAAGCCTGGACCGAAGCGCGGCCGATTTACCGCAGTCAGCTTCGCGACGACACCAATCCCTACAACACCTACACCATCCCAGCGCTGCCGCCCGGCCCTATTGCCAATCCGGGCCGTGAGTCTCTGGAAGCCGTTGCCAACCCCTCTCAGACGGACGATCTGTTCTTCGTGGCTGATGGCACGGGCGGCCATGCTTTTGCTGAGACCTACGAAGAGCACAACCGCAATGTGGAGCGCTGGCGCGAGATTGAGCGTGAGCGTGAAGCAGCACGCGAGGCCCAAGAAGCAGCTGAAGCCGCAGAGGCAGAAGCCGGGACAACACAGCAGTAACCACGCCTGCATCGGATAAGACGACGCCCATGCCCGCCGGAGACGGTATCTTTTTAAGCTCCATGACTGGTTTTGCGCGCGCAGATGCCGAGCACGAAGGCCTGTCGATCCAGGTTGAAGCGCGCTGCGTCAATGGCCGCTCAAGCGACATCAAGCTGCGCCTGCCATCAGGGCTCGATGCTCTCGACCGGCCGATACGCAGTGCTTTCCAAGCCGTAATCCGCCGCGGTAACACCAATGTCAGTGTTGCACTCCAGCGCGATGCTCGCCGACAGCCCCGGCTGAATGTGGAGACGCTTACGGCGCTGCGTGAGAGCCTGAAAGAGCAGGCTGACCAATGGGGCGAACCGGGGCCGTCGCTGACCGACCTGCTCGCGCTGCCGGGCATTGTCGAGCTCATCGACCCTGCGGCCACCGATCTTGCCGAGGACGAGCAAGAGGCGCAGACGCAGGCGATCCTCTCTTGTGTGGCAAGCTGCGCGACCCAGCTTCAAAGCGCACGGCAAGCTGAGGGTGTGGCGCTCCACAAGGTTTTGGTGGAACTCATTGATGAGATCGAGAACGAGACCAAGGCGCTGGAGAACCTACCTGAAACGGACAGTGATCACGCTCTTGAGCGTGTGAGGTCTCAGCTCAACAAGCTGCTTTCTGATGCCAGCGAGCTTGATCCGCAGCGCCTTCACCAAGAGGCCGCGATCCTTGCCACCAAGGCAGATATTGCAGAGGAGATCGCCCGCCTTCACGCCCACATTGCCGCCGCGCGTGATTTGTTGGCACAGGATGGACCGGTGGGCCGCAAGCTTGATTTTCTGGCTCAGGAGTTCAACCGGGAAGCCAACACCATCTGCTCCAAGGCAGCTGCAATCGCCGTGACCCAAAAGGGTCTGGCCTTGAAAGCCTTGAGCGATCAGGTCAAAGAGCAGGTCCAGAACGTCGAATAGGCTGGAGCCTGTCATGAGCGCGACGCGCGGTTATATCTTGGTCTTGTCCTCTCCATCAGGGGCCGGCAAGTCCACCTTGGCCCGGACCTTGATCCAGGACCCCGATCTGCCCACCCCCAAGCTCTCCGTCTCGGTTACCACGCGTCCGCGTCGCCCATCGGAAATTGATGGCACGCACTATCACTTCATCGATGAGGTGGCTTTCTTCCAGCGCCGGGACCAAGGAGCACTGCTGGAATGGGCCGAAGTGCACGGTAACTTCTATGCTACGCCCCGAGAGCCGGTAGAGCGCGCACTAAGCCAGGGCCATGTGATGCTGTTCGATATTGACTGGCAAGGCACCGAACAGGTCCGTGCGGCGATGCCGGAGGACACCGTGACGGTGTTCATCTTGCCGCCGAGCTTTGAAGAGTTGCGTGCCCGCATTGTGCGCCGCGCTGAGGACAATCCGGACGTCATCGAGAAGCGGCTTGAGAACGCCCGCGAGGAGATGACCCACTGGAAGGACTATGACTATGTCATCGTCAATGAGGACCTCGACGCGGCCTATGCGCAGCTCCGCGCCATCTACACGGCCGAAACCGTCCGCCGGTCCCGCCAGCCTGGCCTTGAAGACTTTGTCGGTGAACTGATCGAAGGCGGCAAGTAACAGGGTTGAAGGCAGTTATCTCGAAAGCGACCGGTAGGTCCGCGCAAGAGCCGCAAACTGCGCAATTGACAGCGTTTCGGCCCGCTCGGTTCCATCAAGACCGACGGTTTGCATCAGTTCGCCTAGCTTCTCAGCGCCAAGCCCCAGCCCTTTCAGCGATTGCCGCAACATCTTGCGTCGCTGACCAAAAGCCGCTGCCGCCACGCGCTCAAGATCAGCAGCCTCGCAGGGCAGGGGATCAGCGCGCGGAATGAGTTGAACGACCGATGAGGTAACCTTCGGCGGCGGCACAAAGGCAGACGGTGGGATATCGAACAGCCGGCTCACCTGGCATCGCCACCCGGCAAGCACCCCGAGCCGTC
The DNA here is from genome assembly GCA_050043025.1 of Cohaesibacteraceae bacterium. Classification (GTDB taxonomy): domain Bacteria; phylum Pseudomonadota; class Alphaproteobacteria; order Rhizobiales; family MH13; genus MH13. Next base: position 31,726 of record JBHJIX010000007.1, read on the forward strand.
CATAGGCGCTGTCGCCCGGCTGCGCGGCGATGCGCTGTGCCACTTCCTTTTGAAACATCAGTGTCAGCCCTGAAAACCAGGGCGGCCATGGCTCTGACAGCAACCAGCCAACTAGCAAGGGCGTGCCGATATTGTAGGGAAGATTGGCGACAATCTGCGTTGGACCGTTGGCGAGCGCAGCAAGGTCAGTTTCAAGTGCATTACCAAATACGACAGACAGCCGACCCTCACTGGCATCCGCCAACCGCTCCAAGATAGGCCGCATGCGCGCATCGCGTTCCACGGCGATGACCCGCTCCGCACCCTCCATCAGAAGAGCCCGTGTCAGGCCGCCAGGACCCGGGCCGATCTCCACAACCGTCCCTTCGCCCAGCGGCAAGGCTGACCGCGCTATCTTGCGGGTGAGGTTAAGGTCAAAGAGAAAGTTTTGACCCAGGGATTTCTTGGCGCCAGAGGCGCGGTCGCCGCCTTGAAGGCCGAGCACTTCATCCCGCAAGGTCGGAAGAGCATCCAGCGTCACGCGGCGTCGCGCTCGTGAGATGCGCGCTGCGCCATGGCATCGGCCATCTCAATGGCAGCAATCATGCTTTGCGGTGATGCCTTGCCGGTACCGGCCAGATCAAGAGCTGTCCCATGGTCCGGTGAGGTGCGGATAAAAGGCAAACCGAGCGTGACATTGACGGTGTTGTGAAAGTCCAGCGCCTTCACCGGGATCAGCGCCTGGTCGTGATACATGCACAATGCCGCATCGTAGCCCTGCCGCGCTTCCTCGTGGAACAACGTGTCGGCAGGAAGTGGCCCGAAAGCGTCAAAACCCTCCGCCTGAAGCTGTCGGACCGCGGGTGCAATCACGGCATCATCTTCATGCCCAATGGTTCCAGCTTCCCCCGCATGCGGATTGAGCCCGGCGACCGCCAAACGCGGCTTGGACAGGCCAAAGCGGTCCGTGAGGTCACGCGCCGTCACGCGCCCAGCCGTTACAATCGCCTCTTGCGTGAGATCGCCATGAACTGCGCTCAGCGGTACGTGAACGGTCACCGGCACCGTACGCAGCGCTGGCCCGGCAAGCATCATGATGGCTCTTGCCTTGTCCGCGCCCCAGAGCGTCTGGGCTTTCTCTTCCAGATACTCGGTGTGGCCCGGATGGATGAACCCGGCCTGATAGAGATTGGCTTTGTGGATCGGCGCCGTGACGAGCCCGGAACACTGGCCGCTATGGACGGCGTCTAGCGCTGCATCAAGCGCGGCTACCGTCGCTGGCCCCGTGGTGGGGTCAAGCTGCCCTGGTCTGTCATCGACCGGTGAGCCGGCTCGAACCACTTGCAGGGTGCCTTTGGGTATTGCGGTCACGTCGGCAGTGCTGGCCAGCAGTTGAACGGAGACCGTTATGCCGAGTGTTCTGGCTCGGCTTGCCAAGAGCTCCGGGTCGCCAAAAACGACAAAGCTGGGTGCACCGGGGCGGTTTGACAGGCTTTGACAAGTGGCCAGAATGATATCCGGACCTACGCCTGCTGGCTCGCCCATCGACAAGGCGAGCGGTTGCTGGCGTAGGCTTGCAGGCTGAGGGCTCATCGTTCTGGACGAATGATCGTCGCACTTGCCCGAAGGTCACGCAGATAGCCGCGAGATAGGAGTGCGCCCTCTTCCTGGCGGAGTTCATCCTCAATGTCCCGCCGCGCATCAGCGTCTGAACGCACCTCGCGTTTGTTACACACTGCGAACATGGTCACGCCAGACTCGCCGGCTTGAGGCGCTGTCAGTTGTCCGACGGAGGTCTCATCCAACGCACTGGCCAGAGCCGGAGAGACTTCCGAGGAGAACTGGCGGATTTCATCTTGAACGACCACCCCCGTCAATTGTCGCGCGGAGGATATGCCAGTTGCGCAGGACTCAAAACGGCTTCGGAAGGCTGATGCCTCGCGTAGCCGCTGGTCCGCCGACGTGCCTTGGGGAACAACAAAAATGATCTCTCGGATCGTGTACTCGGTGGCCGTCAGTGGTTCGTTCTCACCGCCTTCGGTGCGTCCGCTAAGCGCCGCAATAACATCTTGCTCTTCAACCCGAACAGTGGCGCGAAAACGTGCGGAAACCACCTCGCTCCACAAGATCTGACTTTCAATAGATTGGCGAAGGCTTGCCAGGTCCGATCCGCGTTGACGAAGCGCCTGCCCAAGCTGCGAGATTGACAGCCCACTCCGCGAGGCAATCGTCTGGACAGCCGAGTCCAGTTCAGCCAGCGATATGGAGATGCCAAGACGCTGCGCCTCAGCTCTCTGGAGCGCTTCATTGATCAACTCTTCTTCGGCCATCGACTGCGCGCGAGAGGAACCCAAACCTTGAACCTGCAACAGCGCTGCTCGGGCGTTGATTTCGTAGTTGGTGATGGGAGCATCATTCACCAAAACAGCCGTGTAGACCGATTGAGAAAGCGCTGGTCCAGCAGACCATGGACCGGTCGGCGACGGCAGCAGAGCGCCGCCGACAACCAAGGCCGCTCCCAGGCCCATGGCATATCCAGCCAAGCGAAACGTGGTGCGGGTCATGTCATGTCCTTTGATTGTCAGAGCCAGTTGGCGGAAACCGGGGCAAGCCAGCAAGGCAAGAGCGCTTCCTGTCAAGCAATTGTGCCCAAATTCGGCCAACATGCTTGACGGGCAAAGTCCCGCGAGCCAGTTAGTTGGAATCGCCAAACACATTGTTGAAGCGGTCATTGTCGAGCACTTCGGTTTCCACGCCGCCGATGGTGCGCAGCGAGATGTTGAGCATCAGGCGATTGTCGGAGATACCGTCATTCGCTTCAGCGGCGACATAGGTGTAGTTCAGCCCGACGCCGAAACAGTCGCAAACATAGGAGATGCCGGCACCGAACCCGAGCTGTTGAGTTTCTTCCAGATCGTACTGAACGCTGCCAGCAACCCGCCAGCCATTGTTCACCTGCCAAGCGGCGGTGCCAGAGATCTGGTGCTGATCACCTTGCACGCCGGCGTCTGGTCGTTCGGCCAAGTAGGCATAGGTGGTCGAAACCGAAAGCGGTCCATGGGCTGCCGCCGCGATTACCTCTCCGCGCTCCAGCGTGAAGTCTTTCTCATCGAAACGACCGGACGCCGAGAGAGCCAAACGATCCTGCAAACGGGCTGAAACCATGGCGACATAGTCAGATCGATCCGTTTCCAATCCGCTGTCCGGTTCATTGTAGATCAGCGTTTGATTGGTCGCGTAAGGGTTCTCGCCGGCAAGATGGAACGACTGGCCGACAATCGCGCTTAAGGTCAGGCCGTTCTGAAAGGTGCCAACATAGCGTGCGCCGACATTGGCCCGCGTGCCGCCTTCGATCTGATCATAGCCTGAGAACTTGTCGAGATCGAACAGGTTGGCCGCGTCAAAGACAAGGCTTTGGGAGTCCTCAATGGGCACTTGCCCAACCGAGCTTGCATTGGGTCGAGCGATGATCTGAGCAATCGGTTCCACCACATGGGTGCTGCCATAGGCGGTTATCAGGAACGGCCAACGCCATTCCAGCGAGGCGGTGGCCATGCCGCGAAAGCGCGTATCATCAGTGCTTGTGAACCCCGCGGCCGTGGCCGTCGCATCCAGATTGTAGCCGATCGCATCGCCGCGGAAACCGAAGTGCGGCGTGAACATCTGACCCATTGGCCCGATGAATGTACGTCGCCAGTTCGCCTCCATCGTGGCGCGCGTGTACTGCCCATCAAAACCCTCATACGATGGTGTGGGCGTGCCAACGAGCACATCGATGTATTCGTCTTCACGTACAGTGGTCGACAAATTGCCGGAAATCTGAAGCTCGCCACCAAAACCATCAGGTGTGAAACGGCGGTCATAGTCCACCACAGGCAGTGACCAAGCCTGATCCTGGGAATCCAGCATTCCGGTCGAATCGATGGTCGTCACCTCAATGCGCTGGACCCGCGCATCGAAGAAGCTTCGGTCATGCAGGCCGGTCAGGAAGACATCCGAAACAATTTCATCGGCGTCCGCAGCGTCTTCCAGCGCATAGTCACGGAAATAGCGGCGGTCGGATTGTAGGAAAAGGTTCCAGCCAGCATTCCAGCGTGAGTTGAGACGGAACGCCCAGTTGCTGGCAAGGCCGCCGCGCCAACGTTGATCACCGGGTTGGCGGTCGAAGGCGTCAGGATTGAACTGGTGAATGCCAGAGGCACGGATGCTGTACTCACCTGTTTCCAGCCTCTGCCGCCACTCCCCTTCAAGGTGCAGACCCTGATTGGTGTAGACCGTCGGCGTAATGGTCACATCATAGCTGGGGGAGAGGGCCACATAATAGGGCACCGAAACGCCGCTGCCCAACTCGTCATCGTACGTCGGTACAGGACGAAGGAAGCCGGATTGCCGCTCCACGGTCGGATCGGCATGGGCAAAGAAGGGCAGCCAGATCACAGGGATTCCAAAGAAATCGAGCCGCACATTGTCATAATAGACCATGCGCTCGCCTTCATCATAGGTGATCCTGGCGGCATGGAACATCCAGGCACGGGGTCGGTCCGGATCATCTTCACAGGCCGTACAGGCCGTATAGGTGCCTTCCTCAAAGACCGTCACTTCACCATTGCGACGCGTCGCGCGGCGTGCGGTGAAGAACGTTTGATCCGGCGTTTCGACGCTTAGCGCATCCACGAAGCCATCCAGCAGCGTGTCACTGAGGTCGGCCGAGCGTCCACGCAGGACACTTCCATTGGGCTCAACAAGAATGACATTACCGCGCGCCAGCACCCGACCTTGTGCTCGATCATAGACGACCTCATCGGCTTCGACCGTGTAGCCATCATAGAAAATCGTCACTCGGCCGACCGCAGTCACCTGGTTGGCCGCATCGTCATAGATCAGTTCATCGGCTTCCAGGAACATCTGCGCGTCAGGGTTAGGATCAACGAACCCAGGAATACCCTGCGCGGCTGCGGAGCCAACGCTCAGGCCGTCGGAGAAGGTTGGCGCCAAACCGTAGGTGATGCCCGACCACAGCACCGCCGCACTTAGGCCGAGGCGCAGCACCAGACCCGACCGGCGTCGATCCGTTACCTGATCAAGCCGCGCCGTCATCCATCCTCCAGATGAAGGAGGGCCGTGATACCAAAGAGTCCGGCAGCAACCGGCGGCACCCACGCCGCCAGCATCGGGCTGACCAATCCGGCCCCGCCCAGATCACCGGAGATTTCGTTGATCACGAACACGATAAACCCAGCACTCAGTCCGGCCACCACCAACCTTGTCGTTCCCCCATGCCGAGAGAACCGCAAGGATACGGTTGCGGCCACCAATACCATGGCCATAAGCAGCATGGGCCGGGCGAGCAAGGCCTGAAACTGGAATCTGTAGCGATCAGCGGCGATACCCGCCTGCTGTGCCTTGTTTGCAAGGCTTGGAAGGTTCCAAATTGGCACAGCTGTTGCCGGAGTGAACCGTCCCAGGACATCATCGGGCGTAAGCGGCGTTGCCAGTTCAAAAACATCGGCAAAACTGGTCTCACCCTGAGAATCGGTGATCGAGACGCCGTCCATGCGCCACACGCCATTGCGCAGGACGGCTTGCTCGGCATCCACGCGCCGGACAAAATCGCCATTGGCATCGAACAGCATCGCCGTGACCTGATGCAGCGTCTGTCCATCTTGGGTTGCTGATGCGGCCCGCACCAGGGTTGAAAGGGCGCCGGTCGACTGTCTGAACCAGACCTCACGCTCCGGATCAATGTTTGCCGCTGTCCCTCCGAAGCGCTCGGTCAGCATGACGTCGGATCGTTCCTTTAACGTCGCAGAAACCGGATTGTAGAGCACCGACGCGCCCATGCCGATCAAGGCCGCCGCAAGAAGCAGCGGCACCAGAAACTGCCAGGCTGACAGGCCGGAAGCGCGGGCAATGATGAGCTCCGAGCGTCGCGACATCGCCACCAGCGTCATAATCGCCCCTACCAACACGGCGAACGGCACCAATTGCTCCGACAAAGCCGGCAGCCGCATGGAGGAAATGAGCAGGATGATCGTCATCGGAATGCCGGCGTCGCCGGCGCGGCGCGCCAGTTCCATCACATCGATCAAGAGCAGCAGCGCGAAGGCCGCCAGAAAAACCAGCCCAACATTGCGCACAAAGGCGACCGCCAGATAGCGATTGAGAGCGCTGGAAAGCCGCATCGCCTAGGCGGCCTCTGCCCGGCGCGAACCGCCGTTTGACAAAAACCGGCCGAGCCATTCCGGCGCCGGCAGCTTTTTAGCCAGGAACAGCGTGCCAAAAATGAGAACCAAGATTGGCAACAGATAAAGTACTGGCCACACAATCGGCAGGCCGCCAATGAGACTGAATGTGCCCAACTGGGCCGTCAAAAGTGCCAGTCCACCGGCGACGGCCAGCATCACGCGCTTGCCGCGGCCGGAACGCGCGGCGTGCGGCGTACCCAGCGCCATGGTTATGATCATCGCGTAGGCCAACGGATAGAGCGGCAGCGCCATCCGGTTGTGCAGTTCGGCGATGAAGCGCCCTGGCTCCGCCTGTAGGAACCGATCATCCGCATCCGGGTTTATCAGATACGCTGTGGAGCGTTCGGAGGGTTTGAACTGCCCGATCCCTGATGAGCGCTCGGTGAAGCTGAGATCGATGGAATAGGTGTCGAAGTAGAGATAGGCCGACGTGACCCGGCCGGTTTGGGACGTGCTGCGGCGCTGGATGAGCCCGTCTTCCACCGACAGAAAGGCACCCTCTTCACCGCGCACAATGGTTCCGCGCTGTGCGAAATAGATCATTTCCTGCGGATGGTCGCGTGTGTCGGCAATCATAATGTCTGACAGAACGCCACCTGGCTGACGCTCGCGCATGTGGAAGGTCAGCCCCTCCTGGATGGTGGAAAATGCACCCTCGCGCACCACGGTTGCAAGAAGATCGGCCCGCACGTCCGTGATCATGAAACGCCAGGCTTTCTGAGCCGGCGGCGAAATAAGATGGGCCAGCGCGGCGACAAGAAAGCTTACGACCAGCGCTGCGGCCATAACCGGTCGCAACAGGCTGAACGGACTGCCACCCGACGCGTTCACGACGACGATCTCACTCTCCGCGCTCAGGCGGTTCAGCGTCATGAGGAGCGCCAGGAACAACGCGATCGGCGCCACCATGGAAAGCATCTGCGGCATGGACAGAAGGGTCAGCAGCGCAAAGGTCGCCAGCGCCGCGCCCTGATTGGTAACAACGTCCAGCTCCTGCAGGGCAACGACGCACACAATCACCGCCAGCATGGCCACGACCATGCCTGCAAAGGTGCCCGTTACCTGCTTGAAGACATACCGGTCGACAAGGCTGACCTTGGCCAAACGCAAAACACTCTCCTACACACCGACACCAGGTTTGGCTCCGGCGCGTCCCTGAGGCCCCACCTGCGACCCCATTTTTCCGTCACCTTCATTGCCGGGCACAATGGCTAAAATTCGGCCAAAGAAAGCAGTTAAGCCTTTGTAAACAAGAATGCCAAGGCCGTCGGCCCCACCAGCCTACACAAGGCCTGCGACCGGTGGTGCTTGCCAAACGCCATTGCATGCGTCACCTCATCGGCATCTGATCTTCCGCGCCCGGGCATCCTCCCGGCCAAAAGACATCCATCATGAGGACCGAATGCCGCAACTGACCTTTGCCTTCACACAGCGTGAGGCTTCCTCCCCCTTACCTGAATCCATCAGTGGCCCGTTGGTCGTATTGGCGCCAAAGGGCGACAGTCTCTACCCGGCCGCTACAGCGCTGGATACTGGCTCCAATGGCGCGGTGTTGCGTGCACTGAAGGCAGCCGGTTTCAAGGGCAGTTGGGGCGAGGCCAAGCATTTATATGCGTTGGAAGGCGCGGCATCCGACCATGTGATCGTGCTGGGCTGTGACCCCGATAAGGCCAAGGATCCAGAGCCCTATCTCATGCTGGGTGGCAAACTGGCCGCCGCGCTCGGCAAAACCAAGGAGGCAACCCTGGCGCTGCATGGCTTCAACGCCGCCGCCGCCGCAAGCCTGTTGGCGGGCCTGAAGCTGGGTGCCTACCGTTTTGACCGCTACAAGACGAACCCCGAACCTTCCGATGATGAAGAAGGCGAAAAGCCCGAAGACGAGACGCCTCAAACCATCGCTGTCACCGCCATCAGCGAAGATGCAGGTGCACTGGAGGCAGCTTTCGCCGACGCCGATGCCATCGCGTCCGGAACGCTGCTGGCCCGTGACCTCGTCAATGAGCCGCCCAACACGCTGGGTCCGGTTGAGTTTGCTGGCGTGGCCGAAGCGCTTGGGGATCTGGGCGCCAAGGTCACTGTTCTGGACGACGTGGCAATGGCCGATCTTGGCATGAACGCCCTTTTGGGTGTCGCCCAGGGGTCGGAACGCCCGGCACGGCTTGCCATCATGGAGTGGTCGGGCGGCGCACCCGATGAGAAACCTGTTGCCATTGTCGGCAAGGGCGGGGTGTTCGACACCGGGGGCATCTCCAGCAAGCCGGGCGGCGGTATGGAAGACATGAAGGGCGATATGGGCGGCGCAGCCTGTGTCGTTGGCCTCATGCACACGCTGGCGGCCCGCAAGGCCAAGGTGAACGCGGTCGGCGTAATTGGGCTGGTCGAGAACATGCCGGACGGCAAGGCGCAGCGACCCGGCGACATCGTCACGTCGATGGCCGGCAAGACAATTGAGATTATCAACACAGATGCCGAGGGACGTCTGGTTCTGGCAGACGCGCTGCACTACACGCGCACGACTTTTGAACCCAAGGTCATGATCGATCTGGCAACGCTGACCGGCGCTATTTTGGTCGCACTCGGCCAGGATCATGCGGGCAGGTTCACCAACAATGATGAGCTTGCCGAGGGTCTGCACAAAGCCGGTCAGGAAAGCGGCGAGAAGGTTTGGCGCCTGCCGCTTGGCCCAGCCTACAACAAGATGATCGATTCCCGCTTTGCCGACATGAAGAACACCGGTGGCCGGTTTGCCGGCTCGATCACGGCAGCGGAGTTTCTTCAACGCTTTGTCGGCGCCCCGCCCTGGGCGCATCTGGATGTTGCCGGAACGGCCATGTCCGCCCCCAAGTCGGCTATCAATTCCTCGTTCGGCTCGGGCTTTGGGGTGCGGCTTCTCGATCGCTACATCCGCGACGTCCATGAAGGTGAGGCATAAGGCTCCTAATCTGCCATGGTCGATGTCGCCTTCTACCACTTGCAAGCGGCGAGCGTGGAAACCGCGCTCCCGCAGCTTCTGGGCAAATGCCTGGAGCGCCACTGGCGCGCGGTGGTAGAGGTCGGCGACCATGAGAAGATCGGCGAGTTGGACGATCATCTCTGGACATTTTCCGATCAGGTCTTCCTGCCGCATGCCAGCACCGTCTCGGCGAACGGGGTGCCCGAGCCTACGGCCAATCGCCAGCCGATTTGGATTACCGGTGAAAGCGACAACCCCAACAAGGCCGATGTTCGTTTTTTTGTAAGTGGCGCCCTGCCGCCGGACGCCGATCCGCTTGATGCCTATCAGCGGGTGATCCTGATGTTTGATGGAAACGATGGCACCGCGGTGGCCGAGGCTCGGCAAGTCTGGAAGCGCTTGCGTGACGCCGGTCACAGCCTCTCCTACTGGCAGCAGACAGACTCCGGCGGCTGGAAGCGCGCTGACAACGGCTGACTCTGCCCGGTTTGACGGCAGGTTCAGTGCATGGTGAGGTGAAGCAGCGGGTTTTCCGACCTGATAACCGGGGGGTTTTTCGCATGCTTGTCCATTCATCCTTGTCCGCCGCGTTGCTTGCTGCTGGCGTCATCGTGCCAACCATAGCCGTCTCGGTTTCGGCGGCGCCTGCAAGCTTTGAAAAGCCCCTGGAGACAAGGCTCATCGGTCAGAAAGCGCCGACACCGGAGCCGGTCGAAAGGTTTGAAACTTCAGATGATTATGGTGGCTTGGGCTTCGCCGACCTTGAACAACTTCGGTTGCTCCTGGCCGAGATTGGCAGTGTGCGCCTTGAGACCGACAACAACGGCCAAGACTATCTCTCTGGCACGGTCGACGGCATCAACTTTCTCGTTGACGTCTACAACTGCGACCCCGGCTGCGCCGATCTGACATTGACCGCCACGTTCGAGATAGACGGGCTCACCAATGAGCTGATGAACGAGTGGAACGCCTCGCGTCGTTTCGGCAAATCCTTCATTCGCGATGATGGTGACGCTGTCATTCAGTTCGTCATCAACACCCGCTACGGCATCACCACAGAGACGTTCCGCGACGACCTTATATGGTGGCAGGATGTGCTGACCGACTATGTGGAGTTTATCGGCTTCCGCTAAGCCTGCTCGCCAGCCGCTTCCAACGCTTCGATAAGCACGTCCAGGAAAAGTCGGAACCGGTTCTCCGTCCGGACTTGCGACAAAGAATAGGTCACACCTGCTCACCGGCAGCTTCTAGCGCCTCATTGAGTTCCAGCCAACGTCCTTCCCAGCTATCGAGCGCCTCGGCACCCTTGGCGCGGCGGGCGACCAGTCTCGTCGCTTTGTCCGGTGAGCGGGAGTAGATGTCTGGCTTGGCAAGTTCCGCATCGATCTTGGCGAGTTCGGCCCGGATTTGGGCAAGACGGGCTTCGGTCTCTTCGATCTGCTTGCGCACCGTTGACGGATTGCTGCGCTTCGCCTCGCCCGCAGTCGCCTTGGATGCGTCCTTCTGTTTGGCTGCACCGTTCTTGGCCCCACCCTTTTTGGCATCGCCCTTTTTGGAGCGGGCGGGCCGACCGCCATCGACACTGCGCAGGATCTGCTGGCGATAGGTCGAAAGATCATCCTCATAGGGTGCGACCTCGCCATGGCCAACCACCCACAGCCGGTCGGCTGTCGCTTCGATCAGATGCCGGTCATGCGAGATGATGATGACGGCGCCGTCATATGCCGTCAGGGCCTCCACGAGCGCTTCGCGACTCTCCATGTCCAGATGGTTGGTTGGCTCCTCGAGGATCAGAAGGTCGGAGCCATCAAAGGTGATGAGACCCAAGAGCAGCCTCGCCCGCTCGCCGCCTGAAAGCTGCCCTGCAGGCGTGTCCATGCGCAGGCGGTCGAAGCCCATCTGAGCCGCACGGCCGCGCACTTTGGCCTCGCCTGCGTCCGGCATGCGGGCGCGCACCGCATCGACCGGCGATTGCAGCGGATTGAGATCATCAAGCTGGTGCTGGGTGAAGAAGGCCACCTTCATCTTGGAAGGGGCGGTCAGCGTGCCGGACTCAGCCTTCAACCGCCCGGCCAGCATCTTGGCGAAGGTCGACTTACCATTGCCGTTCAGGCCCAGAAGCGCGATCCGGTCGTCGGGGTCGAGGCGGAACGTCATCCGGGAAAGGATCGGCTTGCCCGGCTCATAGCCGACCGCCAGATCGCGGCCATTGATCAGCGGCGGAGACTTTGGCTTCTCCGGTCCCTGGAAGTGGAACGGTGCGACCCGCTCATCCACCCGCAGAGCGATGGGTTCCATCTTTTCAAGCATTTTAAGGCGCGACTGGGCCTGCTTGGCCTTGGTCGCCTTGGCGCGGAACCGGTCCACGAACGTCTGCAAATGCTGCCGTCGCGCGGCCTGCTTGGCCTGCGCCTTTTCATCGACCGCCAATTGCAGCCGGCGCTGCTTGTCGAAGGTGTCGAACGCGCCGCCACAAAGATTAAGCCGCCGCTGCTCCAGATGCAGCGTCTGGCCGACCGCACTGTTCAGCAGGTCGCGGTCATGGCTGATGATCATCAGTGTATGCGGGTAGCGCGCCAGATAGGTTTCCAGCCACAGCGCGCCTTCCAGATCGAGATAGTTGGTCGGCTCGTCGAGCAGCAAAAGGTCCGGCGCAGCGAACAGCACGGATGCCAGGGCAACACGCATGCGCCAGCCACCTGAAAAGTCGGATGCTGGTCGCTTCTGCGTGGCCGCATCGAACCCAAGCCCTTGCAGGATGCGCGCAGCGCGTGCCTCGGCTGAATGCGCTTCGATGTCGGCAAGCCGCGTCTGAATGTCGGCGATGCGCGTTGGGTCGGTGGCCGTTTCAGCCTCCTCCATCAGGGACGCGCGTTCGGTATCGGCGGCCAGCACGATCTCGATCAGCGCCTGTGGCCCTGCCGGCACCTCCTGGTCAACGCCGCCGAGCCGCGCTTTGGTGGGCAGGCGGATATCGCCGCTCTCTGGCGAGATGTCGCCACGGATCAGCTTGAACAGCGTCGTCTTGCCGGCACCGTTGCGACCGACAAACCCCACCTTGGCGCCGCGCTGGATCACCACAGACGCGTCGTCGAAAAGCAGCCGGTCGCCAAGACGGTAGGTCAGATCTGAAATCTCAAGCATGGTCGTGCCGCTAGCATTGCGCGAACCATGGGTCTAGCGCACAAAAGCATCACCGCTGAAAAAGCGGACGGTGATCAAGGGCGAGGGGAGCTATGGTGCGAATACTCTATGAACTGTGTGGCGCAGAACCGGACAGGCTGTTCTCAGCCTATTCCTGGCGTGTCCGACTGACCCTCGGCCTTAAAGGTCTGGAGTTTGAAAACCGGCCAACCCCTTTCACAAAGGTCCCGTCCGTTGCCGATACCGACCACAACCGTGTCCCTGTGCTTATCGACGGCGAAAAGACGGTGGTCGAGAGTTTCGACATCTGCACCTATCTGGAAGACACCTATCCCGACACCCAGACGGTGTTTGGCGGTGCGGGAGGTCGCGAAAATGCGGCGCTCATCGACAATCTCATCATCACCGGGCTCTACCCGACGATCACCCGGATGATCGTCAAGGATATCCATAGCCAGCTGGCACCGCCAGATCAGACGTACTTTCGAGAGAGCCGCGAAAAGCGCTTTGGCGCGACGCTGGAGGATGTGCAGCGCGGGCGCGACAAGGAGCGTCAGCGCTTCCAGACCTTCCTCAAGCCCTATCGCCGCCGTCTGGAAGAAGGGCAGTTCCTGGGCGGTGACAAACCCCTGTTTGCCGACCTCGCTCTAACTGGCTCTTTCTGCTGGGCGATTGCGACCTCACCTTATGACACGCTGGACGGCGATGAACTGATGCACAGCTGGCTCAATCGGGTGCTAGAGGCCTGCGGCCAATCGGCAGCGTTGAAACGGGCGACCTAGAAGACGGCTGGCGCTTTTTGTCAGCTTACGTCCAGGGCTAGCTTGGCGGCAAAGGCCAGCAAAACGCACCCTGAGATGCGACGAAACCAGCTGTAGCGGGTCTGATTGAAAAAGCGCTCCCGGGCCAGCGTCGCAAGCAGTGAGTAGCAGCTAAGCGACAGGACTGAGAGGCCGGAATAGGTGGCCACCAGAGTAAGGCTCTGGGTTAGCACCGGCGCGTCTGGGCTGATGACCTGCGGGAAAAGGGCAACGAAGAACAAGAGCGCTTTGGGGTTGCTCACGGCCAGCAGGAACGCCTCACGGAACAAAGCACTCGCGGGCACGCCCTGCCGAGCTTCGGTGGAAGTGCTCAGCGTCTCGTCCTTCATGATGAGTTTGAGGCCAAGCCAGCCAAGGTAGCCGACGCCAAGCCAACGGCTGAGCATCCAAAGGCTGGGCGAGGCGACCACAAGATTGGCCACGCCCACCGCGCATAGAAAGCCCGCAACCGCCAGCCCAAGCGCGTTGCCTGCAATGGTGGGTCCGACCTGTCCTATGCCGAGCTGGATCGCCCGCCGCACTGTGTTCAGGATTGCCGGGCCGGGGGTGACGATGTTGGCACCGGCAACAACAACAAAAGAAACACAAACAGCCCAGTTCACGCACGCATCCTTTTCTTCCGCGTCTCTTAGCGAGAGCGATTTGAGGGGCGCTTTCAGTATGGCTGATTATGAGACGCTTTGGGCGTCGATACCGAAAGCACATCAATGAAAATACGCTTGAAAAAGAGGCAATTAAGCCGATAAGGTTTCAGAATGGAAAGTGATCTTGATGATCTCGATAATGCGCTTGTGGATGCTCTGTGCCGCGATGGCCGGCAAAGCTGGGCGGATCTGGCTTCGCAGCTTGGTGTCTCACCGCCAACGATCAAACAGCGCGTCGCGCGGCTGGAAGCGATGGGCGTGATCACGGGCTTCACCGCCGTCATCGCGCCAAAGGCGATGGGATATGCGCTGGAAGCCATCATCCGCTTCAAGCCTTTCCCCGGGAAGCTCCACCTTCTGCATCGACAGATCGAAGAGAACGATCGGAGCGTTCAATGCGATAAGGTCACCGGGGAAGACGGGTTCGTAACCCGAGTCCTGTTGACCGAGATTGCTGAACTCGACGCGTTCCTGGAGCCGTTCACCGACAAGGCGTCGACCCACACGGCTATTGTCAAATCGAGCCCGGTACCGATGCGACAGCCACCCACCGGCGGACGCCCGAGCGCAAGCTGACTTGAAGCCGTCATCCCCAGCGGCTATAGCCCGCGCACCCGCACCCGGTTTCGAGCGTGCGTATCCCCAAAGGGCGACGGGTTCGCCCTTGCCCCCGTTTTTCAAGATGACACAGTAAGGATTGCCTCAATGGCCATCGAACGTACCTTTTCTATGATCAAGCCGGACGCAACGCGCCGCAACCTGACCGGCCAGATCACCGCTAAGCTTGAAGCCGCCGGCCTGCGCGTCGTCGCGTCCAAGCGTGTGTGGATGAGCCGCAAGGATGCCGAAGGCTGCTACGCCGTGCACCGCGAGCGCCCCTTCTTTGACGAGCTGGTGGATTTCATGTCCTCCGGCCCGACCGTCGTGCAGGTGCTCGCAGGCGAGAACGCTGTTCTGCGCCACCGCGAAGTGATGGGCGCCACCAACCCGGCCGACGCCGAAGAGGGCACGATCCGCAAAGAGTTCGCCGAATCCATCGGTGAGAACTCCGTGCACGGGTCCGACGCTCCGGAAACGGCAGCTGAAGAAATCGCCTACTGGTTCTCGGAGGTGGAAATCGTCGGCTAACGCGACAGCCCATTAAGATGATTGAAGGGCGGTCCATCGGGCCGCCCTTTTTGTGGGTGCAACAACCTAAAGTGCGCGCCACCAAAACGCCCTGATCGGCTGGTGTCAGCCGACCTTCTTCTTTTCGCTGACGTCGCCGCCTGACGAGCAATCTGGCTTTGCCAGAACGCGGCCCGCGGACTCTGCGCTTCACATGCACCCAAGGAACCCATGTTGAGACAGGAGATAACCTTTGCTCGTCTGCCGGAGGTGGAGCCGATCGAGATCTTGGCGCACATGTCCGATCCGCGCGTCGCCGAGCATATGCCACTATTGAAATTCGACTGGGACGCCACCTCGGTTGAAAAGTTCGTCGCCCACAAGGAGGCGTGCTGGGATCGCGACGGACTTGGGCATTGGGCGATCTTAGCCGATGGACAGTATGTCGGCTGGGGCGGCTTTCAGAAAGAAGGCGATGAGTGGGACTACGGTCTGGTCTTGCGGCCTGACCGCTTTGGTCTGGGTAGGCGCATTTCCAAAAAAGCCATCCAGTTTGCCAAGGACGATGACCGCATCCCCTACGTGACGTTCCTCCTGCCACCATCTCGAAAGAACCTCGGTGCGCTGCAGCGCATGGGCGCCAAGCAGATCGGTGAGATCGACTATGACGGCGAGACCTTTCTCAAGTTTCGACTTGAGACGGCGTGATCCCTTTGCCTGCCACGGTTCGTGGTTGCCCGAACCTGCCACACGCTTGACCGTCTGTGGTATCGACGAACAAGCGGAAGGTGAGGGGCGCCATGCAGGTGACATTTGCGGGATGTGGCGATGCTTTCGGCAGCGGTGGGCGGTTCAACACGTGCTTCCATGTGCGAACATCGACGAGCTGCTTTCTGATC
Source organism: Cohaesibacteraceae bacterium (assembly GCA_050043025.1). Classification (GTDB taxonomy): domain Bacteria; phylum Pseudomonadota; class Alphaproteobacteria; order Rhizobiales; family MH13; genus MH13. Next base: position 47,518 of record JBHJIX010000007.1, read on the forward strand.
GATTGCGGAGCGTCCTCAATGATTGCCCTGAAGTCGCTCGCGCTCGATCCCAACGACATCGAAACGATCCTCATCACGCATTTCCATGGCGATCATTTCGGTGGTTTGCCCTATTTTATGCTGGACGCGCAGTTCTTTTCCAAGCGTCGTAGTCCGCTGCGCATCTTGGGGCCGTCAGGCCTAGAAGACTGGTTCGTGCGCGTCATGGAAACAGCCTTTCCCGGCTCATCCAAGACAAAGCCCAAATTTGAACTCACTTTCCAGGAGCTGACCCCGGGAACGACGACGCAAGTTGGTGACCTGTCGATCACGACAGCACAGGTTCGGCACGGGCCGCCCGACGGGCCGTTTCACGCCTATCGTATCGAGGTCGATGGCAAGACCCTCGCCTATACCGGCGATACCGAGTGGGTGGATGAACTCTTTGAGATCGGGAAGGACGCGGATCTGTTGATCGCCGAAGCCTATTTCTTTGACAAGCAGGTGCCCCTGCATCTGGACTTGGCGACCCTTGAGGCCAAGCTGCCGGACATCGCACCCAAGCGCCTCATTCTCACGCATATGAACGATGATATGCTGTCGCGTGGAAGCTCCGTCCCGCATGAATGCGCGCATGACGGCATGACGGTTGAGATCTAGCCGACGAGACGAGACTCCGAGCGAGCCACCAACTTCTCAGGATCACCAAGCGGCGTACCCGCCGCCCAGCCTACTGATCGATTAAACCCGCAGCGAAAGCGATGGCGCGCTGATAGTTGCCGCTGTCGTTCCACACAGACAAAACCCGGAAATTGGAAGATCCATCGGCGAACGCTCCGCCTGGCTGCCAGCCATTGGCGCGCAGCATGTAGGCGGCCGTCGCCAGCGCGTCGAACGGGTTGTTGGGGTCAGCCCGGCCATCGCCATTGCCATCGGAGGCAAAGCGCACCCAATTGCCGGCCAGAAACTGCATATGCCCCAGCTCGCCTGACGGGCCGCCACGGCTGTTTCCATCAATGAGCCCACTATCGACAAGCTGGAGCGCCGCAAGGGCATCATCCTCAAAGCGCGGATGCCGCCGGCAGTAGGACGCCAGGGTGACTGCGCCGCTGACAATCGGCGTGTCGCCGGTGTAACCGCCCCAACTGGTCTCATAGCCCCAGATCGCCACCAGGATAGAGCCGGGCACGCCAAAGCGCTGCTCAATGGTCTGGAAGAAGCCGGCATTGCGCTGCAACCTCTGCCGCGCGCCGGAGACGAAGGAGTTCACGGTTGAAAACCGGCTCGTCAGAAACTCTTCTGGACTGCGGTAGCGCATGCTGGATTGGGAGGCGGGGTTGGATTCAAACCGCCAGGTGATGCCTGAAAGCCGCGCCTGCTGTAGCGCCTGCAAGCCGCGCTGGCCAACGCCGGAGGCTGCCGCCTGTTGCCCAAGCTGCTGTTTGAAGGCCTCGAACTGCCCTTGGCTGGTGATGCAGGAAGCAGCCAGGGTCGGCGTCGCGAGCAGTGCTCCAACGACAAGCGCCGCCATGCCCAGCATGGTCCGTTTGGGTGTCATGTCAGTCTCCATCACTCCGGATGATTCACGAGCCCACCAGACCAATGCTTACTCGACTTTGGGATTTTCAGCGATAGCGTATTTGATAGGCCTCTCTGACGGATAGCGAATGCCGGTATAGCGCTGATCTTATCGTGGAGCTCAACAAGCTCGAGGGCTATTCTAGGAGCTTCAGTCACTCTGAACAACACAAGTGACTTTAGAGAAGTCATTCCTCAGGACGTCGGCACGGGCGGCAATGAAGTAGTATGTTCCGTGCCGCGAGTTGATTAAACGGTTCGGAGGGAACTTTAGCAGCAAGACATTGTCGCCATCGAAGTGATCGTTTTCGGGGAGCATAATGCCGGTCTGGTCAAGCTCGCCGGACGGTCCGCGCTTTGAAGATCCTCGCGATATCACATTGCGGCGTTCTTCATCATCAAAGAAACCCCAACCGTCAGTTTGGTCCCATTGTGGAATGCCCCCCATCTGCATTCCCAGTTTGTCACCCGACGCGGACCAAGAACGCAGCAAGCCGCCCAGTAGTGGCTTTGGCACATCCTCCAATCCAAGCCCGCTGCTTTTGTAGAGATCCGCAACATGGCGGTCCACAAAATCGGTGTACCCCCGTGGCTGCCCGATGTCTTGCACAGACCCCTTAGCGACACTGGCCATTCGGTGCATGGTGGGTGATGTGTTCAGATAAAACTCGATTGAGTTAAACTCGTTGAGCAAGCGTTGTCCGGACGTCGCAAAAGGTTGTCCGGTCGATTGCATCTCCCTTGCTCTTTGAGGAAAGCTCTTAATGGCCAAAAGCGCCGCCTGGCGATGCTGATGATATCGTCTTGTGAGCTTGAGATAGCTTACTTCGCCAGGGCAGCGTGCGGTGACAAGGGTTTCGATTTCCGCGATTAAGCTAGGTTTAGGGCGACAGTACTGGCTTGATGCGTAAAGGTCGATGGCCTTGCCATTGACAATGACGGTCTTAACCAATCGACCCTGCGAGTCTGTCTTGTAAAGCCTTCTCTTGGCGCGCTCTTCATAGTGCCGCGAGTACCTGCCAAAGGACGAGACAAATCGTTGCCAAAATGTCCGGCCGATTGCACTCGATCTTTGAAGGCTTTGCTCCACCTCGCTAGGGTCTCTATCGTAAGTGCGATGAAGCTCAGCACAAACGGTGTCCAGATATTCGATAGCTGTCGGCCAATCAAAAGGGCTGTAGTCTATCTCTTCATTGTTCCCATTGCTCCGTTCTCGTTGAGAATCATCCAGCGGTTCCCCGTCGGAAATCTTCAATGGCCAATAGTTAAGGCCACCATTCATTGGGTCATATTGTTCAACAACTGGGCTTCGATCCGGCCCCAACTCGTTGACATGAATAACCGCAACTGGTTCTGACTCGCCAAATCCTTCTGGTTCACGAAAAAATACCAGCCAGCCCTGACTGGGACCTGCCCCATCCCACGTCTTAGATGGCAGATCCTCACAACATATCTGCGCAACAAACTCGTATGATTTTGAACCATAGTTAGGCGGTGAGACTGGCCATGGAACTTCCAATGGCATTTTGGGCTTTCCGCCCACCCAACTTCTTGGGTCCAACAAAGACTGCTGGCTGAAGTCTACTTCCCAGACAAGACCGGTTTGGTCACTGGAAGGATTGCGCGATAATTGCATAGTGTTTTTCTTAGGCGGCTGCTTAAAAAATCAATGCAATACTAGCGACAAATCATTTTTTATTTATGAATTTGAAGTCTTCATTTTACGAGAATATGAGCGTGAGATAGCGAGTTTCGGGTCAAGAAAATGCAAGGGTGAAGAAAAACCAATGCCTACCTATTGCCGCGAAACTTGGTTCCCACCTTTCCATTCTGTCATGAACCAAGTTTAAGGGACAAAACAGGAACATGACACGCCTTTAAGTAGTGGTTCCGGCGGCGAGCGCCCATCTTCACGCTCAGTTCACGACCCCGTGAACGGCGAAGGCCAGCCGCCCCTTCATCCTTCCAATCCCTGGCGGCCACCTGCAACGCAGAAGGGGACGACCATGACGGATACGACACCGACCCACACCACCACAAAACCCGCGAACACCGATCTTTGGAAGCGATGTGGTTTGGCTGCGATGGTTGCCGTTTTGCTTGCAACCACGGCACTGCCGGCTACCAGCTACGCCCATTCCGGCCAAGACGAGGAAGAAGTTGCTGCCACCGGCCAGGCGCTGGTGGAGGAGGAAAGCTCCTTGCGCGACCTGTTGCTGGAAGAGCTGGTGCTGGGCGATGTGGAGGCCGCCGCTAGCATTTCTGTCATGACCGACGGCGGGGTGCGCACCATCACGGCCGATGGCCTGCCGGACCATGCTACCGGCTCCTTCCCCAATTCGGGCAACCCGCACACCATCACCACCCATAGCTACCGCTTCACCATGGATGCTGATCCGGATTTCAACGGCTGGGCCACCGACGCCGACAATTATGAGTTCGGCGTAGCGCTCAACGGGGTGAGTTTCGATCCGGGCACGGCAGAG
>JBHJIX010000008.1:0-33825 GCA_050043025.1 Cohaesibacteraceae bacterium
GTGCTTTCCTCCTTCGGCCAGGGGTCCATTGCCATCAAGAACGCTGAGCAGGGCACCGGCCTTGGGTTGCCCATCGTTCAGGCTTTGATGAAGACCCACGGCGGGCGGTTCGAACTGCACTCCAAGTTGCGCGAAGGCACCGTGGTCCGGGCGATCTTCCCCGCCGACCGGGTGATGCAGGCCATTCCGGCCATGCCGAGCAATCAGGCTGCCGCCTAACCGCTCGGCTGGCTTAATCGGCTCGCGGCAGACTGGTGACCTCAGGAAATCCGACATCGACAAAGGTCGCCATACCGCTATGCGTGCTGGCCGCCGACTTCACCAGCATCGCGCCCAGCGCAGCGCCTGTGCCCTCGCCAAGCCGCATGCCAAGATCAAGCAAAGGTTCGACCTGCATGGCCTCCAGCGCCTTGCGATGGGCCTTCTCCGCAGAGACATGCGAGAAAAGGCAATGGTCCAGCATGGATGGATCAATCTTGTAGAGCACCACTGCCGACGCGGTTGCGACAAACCCATCAACCAGAACCGGAATGCGTTCCGCTCGCGCTGACAGAATGGTGCCGGCCATCGCGGCAATCTCCCGCCCGCCAAAGCAGCGCAGCACCTCAAGCGGATCGTGAAGGCTGGCAGCATGGCGCTCCAGGCCGACCTTGATCGCAGCGACCTTGCGCGCGGTTTGGTCGGGATCACTGCCGGCCCCGTCGCCAACCCAATCCTCGACATCGCCGCCGAAAAGCGCGGCATAGATCGCTGATGCCGCCGTTGTGTTGGCGATGCCCATCTCACCAAGGCAGATCAGATCGACACCACCAGCAATGGCCTCCATTCCGAAGGCAATGGTGGCGGCGCAACCCTTCTCGTCCATCGCTGGTTCCTGGGTGAAATCAGCAACAGGCAGGTCAAGCGCAAGATCGAACACTTTGAGCCCCAGCCCGTGCAGCGCGCAGAGCTGATTGATCGCTGCGCCACCCTGCATGAACATGTCGACCATGGTCTGCGTGACCTCCATTGGCCACTTGGACACGCCCTGGGCATGCACCCCATGGTTTCCGGCGAACAGGGCCACGACCGGACGGGTGATCATTGGCTTCTCGGTGCGCTGCCAACTGGCGAGGAACAGAGCGATCTCCTCAAGCTTGCCCAGTGAACCGGTGGGCTTCAAAAGGTTGGCGTTGCGCAAGGCTGCGCGCGATCGCGCTTCAAGGTCCGGCCGCGTGGGCTTCTCAAAAAGGGCGCGAACATCATCGAACGGCAGGCCGGTGGCTGTGGGCACGAAGGAATCCCTTGTCAGTTTGGCAATGATGAGGAGTGTCCGGCGACCTAACGCAGACCGCGCAGCGGTGCAATTGGCCTTGTCGCCACGCCGGCGCATGCTAACACCTGCGCGATGCCGACTGTGCTTTTTGACCTTTACCGGACCTTGCGTTTCGCCACCCGCCTGCCCTTGCCGACACTGGCAAGCGAGATGGACGATCCCATAGTGCCGGCCGACCGTTTTGCCCCAGCTTTCGTTCTGTGCGGCGCACTGGTTGGGCTGGTCGGCGGTGTCGTCGCGGCCTTGCTGATGCTCATCGGCGCTGCCCCGCTGATCGCGTCCATCGTCGGTATTGCGTCGTTGGTTGTCCTGACCGGTGCGCTTCACGAGGATGGCCTTGCCGATTGCGCCGATGGCGTTGGTGGTGGTCGCACCCGCGAACGCAAGCTGGAGATTATGCGTGACCCAACTGTCGGTAGCTATGCGGTTCTGGCACTGGTGCTTTCTGTTCTCGGCCGCGTGGCCGCGGTTGCGAGTTGTTTGGCTGTCAGCCCATGGCTGGCGCTTGGAGCGTTGGTCGCCACACAGAGCCTGAGTCGGGGCGCCTCCCTGCTCGGCGCGGCGCTCTTGCCGTCCGCGAGGCCAGATGGCGCCGGCGCGCGGCTGGGCCAGCCTTCCATGAAAGCTGCCAGTTTTGCTGTTGCGGTCGGTGGGGCCATCGCGGCCCTTGCTCTGCTTGTTACGGCCGGACCAATCATCGGATTGGTTGGCCTGATCTGCGTCATCGCGATCGGCGCGCTTGCCAGTTTTTGGGTGCTTTGGCTTGCCGATCGCCATCTCGGCGGGCAGACCGGCGATGTGCTTGGTGCGGTGCAGCAGATGTCGGACCTTGCGGGCCTGATCGCCCTCTCTATATCGGTTTCGGTAATGGTGTAACGGCCGCCAAGGCGCGGCCCTGTAGATAAGCTCAAAACGCCCATGTCGATGACCGAACCGCCGGCACAGCAGGCCTCGCGGCTTTCCCCTTGCAATGCGATTTGCCGGATCGATCCGCTGACGCAGCTTTGCATGGGATGCGGACGAACGATGGATGAGATCGGGCGCTGGTCCAAGCTGAGCGATGAGCAGCGTCGCCAGGTGATGGGCCTGTTGCCGTCCCGCATGCGCAAGCTGGTTCGCCAGCGTGAAGCAGCTGGTTTAGACGGTCGACAGGGAGACCAATAATGCCGGTTTATGGTTGGGTTGCCTTTGCCATTTTGGGCACCGGCCTGGTGGTACTGCTCCTTGGCGGCGGCGATGGCGGGACGCTGTTCGGGGTAGAGCCCGCCCAGCTTGCCGGGCTTACCGCAATGCTAGCGCTGCTCGTCTATCTTGGCGGCGGCATGATCCAGCCGGGTCGGCAGCTCGGCACGATGCTGCGTTACGCGCTGGTTTGGGGTGCGCTGCTTATCTTGCTGGTTGCCGGCTACTCGTTTTGGCAGCGCTTCCAGTAAGCGCGTCAGAAACCCAAGAGCGCGGCGATGAAGCGGATTGCCACCACCAACAGGAATAGGCCGAATGCCACTTCCAGCGTCCGTTTGGGGAGCGCATGGGCAATGCGCACGCCGAGCGGCGCGGTCAGCACCGTGAGTGGCAGCAGCAGCACCAAGCCAATCAGAGAGATGTAGCCCAGCGAGAAGGGCGGCAAGAGCGATGGGTCCGCCGTCATCTGAGGCCAACCGGCATAGATATAGCCAAGGCTTGCTGGGATAGAAATCAAGACGCCGACACCAGACGATGTCGCGATAGACGGCAGGATGGCGCGCCCGTAAAGGGTCTGCACCATGTTGGCCATCACCCCGCCGCCAATGCCCATGAGCGAGGACAAGAGGCCGATGATGGACCCAATGAAGCGCATCGGCCAAGGGCCGGGCAGATCGTCGCCAAGCTTCCAGCTCTCCTTGCTGAACAAAAGCTTGATCGCGTTCAGCGAGGACACGACCGCGAACACAATCATGAACACCCATGGGTCGGCATAGCGGGCGATGATCGCCCCGATAATGACGCCCACCAGAATGGGCACCGCCCAGGCACGAAGGATCGCCATATCCACCGCGCCACGCGCATGGTGCCCGCGGAAGGACCGGATGGATGTGGGGATGATGACGGCAAGCGACGTGCCGACGGCCAAGGGCATGCGTACCGCATCATCGACGCCAGCAATGCCAAACACCTCAAACAGCACCGGCACCATGACAGCCCCGCCGCCGACGCCGAACAGTCCGGACAGAACGCCGGTGATCGCGCCCGCAACAATGAGCGCGACAGCCAGATAAATGGCCTGATCCATGGGAATGGCGGCAAGAGCTTCCATTGCGCTCCGTCCTTGTTTGTCAGCGCTTGAGGTAAAAAGGCCCCAGGGACTGGGGGCGCCGCCGGACTGACCCTTGAAGGGTCGGGCGAGTTGGATGACGGCCTACGCCGCTTCAACCGCGATGGCAAGATTACCGGCAGGTTTGGTGTCAGCAGGCACCTTGCAGCATGGCCTGCCGCACCTTAGACGAATGGTGATGACCGGAACCAACCCATCGCCAGTCAGGCTTGCCGACTATCAGCCGACAGACTTTGCCATCGACACGGTGACGATGACGGTGCGTCTTGATGAGAAGCGCACGACTGTGGCAGCGCGATACGATATGCGCCGCCGCCATGGGGTGGATGCCTCCACTGTTCGTCTGCATGCAGACAATCTGGACAATGTTCAGTTTGCCATTGATGGCAACCGCATCGATGCGGCGCGCGACGGCAGCGACTATGTTCTCACCGTTCCCTCGCGCGACCAGTTTTCCATCGACGTTGAAACCGGGCTCGATCCGGACACCAACACCGCGCTCAGCGGTCTTTACCGGACCAATGGCGTTTACTGCACCCAATGCGAGGCGGAGGGGTTCCGCCGAATTCTGCCGTTCCTCGATCGACCCGATGTGCTGTCACGCTACCGGGTTCGTTTGGAAGCAAAGCGCGACCAGTGCCCGGTGCTTCTGGCCAATGGCAATTTGATGCTGGAGAAGGATCTGGAGGATGGCTGGCATGCCGCCGTCTGGGACGACCCGCATCCCAAACCCTCCTACCTGTTCGCGATGGTTGGCGGAAAGCTCGATGCGCTGAAGGACAGCTTCACGACTATGGAGGGCCGCAAGGTCGCGCTGGGGCTTTATGTGGAAGCCGGCAAGACCGACCGTGCCGGCTTTGCCATGGAGGCACTGAAGCGCTCCATGCGATGGGATGAGGAGCGTTTCGGGCGGGCCTATGATCTCGACCAGTTCAACATCGTCGCCGTGGCGGATTTCAATCTCGGCGCGATGGAGAACAAGGGCCTGAATATCTTCAATGACAAGTACATTCTGGCCTCACCGGACACGGCGACCGACCAGGATTATGAACGCATTGAAGCCATCATTGCGCACGAGTACTTCCACAATTGGTCCGGCAACCGTGTCACCTGCCGGGACTGGTTTCAGCTTTGCCTCAAAGAGGGGCTGACGGTCTTTCGGGACCAGGAATACACATCTGATCTTTATGACCGGGTGATCAAGCGGATTGCCGATGTGCGCACGTTGCGTGCCCAGCAGTTCCCCGAAGATGCCGGCCCGCTCGCCCATGCGGTGCGCCCGGACAGCTACCGCGAGATCAACAATTTCTACACCGCAACGGTCTATGAGAAGGGCGCCGAGATCGTCCGCATGATCAGCCGCTGGCTCGGCACGGACAGGTTCCGCGCGGCTATGGATCGTTATTTCGCCGACTATGATGGGCAAGCCGTGCGGCTGGAAGACTTTCTTGCCGCCATGGAGACCGAGCGACCTGAAGGCGAGCATTGGCCGGATTTTCTGTCCTGGTACACGCAGGCCGGCACGCCGCGCGTTCAGGTGAGTTTTGCTGAAGGCGCCAACGGCGCTGCGACGCTTTCGCTGCGCCAGCAAACGTCGTCGACACCGGGGCAGGACACCAAAATACACCTGCCGATCCCGTGCGAGATCGGACTGGTAGATGCCTTTGGCCGGGACGTACCGCTCGACCCATCAAAGGTCCATTGTGAGGGCGGGCGCTGCAAGGGTTCACAGTTTCTCCTTGAGGAAGAGACCGGCAGCATCACGCTTTCGGGGCTGCCGGAAGGCACCTTGCGGCCATCCTTGTTTCGCGATTTCTCGGCACCGGTCATTGTCGATTTTGACGGGCTCACGCCTGCCGACGAACTGGCGCTCGCCCGGCAAGACCCCAACGCCTTCAATGCCTGGGCGCACATCCAGTCCTCCTACACCCATGCCTTGCAACGCCGCTATCACCGGCTGAGCATCGACGAACCGGTGGGCCATGATGGCGATCTGTTCGCGGTTATGATTGAACATGCCGAACGCGCGGTCACCGATCAAAGCCGCTGGGGTACAGCGGCAGCTGCCCTCACCTTACCAACCGCCCATGATCTTGCTCGAACGCTGGAACGCGACATCAACCCCGATCTGGTTGAACGGGCACGCGATAGCCTGCGCGATGATCTTTGCGCTCAGCACGGCGAGCATCTGGTTAAGCTGGCTGATACACTCGGCCTGGAAGACAGTGCAGACATTTCACCCAAGGCGGCGAACAAACGCGCACTGCTTACCGCCCTTTTCAGCCTTGTTGCGACCTGGGAACATGACATCGCCGCCGACCGCCTTGCGCAGCTTCGCGACGGCGCAAAGGGCATGACGATGCGCCTCGCAGCGCTGCAAATGCTGGTCCGCCGCGGTGGGCCGGGCGCCGACGCGGCCCTTTCAGCATTCGAGGCCCGCCATGGTGGCGATCCGCTGGCCATGGACAAATGGCTGGCTGTGCAAGCGCGTCTTGGCGATGCCCCTGTGCTGGCTAAGCTGGAAGCCCACCGGGATTACGACGCCTCCAACCCCAACAGGGTGCGTTCGCTCATCGGCAGTTTCGCCATGGGCAATCTGTCGGGGTTCCATGCGGCGGATGGCGCCGGCTACCGCTTCGTGAGTGAAAGGATCGCCAAGATCGACCGCGATAATCCCCAACTGGCGGCAAGGCTGGCTTCGGCCTTTGGTGCCTGGCGCACGCTGGAACCGGGACGGCGTGAGCAAGCGAGACAAGCCTTGTTGGAACTTGATGGTTCAAAGTCCCTCTCCGTTGACCTTAAAGACATCCTGACACGCACCCTTGCCGGCTAACGCAGCCAAACCGTTTTCAACATCAACGTTCAAAGCGATGACGCTTTTTTTCCAAATGCGCGGCCTCAGACTCTAGACAACGCGATTCGCACCGATTCAAATCGGGGTGATTCGGACAGTTGTTCGTTCCGGCGTACCTGCACACAAGAAGACTAGGCTAACGAATGACGCGGGCATACGCCGTCGCGGCACCGGCAAACTCGTCCCAATTTTCGGACGCCGGTGCCCTTACCGATTCTACCGGCACAGCTGATGCGACGAGCATTTCGTCGACGCCCTTCCGACCGCTCAGCCGTAGCGAGCAGGCCTATGACAATGGCTCTCCCGGCAGTGCGGCGAACTACGAGACGATGGCGCCAACGCTGCGGCAGCTCACCTCGTTCCTCATTCTGGCTTTCCTTTTGGTCCTTGGCCTGCTTCGTGCTGGCCAGGTGTGGAGCGAACGGGAGACAGATTTTGCAACCCTGCAAAGGCTGGCGGAGACCGAAGCGCAGGCGCTCGCGCTTTATGCCGCGCAGCAGCGACAGCCCAACCAGGCATCGCTGCAGGAAGCCATCGACCTCGCCTTGGATGGTCTGCATGGCGGCTTGGACACACCGGTGGATGTGACGATCCAACGCGGCGCAGTGTCACTGGCCGGGGCGCGCGGACTTGAGACTTTGGGGGCTGCTGAAAGCCACGAACCTTCGCGCTACCTGGTTACCGGGACAACCAGCATGGCGAGCGCCAATGGCGATATCGCCGTCACCTTCACGCTGGACGGCGGGGCGCTGCACGCCCAATGGCGTGACCGGGCCTTCGATGAGCTGGCGTTGGTGATCGGCACTGGGATCGTCATCCTCATCCTCGGTTACTCTTTTCTCTGGCAAAGCGATCGCACCGTCGCTGCGACCGAACGCTTCGCCAACGCGCATGTACGCCTGGAGACGGCTCTTAATCGAGGCCGAACCGGCCTTTGGGACTGGAACCTTGCCACCAACCGCATCGACTGGTCGAACTCCATGTACACGATGCTGGGGTTTGCGCCGTCGGGAACGACGTTCTCGCTCCAGGAGCTGCAACAGATCGTCCACCCGTCGCATACGATCCTTGCCAAGCAGGCAGAGAAGCTGGGTGCCAAGGGCATGGGCCAGCTGGAGACAACGCTGCGCCTCAAACTTGCTGACGGATCCTGGCGCTGGATCCACCTGCACGCTGAGGTCGTCAACCTGCCAGGTGCAAGCCTGCGCCTGATCGGTGCGGCCAACGATATCACCGATCTGCGCCGCTATGAGCACAAGACCAACGAGGCCAACCGCCGCCTTCGTGAAAGCATTGAAACCGTCTCCGATGCTTTCGCGCTGTGGGACAAGTCCGGTACGCTGGTCGCCTGCAACTCCGGCTTCAACGCACTCATCCGCCTCTCCAAGGAAGGCGACCTTCGCGATGATGATGGGGCAGCGCTGGGCGCGCGCGAGCTGGAAACAAGCTTCACAGCCGGCGAAGGGGCGACGGCGCTTCCGCTCGACAAGCCGGTAATCTACGGATTGCCAGATGAGCGCTGGTTCCAGATCGCCGTACGCCCCACCCACGATGGCGGCTTTGCCTTTCTGGGCAGCGACATCACGGAGTTGAAGGACAAGGAAGGCGCGCTGGTTGATTCCGAGCGACGGCTGATTGCAGCCGTGGCTGCCCTCAGCCGATCGCGCCGCGACCAGACCGCGCTTGCCAAACGCTATGCAGTGGAAACGCAGCGCGCCGAGGCCGCCAGCCACGCCAAGTCAGAGTTCCTGGCCAATATGAGCCACGAATTGCGCACCCCGCTCAACGCGATTATCGGGTTTTCGGAGTTGATGAAGGGCGAGCTGTTGGGACCGCTCGGCACCCAGAGCTATCGCGGCTATGTCGATGATATTCACACCAGCGGTCAATTCCTGCTGGGCGTCATTTCCGATGTGCTCGATATGGCCAAGCTGGAAGCCGGCCATGTGAGCCTCCATCCTGAAACCATCTGCATTCGCTCTGCTGTTGAGGACTGCTTACGGATGACGCACCTGTCCGCCGAGCAGGTCGGCGTTGCCATTCGCTGGGACGTGCCGGACAACACTTGCATTGAGGCTGATCCCCAGGCGGTGCGGCAGGTTTTGCTCAACCTTGTGAGCAACGGGCTCAAATTCACGCCTAGCGGCGGGGAGGTTGATGTGCGCGCCCGGTGCAAGGGCGACCGTCTTTTCCTGTCGGTGCGCGATACGGGCATTGGCATCCCGGCCGATAAGATCAGCAGCATCACCGAGCCGTTTGAACAGGCTCATGATGTGATGACACGCTCAATGGAAGGGTCCGGGCTTGGCCTTGCCATTTGTCGCAAGCTCATCGAGCTCCATGGTGGCACTTTGCGGATAGCGTCCAGGCTTGGCGTCGGCACCTTTGTCGGCATTGTCCTCCCGGTTGAAGGCGCTGCAATGCTAGAACGCGGTGAAACGCCTGATCCGGCCGAAGACGATGGTGAGGCCCCGCATCCGGTCGCCTTGGAAGCAATGCCCGATATGGGCTGGCGCTCAACCGAGGCGCATTAGGAGCGCCGGCCCTTAGGCCGACGCTCTTGTGGTGTGAAAAATCCAGGTTCGCTTAGAGCGACTGCTCGACGATTTCACCATTTTGCGGCTGGATGTCGCCGCGCTCATGTTCGCGAGAACCGCGTCCGTCCCGGCCATCACGATCACCGCGGAAATCGCGGAAGCTGCGGCGGATTTCACGCGGTTCGAGGTTTCCATCCTCATCACGATCCATACGCGCGAAGCGTTCCTCGCCGGCAGCTGTCATCTCTTCAAGCGACAAAGCCCCGTCACCATCGGTGTCGGCATTGGCCATCCGCTCGGCTGCACGTTCTTCTGCACGTTGCTGGCGCTCGGCCACCATCTCAGCGGGCGTCACCACGCCATCGCCGTCGGCGTCCAGTTCAACAAAGCGCTCGGCGGTTCGCGTCTGGAACTCTTCCAGCGAGATCATGCGATCCCCATTGGTGTCGGCGCGGGCAAAGCGCTCACCGGCGCGAAAGCCCATCGAGCCGTGGTCACGCTCGCGCGCACCCGGACCACGATCATCATCGGCGTTGGCGCTGACGACTAGGCCGGTGCCCAGCACGGTGCCAGCCAGGGCAAGGACAGTGAGGAACTTGGTTGACGTCTTGATAGTCATTGGGTCTCTCCTTCGAGAATGTCGCCCCCGAGGGATGAGCGCAGACAGTCTTCGTCCACGGCAGCAAACAGGCGCAAAAACCGGGATCGGATATCGGCCTGTGTGTGCTCAAGATGCGTCGCCAGCGTTTCCATTGAGGGCAGGTCGCCCGCATTGGTTACAAGACGACGCAAACTGGGTGCGGCTTCGTCGGGGTCGAACACCCCATCCACGCAAAGCCGCAAAATTTGGGAAAGGATCGCATAGAGCCGGTGGGCGGCGCGCAGCGCTTCGCCATCGTCCGCGCTCAAGAAGTCTGCCTCCTGCAAGGCTGCCAAGGCATCGCCGGTTGCGGTGTGCAGAACCTCAGGCGTCTCGCTGGCGTGGATCAATTGCAGCCCTTGGGCCACAAACTCCACATCGATGATGCCACCGGCCACCAGCTTCATGTCGAAGGTACCGCTGGGTGGCTTCTCGCGGTCCAAGAGCGAGCGCATGTCGGCCACATCCTTGACGACAGTTGCCCTATCGAAGGGCGAAGTCAGAACCCGTTGGATGGCCGACGAAACAGCATCGCAGCCGGCCTGATCGCGCCCGAAGGAGCGCGCGCGGGTAAGTGCCATATGCTCCCAGGTGCGAGCGTTGGATTTTTGGTAGCGCTCAAAAGCATCCAAACTCGTGGCCAGGGGCCCCGAGCGACCTGAAGGCCGCAAGCGCATGTCGAGCTCGTAGAGCATGCCCTCGGTGGTGGGCGCACTGAGCGCTGCGATTAGGCGCTGGGTCAGGCGGGTGTAGTAGTGCGATGGCGCGATGGGTTTGCGGCCATCGCTCTCCAACTGGCCATACGGCAGATGGGAGATGAGGAGGAGATCGAGGGCGGACGAGGCGGTCAGCTCGCAGCTTCCGAGCTAGCCCATGCCCAGCACCGTCAAAGTGGCGCCGGCAAACCCGCCATGGGTCTCGCGCACATCTTCCTCGGCCAGATCGAGCATGGCCAGAACGACCTCTTCAGCAAGATCCGTGTAGGCTTGAGCCGCTTCAGCGGCGGTGAGTGTCTGCGACAGCAGCCGTACGCCAATGAGAAAGTGCTGTTCCTGACCGATAATCCGCCCGGCGTTCAGCTTGGCCTCATAGGTCGGTGCCTCGGCTATGGCCCGCTCCAGGTCCTCACGGATTGCCCCGCGGCTTGGCACCGAACCGAAAAAGCGTGGATCGAGCAGGGCATCAAACAGGCGGGGCCGGCGTGCCAGCGTGTCGGCCAGCTTGGGGGCTGTCCCCATAATACGTGCCAGGAGGCCCAAACCAGGTGGATTGCTGGCCAGCATGGAGAAGAACTGCACGCCGCCAGGCAGGCCATGCAGGAAGCTATCGAGCGCCCGCAAAGCAGCGTCAGGCCTGTCGGTTTCACCAAAGACTTGAAGCAGATTGGGGCCTATATCACGCAGCCGATCACGGGCGGCATCGGTCGCGGTGGCATTCATGCGCCCGCGCATCCACCCCTGCAGGAGTCGATGAACATCGCCTGGGCTTTCATAGCCAAGCTCGGACAGATGGCGATAAAGGCCGTCGCTCAGCGTCTCTTCAAACGGATCGAGACCGCCTTCGTCGTCGCCCTCCGGGAAAAGCGCCAGAAAGTGGCCATGAACCGTCTCGAGCACCTGGCGCAGATGAGCATCAAAGGCCTCAAGAGAGTTGTTCATCAGCGTGGCGACGTGGGCGCGCTCGGCATCATCCTGCGGCAGGCGATGCGTCTGCTCATCGCGCAACATCTGGATGGAATGCTCGGTGTTGCGCAGATGATCATAGGCCGCGCACAGCTCGTCGGCGACGCTCGGTTCAATCCAGCCATGTTCAGCCAGGCCCGCAAGCGCCGGCTTGGTGCGCATGACGCGCAGCGCCGGATTGCGTCCGCCTGCGAGCAATTGTTGGGTCTGGGCGAAGAACTCGATCTCGCGGATGCCGCCGCGCCCGAGCTTGACGTCGTGTCCGGGCACGGTGATCGCGCCAAATCCCTTGTGGGTGTTGATCCGACGCTTGATCGACCGAATGGCGTCGATGGCCGCATGATCGAGATAGCGACGCCAGATGAACGGCTCCAGCGCCTTGATGAAGCGCGAGGCCAGCGCTGCATCACCGGCAACACAGCGCGCTTTGATCATGGCAGCCCGCTCCCAGGTTCGCCCCTGGGCTTCGTAATAGTTGAGCGCGCCATTGATGGAGAGCGCAAGCGGCGTGGAGGCCGGGTCGGGGCGCAGACGTAAGTCTGTGCGGAAGACATATCCATCGCCTGTGCGCTCTTGCAGCAGACGCACCAGCCGGCGTGTCACGCGAACGGCAAAGGTGCCCGGTTCGGCGCTGCCGGCAAGTTGTGTATCCAGGACAGTCGGATCGTAAAGAACGATCAGATCGATGTCGGAGGAGTAGTTAAGCTCGCAGCCGCCAAGCTTGCCCATGCCGAGCACCGTATAGCCAAGCAGGGACGTGGGATCGCCCGTCCAATGCCGCCCGTTGCGGCTTTCCAACACGAAGGCTGCGCGAACGGCCGTTTCGATAGCCGCATCGGCGAAGCGTGAAAGACACTCGGTCGTCTTGTTGACGCTGCTCCCACCAAGGCGATCGGCCAACGCGATAGCAAGGCTCGTCGTTTGCTTGGCCGCACGCAGACCGCTCATCACAGCAGCCTCGTTGCTCAGATCCAGCGCATCGAAGGACTGCAAACAGGCCGCCAAAACCTCGTCCGGATCGGCTGGCGTCAAGGTCGCCATGTGCTCTTCGCCATGCAGTTTGCTGGCAAGATCATGAAGGTGCGGCGCTGCATCAAGAATGGCGGTCAATCGGTCGGTCATGACGCCCCCTCCGCAGCCATGCCGGTTGAAGGCAGTCGGTTGGAGCTTGATGGCGCGCCAGCCTCCGGTGATTGCGCTGTGGAAGGTTGCTGGCCACGCGGCAGGATGAGCGTGTCCTTCAGGCCGGGCTCAGCGTCGCCAAGTTCCAGACGACCGTCATGGAAGACGGCGACAGCCTCCACCAGCGCCAAGCCAAGCCCGGACCCTTCAGCGGTGCGGCTCTTGTCTAACCGGACAAAACGTTCGCGGACGCGGCCGCGATCACCATTGGGGATGCCGGGGCCATTGTCGGCAACGGTGATGCGGATCGAGCTTCCATCATCTTCGACCGAAAGGTTCACTTCGCCCTCCTCGGGTGCGCCGTATTTCAGCGCATTGTCGACAAGGTTTGCGACAGCCAGGCCCAAAAGCTCGCGGTTGATGCTGGCAACCACCGGCCTGCTCGGCGCTCCATAGGGCAGCGCTATGGCCTTGTCTTCGGCGACCGGCTCGTAGAGCTCACGCACATCGGTAAGCACCTGGGCGACATCGGCCTCTGCAAGCGTGTGCCGCCGCCCGCCAGCTTCCACACGGGCAATGGTCAGGAGCGCCTGGAACGTCGCCATCAGCTTGTCGGCTTCCGATAGCGCGTTTTCCAGCGCTTGCCTGTCGGTTGCGTTTTCAGGCGGCTGACGCAGCGCGTCTTCCATCTGGTTGCGCATGCGCGTCAGTGGCGTACGCAGATCGTGCGCGATGTTGTCGGAGACTTCCTTCAGACCGTTCATCAGCGTTTCCAGCCGGCCAAGCATGGCGTTGAGCTGATCGGCCAGACGGTCAAACTCATCGCCCGTGCCCATGATCTGAATGCGTTCGGACAGATTGCCATCCATGATGCGCGCGGTCGCGCCGGAGATGCCTTCGATGCGCTTCAAAACGCGTTTGTCGACGTAAAACCAACCGACCACAGCCAGGATAAGCAAAAGCGCAACGGAGATCAGCATCGCACGCTGAATGGCGTGGCGGATAACGTTGGTCTGACCGATATCGATGCCGATCAGGACATGGTAACCGTCCACCAGCGCAATCACCCGCACGATGGCGCTGCTTTGGCGGATGTCGCCGTCAGGCAGTTGCTGCTCATAGTCGAAACGCACCAGGCCCGGCTCATCCAAAATGCCCGATGGCAGCGTGCCGAAATCGCTCATCAAGGTGCGACCAGTTGGATCAAAAAGTGCATAGATCTGGTTGCCGGGGCGTTGGGCGCTGTCCTGAATGGCCTGAAACAGACCGTTGAGCCCACCGCGCTGGTAATGGCGGCCAAGACGGCGTGCGTCTTCGGTCAGCCGACGGTCGGCTTCACGCACCAGGACGGACGAGGTCTCAAACACCAGGTAGCCGATCAAGCCGACGGCAAAGAGGCCGAAAGCAACGAGATAGGCGACCGCCAGCTTGAAGGCCGTTGTGCGAAATGGCTTAAGCTTGGTCGCGGAGGACATAGCCCGCCCCTCGCACGGTGTGGATCAGCTGGGTATCCTGACCCTTGTCGATCTTGGCACGCAGCCTTGAGATATGGACGTCGATGACGTTGGTCTGGGGATCGAAGTGATAGTCCCAAACCTTCTCCAGAAGCATGGTGCGGGTCACGACCTGTCCGGCGTTTTTCATCAAAAATTCCAGGAGGCGGAATTCGCGCGGCTGGAGGGGAATGTCGTCACCACCGCGCTTAACGGTGTGAGACAGGCGATCAAGCTCCAGGTCGGCAACTTGATAGACGGTCTGAGCTTCGCCCGGCGTTGCACGACGGGCCAGCACTTCGACGCGGGCCAAAAGCTCTGAAAAAGCATAGGGTTTGGGCAGATAGTCATCGCCGCCGGAGCGCAGGCCGGCAACGCGGTCATCCACTTCGCCAAGGGCGGAAAGGATGAGTGCCGGGGTCTGCCTGCCCTGCTCGCGCAGCGCCGCGATGATGGAGAGGCCGTCGCGCTTGGGCAGCATGCGATCGACGACCAACACATCGAAATCGTCGGACATCGCGTATTCGAGCCCGGTCTCCCCATCGGCAGCGTAGCTGGGTGTATGACCGGCCTCGCGGAACCCCTTCACAATGAAGGCGGCTGCTTCGACATCGTCTTCGATGATGAGGACTTTCATGGTCGCGCCTTTCGTTCGGAGGGCACATTCACCAATGATAGCGCGATTCCGGGCGCCGGTGGCGGGTTGTTGGCTTCGACCTTCGGTCGGGTCACAAGCCTCTTGAAAAATGCCACACGGATCAGGGCGCATGGCGCAGCGGGCGGGCCCCGCCATGCGCTGCTGATAGGCCCGGCCGGGGGCGACAGTAAAAGGCCGGGCCATCAGCGTTCTCTAAGCTCGTTTTGAGAGCTGTTGGTTGGTCTTAGCCGCGGTCCGTCGGCAGCGCGACGAAGCGGGACGTGCCGTTGCGATCCTCGACCCGAACAAGCGCTGAGGCTTGTCCGTTGCGGGCCGCTTCGCGCAGGCCACTGGTCAGGTCGGAAAGCCGGGTCACCGGCTCACCGGCAACCTCAACGATCACATCGCCTTCGCGCAGATCGCGTGAAGCGGCGATGCCATCTGGATCAAGTTCGGCGACGGCAAGACCATCGATGTCGATGCCGACCGACGAGGCCGGCGCAACACTCATGCCCAAACGGTCAACCAGATCAGGCTGCGGACGTTCAACGCCCTCGCCCGGGCGGAACTGGCTCGCCAGTTCGCGTTCAGATGGCAAGGTACCAAGCTCAACGTCGATGACGCGTTCGCGGCCATCACGCCAGATCAGGACTTCGACGGTTTCACCGGGATCGAACCCGCTGATGATGCCGGCCAGTTCGCTTGGACCGGTGACAACCTCGCCGTCCACTTCCAGCACCGTGTCGCCCGAGCGAAGCCCTGCGACATCAGCAGGAGAATCGGGGGCTGCCGATACAATGATCGCGCCATCGGTGGAGTCGCGGCCAATGCCTTCTGCAAGGTCTTCGGTAAGCGACTGGATGTTCACGCCCAGCCAGCCACGGGCAACGGTGCCGGACTCCATCAGGTCAGCGACCACGTCCTGCACGATGGTGGAAGGCACAGCAAAGGCGATGCCAACATTGCCGCCGGACGGTGAAAAGATGGCGGTGTTGACACCAATCACTTCGCCGCGGGCGTTGAAGGTCGGGCCACCAGAGTTGCCACGGTTGATGGCAGCATCGATCTGGATGAACTCATCGAACGGACCAGGCTGAATATCACGGCCCTGCTGGGAGACGATGCCGGCGGTTACCGAACCACCCAGACCGAACGGGTTGCCGATAGCGACCACCCACTCACCGATGCGCGGCTGTGCCGGAGCGAGGCGAACATAGGTGAAGTCGTCACCTTCCACCTGCAAGAGCGCCAAATCGGTGCGGCTGTCGGTGCCGATGACCTCAGCGTCCAGTGTCGTGCCATCTTCCATCACCACCTGAACCACATCGGCATCTTCGACCACATGGTTGTTGGTGACGATCAGGCCATCCTCGGAAATGAAGAAGCCGGAGCCCTCGCCACCACGGCGGCGGTCAGGCCGGGGCGTCTGCCCACCCGGTCCCCGACGGAAGAACTCTTCAGCTTCAGGTCCGAACCGGCGGAAGAAACGATCGAACGGTGTGCCATCAGGCAGACGATCGAGATCGCGATTGGAGGTCTCCACCGGTGCGGCACTGCGCACCTGAACGGCCACGACGGCCGGGATCACAGCCTCGACCAATTCTTCAAAACCGGTCGGCGCAACGAAACTATCGGGCACCACGGCTTCGGCGGCGCGCGCCTGCTGCGTGGTGGCCATCAAGGCCGGGCCGGCGAGCGGGACGATCAGGCCGAGACCGAGAACGGTCGTCAGTGCCAAGGTCGCCTTGCGCGACAGGAGCGTGCGCGAACGATCTTGAGACCGTCCGGTCTTGGTTTCGGTCTGGAAAACACCCTTGGGGTCTGAGGGGTTGGTTGATTGGGTCATCTTGCCACAACTTCCTTTTCAATGTCAGGAACATGCTGGCCGTCCGTCGCCGGACGATTGCCTGCATGCTTGAATTGGAAGATGGGTTCGGACCCCTTACCTCACCATGACCATGGGGTTAAACCTTTGTAATGTTCGCGTGAGGTGACGTTCAGACGGTCTCCGCCTCGCATTTGGTTACCACAGCAGCACCGTGGGTGAGCGTTTTGTGGACCGGACATTTGTCAGCAATTTCAATCAGTTTGTCGTACACATCTTGGCTGACTGGCCCTTCCACATGGATGGTGCGTTCAAATCGATCGATCTTGCCGGACTGGCTGTTGATCTCTTCACCACAGTCCTGACAGTCGCGCGCATGGACCTTGTCATGCTCCACCGTTACGGCCACACGCGGCAGGTCCAGCTTCTTGAACTGGGCAGACATGCGCAGGGGCATGGTGGTGCAGGCGCCGAGTGCGGCACCTAGAAGGTCATAGGGAGCAGGCCCGGTATCCATGCCGCCATATGCTTCAGGCTCATCGGCCAGCAGGCCGTGCTTGCCCATGCGGATCGACGCCTGAAACTTGCCGCCGCCCGTTTCGGCCACGGCCACCTTGGCGGAGGTCAGGCCCTCGCTGAAAGCATCGTTGACACTCTGCGTGCGCGACGCATCGGCTTTGGCCTCGGGCACATAACGCTCCGACCAGGAGGCGACCATCTGCGCCACATAGGAGGCGTCGGCATGACGGGAGAGAAGATGATCGGCTCCATCTAGCGTGACGAAGCTTTTGGGGTGCTTGGCCGCGTTGTAGATCGTCGCGGCGTTTTCGATACCGACCGTCGCATCGATGGGGGAATGGAACACCATCAATGCCTTTTTCATGCCAGCGATCCGGTCGGTCAGGTTCTGCTTGGAGACGTCTTCCAGAAACTGCTTTTCGATGGTGAAAGTCCGGCCGGCGAGCGTGACCTCGGCCTTGCCGTCCTGCTCAATGCGGTCGAGATCAGCGGAAAAATTGTGAACCACATGGGCGGTGTCCGCTGGGGCACCGATGGTGGCCACCGCTTTGACTTCCGGGACATCGCCTGCTGCCGCCAGTACCGCAGCGCCGCCAAGCGAATGGCCAATCAGGATCGCTGGCGCTTCGCCCTGCTCGCGCATCCAATCCACCGCGCTCAAAAGATCGGCAACGTTGGAGGAAAAGTTGGTGGAGGCAAAGTCACCGTCGGAATGGCCAAGACCGGTGAAGTCAAAGCGCAGGGTAGCAATGCCATGAGCCGCCAGTTCCGACGCGATGCGCTTGGCCGCGAAAATATCCTTAGAACAGGTGAAGCAGTGCGCGAACAGTGCACAGGCGCGTGGTGTGCCAGCTGGGCGATCGAAGCGTGCGGCCAGTTCTGCGCCCGATGCGCCGGTGAACGTGACTCGGTCGGTGGAGATGGTCATGGAAGGCCCCCTTGAGACGTGCGGCGAACGACCAAATCAGCCGCGCCGGTTGCGATGACGCTGGCATGGCACTGGTGAGGGTGCAAGGCAGGTCTCGGCCCAGCGGACGCACAGTTGGTGCACGGCGGTGCACGCTTCGGTGAGGCGCGTGCGAGCGCTGTGTTAGGGCTTGTCGTTGTCGAGCAACGCTTGAAGGCGCGCTTTTTCTTCTTCAGTCAGTGCGACTGGAGCGCCGGCCACCCGGCGGCGGCGGCGTGTGCGCAAAAGAATCGCCGTCGCCGCAATCACCAAAACCAGTGCCGGGCCGAACCAAAGGAGCGCCGTGGCGGCGTTCACCGGTGGGCGTAGCAAGACAAAGTCGCCGTATCGAGCGACCAAAAAGTCCAGAACTTCTCGGTCGCTGTCGCCGGCTACCAGGCGCTCGCGGACCAATAGGCGCAGGTCGCGCGCGAGTTGGGCGTTGCTGTCATCAATGCTCTCGTTCTGACAGACCAGGCAGCGGATCTCCGCGGAGAGGTCGCGCGCACGTTCTTCCAATACCGGATCGTCCAGCACTTCATCGGGCTGAACGGCATGGGCCGGCGCCATAAACGCCAGCGCCAAACACAGGGAGGCCAGAACGCGGATCATTCTGCCGGTTCCATCCCGGCAGCAGCCCGCACAGGCTTGGCATTGCGGGCACGTTTGGGCGCACCAACGCGCAGGCGACGGTCCATGAGGGACAGCACGCCGCCCGCCGACATGATGAGCGTGCCGATCCAGATCAGCGTCACCAGAGGCTTGTGGTAGAAGCGGACAACCGTGCCACCATCGCCGGTTGGAGCGCCCTGTGATATGTAGATCTGCGAGAACATATCGACCGTGTAGAAGGCCGCTTCCGTTGTTGGGAAGTTGCGCGCTGGATAGATGCGGCGTGAAGGTTCCATGATGGTGAGCAACTGGCCGCCCTGGCGCACGGTAAAGGTCGCCACGACCTCTGAATAGTTGGGGCCGATGTTCGGCCTCAGACCCTCAAAGGTGAAGCTGTAGCCCGCGACGTCCCGTGTTTCGCCTGGCTGGACGGTGGTGATCTCCTCCACCTCAAAGGCCGACACGGCCACAATGCCAAGCAGCATCACGCCCACGCCGAAATGGGCAATCGTCGTGCCCCAAGCCGAACGTGGCAGGTTCGAAAGACGGCGGATGGTATCGCGGATCGGTGACGAAAAGGCCCGCACGCGTGCCAAAGGTTCAGCGATGGCACCCAGCATGACCCACGCGGCAACGCCCAGACAGATGGCCTTGATCCAGGCCGTGATGCCAAACAGGGCAAGCGTGCAGCCAAGCACCACGACCGAGATCGCGGCTGCCCACCAGACACGGTGCAATGCCGTCATCAGATCCCCGCGCTTCCATGCCAAAAGCGGCCCTAACGGCAAGGCAATGAGAAGCGGGATCATCAGCGGCCCGAACGTCATGTTGAAGAAGGGCGGCCCGACGGAAATCTTGTCGCCGGTGATAGCTTCCAGAAGCAACGGATAGAGCGTGCCCAGCAAGACCGTCGCGGTTGCAACCGACAAGAGGAGGTTGTTGACGACCAACGCCCCTTCCCGGCTCACAGGCGCGAAGATGCCGCCCTGGCGCAGCTCGCTCGCCCGGAAGGCGAACAGCGCGAAGGCCCCGCCGATGAAGACCATCAAGATGACCAGGATGAAGAGCCCGCGCTCCGGATCGGTGGCAAAGGCGTGGACCGACGTCAGCACGCCGGAGCGCACCAGGAAGGTGCCAAGCAGCGACAGCGAGAAGGCGATAATGGCGAGCAGCACCGTCCAAACCTTCAGCGCCTCGCGCTTTTCCATCACGATGGCCGAGTGCAGCAGCGCAGTCGCTGCCAGCCATGGCATGAAGGAGGCGTTCTCCACCGGGTCCCAGAACCACCAGCCGCCCCAGCCAAGCTCATAGTAAGCCCAGTAGGAACCCATGGAGATGCCGAGCGTGAGGAACACCCATGCGGCCAGCGTCCAGGGGCGAACCCAGCGTGCCCAAGCGGCATCCAGCCGGCCTTCGATCAAGGCGGCGATGGCAAAGGAGAAGGAAATGGAAAGCCCGACATAGCCAAGATAGAGCAGCGGCGGATGCACCGCCAACCCGATGTCCTGAAGGATGGGGTTCAGATCATCACCCTCCGCCGGTGGCACCAGCACGCGCTCGAACGGGTTGGAGGTGAGGATGATGAAGAGCAGGAAGGCGACGGTCACCCACGCCTGAACCGAGAGCACATTGGCTTTGAGCGTGTTGGGCAGATTGCCGCCAAAAAACGCGATGCCGGCCCCAAAGATCGCCAGGATAAGAACCCACAAGAGCATCGAGCCCTCATGATTGCCCCACACACCGGTGACCTTGAAGAGCATCGGCTTATCGGAATGCGAATTGGCGATGACGTTGAGGACCGAAAAGTCAGAAACAACATAGGCGTAGGTGAGCGCGGCAAAGCTCAGCGCGAGGAAGCCGCACTGCACGGCGGCTGTCGTGTCGGCGATGCGCATGAGGCCGAGATCGCCCGTGCGCGCACCCCAGAATGGCAGCGTGCTCTGCACCAGAGCGACGATCAGCGCCAGAACAAGGGCGTAGTGGCCAATCTCAACGATCATGCAGCGGTCCCTTCGATGCCCTAGTACTCGGTCAAGGCCGGTGGGTTGGCAGGCGGATGCTGTGTGCCCTCCGACCCTTCACCCTGCCAGACGCCCTGTGCCCGCAGGCTTTCAGCAACTTCGGCCGGCATGTAGTTCTCATCATGGCGGGCAAGCACGGTGTCGGCCTGAAACTCGCCGGACGGTGTCATGTAGCCTTCGGTGACCACGCCCTGCCCTTCGCGGAAAAGATCCGGCAGGATGCCGGTATAGCTGACATTGATGGTCGCGTTGGTGTCCGTTACGCCGAAGGTGACCGTATCGCCGACGCCCCGCACCACCGTCCCTTCTGCGACCAAGCCGCCCAGACGGATGCGTTGGCTCTCACGAACAGGTTCTGAATAGAGATCGGTCGGTGAAGAGAAGAAGGCGATGGAGTCGCGCATCGCAAACAGGACAAGCCCTGTTGCGACGGTCAAGACCGCCAGTGCGACAGAAATGAGCAGAAACCTCTGGCCCTTGCGGGTCATGGATCATCAACCTCGGTAAAACAGTGCTCCCAAGCCGCAATCTAGGCGGCTGGGCGATGGCCAACAAGAGCGGCAAATTGCCATCAGGATCGACCCTTGGCCCGAACGCCTCCTCATAGGTCCGGGCGCTCGATCTGAAGTTCTTCAGCAATCGTCAAAAGACGCTGGCGAGCGGGGGAATCGTCATCGAAAACATCCAGTGCCGTGGCAAGGCTGCTGGCTGCATCGTCGCGGCGCTCCAAAACCGCATAGGCGCGGATAAGGTTTGACCAGCCTTCCAGATCGTCCGGCGCAGTTTCCAGCCGGGCGGCCAGGCTTTCCACCATGCCTGAAATGGCCTCTGCCTGCTGATCGGCGGGCAAGGCAGAAATGGCAGCCGCGCCTTCAGGCGATGGTGCGGCGATGCCAGTTTGGGTGCTCGCAACAGCATCCATATCGGCAAGCAGCATCTGGACACTTTCAAGCCATGGTGCATTCGCATCGGCATCACTGCGAAGGGCGATAAGCAGCGAGCGTGCCTCATCCGTCTCGCCTTCCTGGACAAGGCCGAGCGCGCGGTAGTAGCGGGCTTTGGGAAAGGTTGGATCAAGCTCCAGCGCGAAGCGGAACTGGCCCATCGCTTCCTGGGTTACCAGACCCTGGTTCTCGATCACGATGATCTCGCCGAAATCGGTGCGCAGCGCCGCGCTCTCACCGTTCAGACGAAGAAGCTCTCCAAAGGCGGTGCGCGCTTCAGCGAAGCGGCCCTGTCGGGTGCAGAGGGGCGCAAGAATGGCCCAGCCGCGCACAGCGTCGGGGGTCTCGCGCAAGGCGTCCTCAACCCGAGCAATGAGGAGCGCAACGTCCTGATTTTCCACGCTGGTTGCCACACGCTCGGCAAGCGGTCTGTCAGGGAGGTCTGGGGAGCCGAAGGAGAGATAAACGCCCAGCGCGCCAGCCGGCACCAAGAGGAAGGCGACAATGAGCACAGCGACGCGGCGTATCCGCGATGGCCTGGTCTGGTCAGCGGTGTCGGGTGTGTCCACACCGTCGGCGGATTTGAGGAGGCGGCGGGAAACCTCCAGCCTGGCGGCCTCAGCCTCTTCCCCGCTCAGCGCTCCACGTTCCAGATCGCGCTCGATCTCTTTGAGCTGATCCTTGTAGACCTCAAGGTCCGTCCCGCCGTCATCGGCCAGCGTGCCTTGACCCATACGCTTTTGGGCGCGTGCATAGGGCAAAAGGACCGCGATGGCTGCTATCGCGGTCAGGACGGCAAAAACAAGCCAGACTGTCACACTGTTCCTTCCCAACGGTTGCCCGATGCCGGAATCGCCCGCGAATGCGGCGACGGTTCGGCATGCCAGACAGAACGAGGCTTGGAATTAGAATAGGTCAAGGCTGGAGGGCTAGAGGACAAACCCCCACACCCCCGCGATTTTGGTGAAAGCCGCGTCAGCCAGTCTCTGCGAGCGGTCGTCCATCGGCCAAGGAGGCGTGGCGTCGGGCCATGGAAGCACCATACACGCCGCCATGATAGACTTGGAACAGTTCTGCTGCCGCCTTTGAGCGCGCGAATGCAGCGTCCCAGTTCTCCTCGTCGGTGGTGGCCAGTCTGTCGATTGCCGACTTGCCCTGATTTTCCAGCGCGTCGTCGATGCCTTTCTCGACCCGATCGATCAAGGCATTGAGTGCCAAAGACCACCGTGAATCGCGTGCAGTGATGTACAAGGATGTGCCGAACACCGCGTCCTCGCTGCTGGAGGCATCCGGCGTGATCTGGCGACCGCGCGATTCCACCACGCCGACCACCCGCTTGATCAAGTGGATCAGCGGATCGAACTCCTTGGTCAGCATTTCACTTGCGTGCACGCGGATATGAGCAAGGCGCTTCAGCCAAGGGTCGGTCGCGACCTCATCGAGCGTGCGGGCAATGGTCGACACCGTTTCGTGGTAGCGCCGCAAACAAGCAAGAGAGGTTTCAAGATCCCGCGGGCCGGCAAGCTGTTCACGCAGGCGCTGAACCTCAAGCATGGCCTCACTGAGGGCGATCTGCACGGCGCTGCTGCCGCTGGTCGGGCGGATTCGCGCCGGGTCGCTTGATTTGGCAAGCCAAACGGCAAAACGCACCAGGTCGCTGGGCGATCCGACGCGACCCACGATGGATGAGAACCCATAAATCGGATCGGCATCGGGGTGGTCTTCATAGACCTTCAAGGCCTCGGCGATGATGTTGAGACCCTTTTGACCGACCGGAAGTTTGTCCGGCATCTGGTCGAGAAAAGCCTCGACGACGTCGCGCTGATCGAGAAACGCGATCGCATCATGCAGGTCAGCGAGAATGCGCTTTGACCCTAGCTGGCCCTCAAGCTTTTGCAGCGAACCGGACTGGCGTTCGGTCTTCTCGATGACGACCTTTGCCTCACGGCGAACAACGACCCGCAAATCTTCGGCGCAATCGTGGAGCGCAGCCTCATCCTCATCGGCGACGGCAGCGCGCAAGGCAGCCAGATGGCTGTCGCAGCGCCCAGGTGCCAGATCGCGGGTTATCCAAACCCAGATTGGATGGAGCGATGCGCGGTCGATACGCGCGGCCTGCTTTTCGGGCAACTGCACCGGCAGGATGATCGGCTCAATCGGGATGAAAAAGGCGCGTTCAGCAGACGGGAAGCGTGGCAGGGCACGGTCGCCCTCCTGCGCCACATTGCGCAGCGCGTCCGTGATGATCGAGTGAACGGGGGACGTCTCACCACGGGCCTTGGCCCGATCAATCGATCGGGCAAGCGTGGCGTGGGAATCCTCGCTCAAATCGCCAAGATAGTCTCGCAGGCGGGAAACCAGTTCCTGCCGCCGGACAGAAGAGTTGTCAGTCATGGTGGTCTGCGCCCAACGGAACAGACATCACCATGACGGACGAGAGTTAACAGCCGGTTCGCACAGCTGTGCGCGCGAGACCGGTTTTGCTGCTTTGTAGCCGGGCTGGCTTACACGTCGCGCCAGGTGCCGTCGGCTTGGCGGCAGGCCGTGCCTGTAAGCACTTCGGGCTGACCGTCGATGTACACCGTGTGGGTGTAATCACGGCAAACCGTCGAGTTGATCTGGTAGGGCTGGCTCGGAATGACCTGGCCGCTTGGACCGGACGGCGATTGCCAGGCAACCGGAGCGCCAGGGCGGCCGGTTTCAAGCGCCTGGAACTGGGCTTGATAATAATATTGCTGGGCCTGCTGGTCGAGCTGGCGTCCAATCTCAGCACCATTGAGGCCGCCAAGAACGGCACCGCCAACGGTGGCAAGGACCTGGCCGGTTCCGTCACCGATCTGGCTGCCAATCAGGCCGCCGGCCACGGCACCACCAAGGGCACCAACGCCTTCACGCGGGCCACCATAGGTCTGGCAACCAGCCAGTGCCGTCAGCGCCATCAGCGCGATGGCGCCGTTGCGCAGGGACGCGCGCTGCGTGGTCGCAGCATCGCCTGATTTCGGGCTGGAGGTGATCTTCAGCATTGGTAGGGATCTCCTGATCGTTTGGGCTGTTTCGTTTGGTTGCAGATGCGCCCGGATTTGCCCTGGGCGCGATTAGCGCGATGATTCCGGCGGAACTGGGGCGGCTTGTGGCAAGGAAAGTGAGGCTCTCAGGCCACCGTCAGGTGCCTCACCCAAAACAAAAGCGCCGCCATAAAGCTCTGCCATCTCTTTAACAATTGATAAGCCGAGGCCGGAGCCGGGTGCCGCTTCATCGAGACGCTGGCCACGACCAAGCACAAGGGTACGCTTTTCCGGCGACAGGCCTTCGCCATCATCATCAACGTGAAGGGCGAGCATGGCCGCATTGGTTGGGCTGCCTTCGGCCAGCACGGACACCCTGCCCGCAGCGTGCCGGCAGGCGTTCTCCAGAAGGTTGCCGAGCATCTCTTCCAGGTCCTCACGGTCAGCGCGGACCCTAAGATCTGGGTCGATATCAACGTGGAAGGCATGACCCTTGTCGACGTTCAGCTTGGCCATGGTGCGAACAAGGGGATCGACCACCTCGTGGACATTGGTCGCCTTGCCAGAGGTTGCCTGGGTCGCCGCGCGCTGGGCACGATCGAGATAAAGGCGGATGCGCTCTTCAATGGCTTGGGCTTCACCGCCAATGCGGTCCATCGCCGCCTCGGTGGGCGGTTCGGCGGCGCTGTTGCGGATCACGGCGAGCGGCGTTTTCAAGGCATGAGCGAGATTGCCGACATGGTGGCGCGCACGCTCCACGATGGCCTCATTGGCTTTCAAAAGGCCGTTCAGTTCATCGACGAGCGGGCTGACCTCGGATGGGAACTGGCCGGTTACCTGATCGGTACGCGCCGAGCGCACATCGGCCACCGCCTGCTGAACCGCGGAAAGTGGCCGCAGGCCGATAAAAACCTGCAAAAGAGCCAGCGCAATGAGCGCGACCCACATAAGGCCAAGCGTGATGATGAGAGCGGTGCGAAAGTTGGCGATTTCCCGGTCCAACCCTTCGGTCGGCGCGGTGACACGGATAAGGACCGGCGCATCATCCAGCTCATAAAGCCTTTCGACCAGGCGCAGGCGCTGATCCCCCAGCAGCAATGGCCGGCTTATCGGTCCACCCGGCGCAAGATCGGGGGCGGGCGGGGGCAGCGGATCGAAGAGCGAGGCAGAACCGAACTGGAGCTTGTCTGTCTGTGGGTCGACCACAGCCCAGTACCACCCCGAGCCGGGCAGGCCGAAGGCGGGATTGGCAAAATGAGCGGTCGCATCGAAGATGTCGCCATTGGCAAAATCGGCGAATAGCTGGGTGACAAACACGGCCAAGCGCTCATCAAAGGCCCGCTCAGCACCACCGCGCTGAAGCGCGGCCATGACAGCGCCGGCCAGAACAAGCGCGACAAGCGATCCGCCAGCCGCAAGCACGGCCAGCCGAACGGCGAGAGAGGTGGGCCGCCCAGTCGCCATGATCAGGACGCCTTGGACCCATCCGCTTGAGCGGCACCTTCGGGCGGCTGAATACGATAGCCCATACCGCGGACGGTCTCGATGATGTTGGCGGAGAGCTTTTTGCGCAGCCGGCCGACAAACACCTCGATGGTGTTGGAGTCGCGATCAAAATCCTGATCGTAGATGTGCTCGGTAAGCTCGGTGCGGGACACAACCTTGCCGGCGTTGGTCAGGAGGTAGGCGAGCACCCGGTATTCCTGGGCCGTCAGCCGGACGGCAAGGCCATTGTCGGTCACGCGATTGGTCTTGAGGTCAAGCTCAATCGGGCCGCAGGAGATGGTGTTGGAAGCAAGGCCGGCAGCGCGGCGAAGGATCGCGCGGACCCGCGCGAGCACCTCCTCCATCTGGAAGGGCTTGGCGACATAATCGTCGGCACCAGCATCCATGCCCTTGACCTTGTCGCTCCAGCGATCACGGGCTGTGAGGATCAAAACCGGCGTCGCGATATCATCAGCGCGCCAGTCTTCCAGAACGGTGAGGCCGTCCTTTTGCGGTAGGCCGATATCCAAGACGATCAGGTCATAGGGTTCGGTCTCGCCCAGAAATGCAGCTTCCTCCCCGTCAAAAGCGACATCGACGACATAGCCTTCATCCTCAAGCGCCTGCTTGAGCTGGCCGTTGAGCGTGGGCTCATCTTCAACAACGAGAAGTCGCATGGCGCTACCGAACCGACAGAACGGCGCCACTGGTCGCATCAAGCATGATGCGCGCCGATGCGCCAGAAGCGTTGCTGGCCACCACTGTATAGACCAATCGACCGCCTGACGAGCACACGCTCGCCGAGCCAAGTTCGCTGTAGCCCTGAGCACGCACAGCCGAGCGGATGGTGGAAAGGGGAACGATCTGGCCAGAGGAGCTGGCCGGACGCATCTGGCCTGCTGACAGGCAAGACTGAGCGTCGGCGGTGGTTGGAGCGCCCAGAATCGGAAGCGCCAGAGCCAAAGCTAGGCAGAAAAAACGAAAGGGGGAGAAACGGCGGATCATGGCCCCTTCTATAGGGCGCAGGTGCTGAACGGGACCTGAACGATGGGTTCAGGCTTGTGTTCGAAGGCTTAACCGATCACGCCGCTGGAAGGGTATTGGGCGCAATGGTGCGCGGCGCGCCGGATCGCCCACCTGTGCCGAGCTGACGAACAGTAAGAGTGAGCGTTGACGGCGGGCTGCCGGGCGTCAGACCGTCGGAGGATTGATCGGTCGGCGTGTAGGTCCAGGATGGATTGTTGGTCTCCGCAAGACGCAGTGTGACCGCGCCATTGGTTACAGTGATCTGATAGAGTTCTTGCTCCTCTCCAAGCGGGACAGAAGCCAGAGACCAATCCTCGCCGCCGGACCGAGCGCGTCGCAGCCAGGACAGCGAAAGGCTGCCATCGGGTTCTGTTTTAGATTGTAAATGCACAGGCGCGAGAGGCTGAAGGTTGCGTGGGATGGCGGTGATCTGATCTTCGGCGCGCGCCAGACCCGCCACGCCGCCCTTGTGCGGTTCGACACGCACACTGGTGCCACGCTGAACAGCGTCGAGGGAGAGGTTGAGCGCTTCAACGCTGCCGTCCAGCATCACAAGGCGCGCGCCTGCCGGCCATGGCGTTTGCGCGGCATCCTCGGAGCCGCCCAGCCCACGAACGAGGCCGGTGAGACGGTAGCGATCCGTCTCGATGAGCTCAGCGGTTTGAAACTGGATGACCTCAAGCCGGTCGTCAGCGACGAGAGCGGCGAGGTTGCCGCCACTGAGTAAAGCGGCCTCGGTGATGGAGGCCAGCGCCCCTGTGGGCGCGTCGACCAGCAACGATCCGCCGCGATGGATGTGGGTCACGGGGCCAGGCGAAACGTCTTCGACGAGGGTGCCAAGGATGGCCGGGGTTGTGAGCGCCTGGGCGGGCCCAAAACCCTCCGCCTCGCTGCCGGTATAGACATCCAGGCTGCCCGGCCAAGGGTCGGCAAAGGCTGCAAGGCGGACATTGTGCGTGTCGGCCGAGGCGGCCGAGCCCGCTGGCAGATCGAGCAGCACAAGATCGGGCGCGCCGAAGACTGGCCTGGTTGGGACATTTGAGAAAATGTCTTTGGCCGGTGCGATCTCGTAAAGCGCCGGATCGATGCAATGCGCCTCCACTTGCCGCTCTGCGCCATCCACCAGTCGGTCGATGCACAGCGGCAAGGTCGCACCATCGGCGAGCACAAGATCGATGCAGTCGCCGGGTTCCAACGCTTTCAGGCTTGGCGGCAGGACCATGTTGACCGTCTGGCTCGCGACCTCCTGTTCCTGAAGAATGCGCTCGGCAATCTGGCTGGCGCGGGCCGGATCAAGCGTGAGCGGCAGCGAGCGGAATTCATCTGGGCCTGAAACGCCCTCGCGGCGGGCGGAGCGCACCACGCCGGTGCGATAGTCATGCAGGCTGCTGGAAAAACCGAGCGTGACCTGACGGGGCAGGCCCTCGGGGTCTGCGCGCGAAAGGGTAAGAAGCGGTGTGTCCTTCACCTCCACCAGATCAGTGATCGGCACCGTCACAGCCTTGCCCGACGCGCGCATTGCCGCCGAGCATGTGGATTGTCTTGGAGAGAACTGCATGGCGTAGACCGCGCTCAGATCGTTCAAAACGCCGCGCGCCTTGGTGGGTTCGGAGAGCTTGTAGCCTTCCACGACCCCATGCACGCCGCCGCTCTCCATCGGCGGCAGATCAAAATGATCGGCCAGCGCGCCCAGCAAAGAGGTGAGCGATGTCGCGCCGAGCCGACCGTTGAGCCAATGACCGCGCACCCAATTCACGCCATCGCTCCACACATCGCGGGCATAGGGAAAGGCTGGGAAGGGACGCGCGTCCCAGGTCCACAGATGGATGGCGGAGGGGTCGATCATAGCGCGACCGTCGACGGGCGAGAGCGGGTTGGCAGCCCCGCCTTCCTCGCCCCAGACGGTGAGCGCGGTTTCAAGGATCGCGCGCTGTTGAGCGTCATCGCGGTAGCCCTTGGCGGCGTAAGGCAGGCTGTCATTGCCCGGCTTGTCGCTGGGAAAAGCCGACGGTGTGTTGCCAGCCAAATCCACGGCCGGCGCGCCGAATTCGCAAAGCCAAAGAGGCTTTTGGCCGGGGACAAAGGCGGTCGGGTTCGCGTCCCGCACGCCGCCGACCCGGTTGTGGTGCGGATTCGACCACCAGCTTGCCAGATCCTTGGAGCGGTAGACCCAGGGTTCCCCATGCGCGCCGTCGGTAATCGGCGTACGGGTCTGCGCCGCGCGGTCTGCGCCGCTGGCATAATACCAGTCGAAGTTCTCGCCGCCCGTCATGCCAGCTTCGATCACCGCGGGATCGTAAGGCGATGCGCCCAGTTCGCGATCCAGATGATCAGCGGTGTGCCGCCAGTCGGTCATGGGCTGGTACTGGTCGATGCCGATGACGTCGACTTCCGGCGAGGCCCAAAGCGGATCGAGATGGAACGTCAGGTCGCCGGAGCCATCGCTGGGCTGGTGGTTGGCATATTCCGACCAGTCCGCACCGTAGGTCAGGATCGTGTCTGGCCCAGTAATCTGACGCACGTCGGACGCAAGTGCCACCAGCGCATCGACAAAAGGGTAGGAGCCGGGCGCATCGCGCACGGTCGTCAGGCTCTTAAGCTCCGATCCGAGCATGAAGGCGTCGATGCCGCCGGCCGCTTTGCCGAGGCTTGCCATGTGCAGGATGAAGCGGCGGAAGCTCCACTCGTTCGGCCCTGAGTAGGAAACGGCGCTGGAACTGGTCGAAAAGTGGGCTGGTGCTGCCGAACCGACAAAGGCAGCCAAATCAGTCACAGCCGCCGACGTTTTGTCCGGCGTGCCCGGCTGACCGGGTGCGGGCGATACGGTGATGTGGCCGCGCCAAGGGTAGGCTGGCTGGTCTCCCGCCCCCGTCCACGGGTCGGTCAGGCCGTTATCCTCAGGCACATCCATCATCAGGAAAGGCATCAGCGTGACCTTGAGGCCGCGCGCCTTCAGGTCCTGGATGGCGCGGATGACACTCAGGTCACTTGGGCTGGAGCCAAAGGCCGGACGCCCGTCGTGGCTTGAAACGGTGTTGGCCGTGGCACGGGTGAGCCCCGCTGCTCCCCAGGGCGTGGAAGTGCTCTTTTCTCGCCGCTCGACGCGCGGTTCGATCTGGCAGGCGGCGGCATCCAATGAGGTTCCAAACCAGCTGACCACCAGTGCCACGCGCTCCAGATTGGGGCAGATCGCCTGCAACTGATCGAGCGAGGCATGCCAATCTGTCGGCGCTGCCGGATCATGTGTGTTCTCAGCTTCGGTCACGCCGGCACCTGCCGTGCGCACCACCGGGTTCGGGTCGTAGCCAAACTCGGTCGCGCCGGGGATCAGCGTGACGGCGCGCACCTGTTCTTCCACTCCGCCGGCAGGGCGCAGCACCTCAAAGGCGAGCTGCGGCAGGCGTCTGCCGAGATCCTCCAACGGCAGACGCTCAAACACGACATAGGCCGTGCCGCGGTAGCCAGGGCAGTCCGCCTCTTTGGAGGCGATCAGCGGATCAGGCTGCTGGTCATCGGTGCCCTTGTAGACACGCATTGTCACGGTGTTGAGATCGAGCGGTTTGCCGTCCGCCCACACGCGGCTGATGCTGGCGATCTCGCCTTCACAGAGACCAACCGCAAAATTGGCGAAATAGCTGTACTCGGTGGTTGTGGTGGTCTGGGTGCCGCCGCCTCCTCCGCCGCCTTTTCCGCCGGTCTTGTGGCGGGTGGTCGTCGCGACTTCTTCAAAGTTGGTCGCCCAGATAACCTGGCCGGAAAGCCGTGTGCGGCCGAAGACCAGTGGCAGCCCGGCCCCTTCGGTGGAGGCCTGAACCTCCAGGTTCTGAAGGCGATGACCCTCGCTGTGGCTGGCAACCGACTGACCGAACAGATGGGTGTCGATGCTGTTGCCGACAAAAGAGCCGATGGCGCGACCGACAATAGCGCCAACCGGCCCGCCAACGGCGCTGCCGAGCGCACTACCGGCAGCACCCAAAACAAGCGTCGCCATGAGTTCAAATATCCTTGGATAAGGGAGCGGTGGTGTCTTCCGACATACCCGGGAAGGTGAAGGCGGCGGCGATGTGTTGCGTCCAGGGCGTGAGGTGCGAACGCACCACCGCGCCGCCCTCATACGCGTGGATGATGGTGCCATCGCCCATCACGAAAGCCAGGTGCGAGGCAGGCCAGCCATGCCGCCAACGCAGCGCAACAAGATCGCCGGGCAAAGCCTGAAGAGGGTCAATCTCGGCCAGATGCGCGCGTAACCCATGCAGCAGCGGTTCGCCCTTGGCGTGCTGCGCCCAGTGTTTCTGATCGGCCCGCGAGAGAGTGATTGTACTGCCTGCGACAGCATTCCAAATGCCCATCACAAGGCCTAGGCAATCGGTCCCTGCACCTCGACGGCTCGCCTGATGGCAATAAGGTGTGCCGATCCAACGCTCTGCTTCAGCGACCAATGCACTGCGCGTTGGCGCGCTCATGACTGCCGGCTCCCACCATCCAGATTGCCATCGGCGCTGGAAGGATAAGACAGGGCGAAATCATCGCCGGGCATGTGCGGAAAGCCGCGGAAGTTCGCGGTGTTGGCGAAGGTCGCCTGACAGGTTGCGAAACTCTTGTCGCAACCTGCGGTCAGGGTCAGCGTGTCACCAACCGCAAAGGGATTGGACGGCGCGTGCCATAGCGTGACCGTCGCGATACCGTCCTCAACTGTGTGGGCGCGCACGCGCAGCGGCTTCTGGCTGCCGGAGCGAAGCATGCCACCATCGAAATGGCCGCTTGCGAAGGCGTCTAGGTCGGCAAACTCCAAGAGATGCGGCGCATGCATGGCGGTGACTGCCGCCTGGGCGGTGTAGGCGGCCTGATTGAGGTCTATTCCGCAACGCGTATCACCGAGTTCGGCATCGCACCTTGCGGAAAAAACGCGCCCTCGAACGCGGTCAAAAGCAGCAAATGGGCCGCGCACTTCGGCCTGGAATAGGCCGTCGCGGGCGGTCACCTCCGCCAGCGTGCCAGCAGACTGGATGTCGAAGGCTTGCGGGTTGCGCCAGTCCACCAACAGTGTTTCGACGGTTGCCCCATCGTAACGCCCAGCCAGTAGATCGTCCGAGGATAGACGGTCGCTGGAGAGTGCGGCCTTCAGGTCCCACTCGCCAGCTGCCGGGCCGAGGGCCGCGCTTACCTGACTTGCCTCACACCCATCGGCGGGCACACACAACGTGCCATCGACGGTGAGTGAGGCATCATGATCTGTGAAGCCCTGGACGGAACCGTCTTCGCAGGTCAGCCGAACGCAGCGGCAGAGCGTGGTGCAGCCGGAGGCGAGAGCATCGGCAAGATCGGCATGGAGATCACGCATCGGCTGGCTCCTTCAGGAACACTTCAATGAGCGGGATGGATGGCAGCGAACCAGCCTTGAAGGCCGTCAGATCGATATCGAGCGTGTCACTGTCGAACCGGGCTGGAACATCGAACAAAAAACCGGCAGTGATGATGGTGCCTGGCGTGGGCGCGGCATCAAATGTGATGGTTCCGGCCAAGAGATCGACGATGAAAGAAGTTGTCGGCATGCCGTCCAGCGCGACGCTCACCGAGCCATCCACCGGCAGCCGGATGGGCCGAGGGTCCGAGTCGCCATAGGTCTTGGAGAGGGCAAAAGTGGTGATGGCGCCATCGCCGGTGCCAATGGATTGGTCCGTCGGCGTGACAGGCTCGCCAGGGCCGCCTGAGCCATGGTCCAGCGGATCACGGAATCGGAAAGCATGGAGCTGGCCGAGCCGGGCTTCAAAGAAGCGTTGGACGGCATAAAGATCGGCCAGCGAGCGCACGCCTCCGCCGGCATCATAGGTGCGCTTGGCATAACGCCAGCGCGTGTTGCGCTCCTCATGACCAGAGCCGAGGGTGACGATTTCGGTTTGGCGTTTGGTGGTCACCCGCGCGCCACGGGCGACGGGCACGGGAAAACTGACATCATGAAAGCCTGGAATGGTGGTGGGCATGCCAAAGTCCTCACTGGCTGCGGTTGCCGCGCGCCACAGCGCGGGAAAGAGAAGAGGCGATCTGCGTTTCCGAGGCGCTGAAGCTCGCCGCGTCCTGAGCGGTCACATTCATGTTCACCACCGTTCCGCCGGTCAGCCTGCCGGTGATCCCGCCCAAGGCCGCGCCGACCAGGCTTTCGCCGAGTGAGCCGGCAAGGCCGTAGACGGCATCGACAGAGCTGGAGAGCGCGCTGTTCGATTGGGAAACGACAAGTTTGCGCAGCACATCATCGAGTGCCTGGCCATCGGCCAGCGCCTTGGCGAGTTCTTTGGAGATATCGCCGGAGAGCTTCTGAACATCGGTCTCTAGCGTCTCCAATTCCTGGCGCAGTGTCTCGGTCAGATCGTGCGCGGCAGCATCGTCGTCAGCCATGGTTGGGTCCTTAGCTTTGGGTGTCGGGGAAGGCGCGCATGAGTGCCGCAAGATCGATCTGGGTTGGTGCGCCAAGCGCTGAAGGGCCGGCGAGCGCGCGTAGGGTGTGGGTCGCCTCGCGGAAGCTCAGCCGCCATACAGTGTCCGGCGTCGCGAGGCGTTGGCGGATGAGAAGCGCGGCCAGCGCATCGAGAGTGCTGGTCATGAGGCGAAGGTCGCGCGGATGAGATCGGCATAGGCGCGGGTCAGCTCGGCTGGTCTGCCGAGACTTCTCAAGAAGCGCTCTGCACCTGGGCGGGATGCCCCACCGGCGACCAGCGCTTCAGTGCGCACGGTTTTGATCTGCGCGGCGGTCAGGTCACCGCCCGTAAGGCGGGCCATCAGGGTCGGGAGATCAGCGCAACCAAGCGCGTCTTCCAGCCGGGCAAGCGCGTCGAGCGTTAGGCAAAGTGTGTGGG
>JBHJIX010000009.1:0-5772 GCA_050043025.1 Cohaesibacteraceae bacterium
GCTCCTATGTCGGACGTGGTAAATCCAATTGAGAGAATTCTCTCGCCAGGTGGATTGTGGAGCGACAACAAAAGGGTTGTCAGCGTGTTACTTAAAACAGCCGTGCCAGCAAAAATGACGAACCCAATTCCCGCACGTGAGCCAAGCTTGGCATTCATCTGATCCAGCACAAAGCCGACGGACAAGCGCCGAAACAAACGGAACAACAGATACATCGTTCCGCCAAACACGAAGATCGGGACGCTGCGGATGATGGTCGGCCAGAGCGCTGCAGGAAATGCGACGGCGTCTCTTACCAGGTCATTGCCGCGCATTCCGAGTGACGATGCGAAAGCCGCAGCACGCAAATCCTCCGAAACCCATTGAGCAACAAGCCCCACGCCAAGCAGAAGAGCTGCAATCAACGGCACAACGGCCAGCCACCGCGCGCGGCGCGCCAGGCGCAGCGATACACTGGTGGGGTGAGAAATACCGGATGATAGGCCCCGGTCGGGTTCTGGTCCGCGCTCAGGATGGGGGGAATGCGGTTCGATACTGGACATAAAAAACTCCAAGGGAACGAGATGCAGATACGCAAGGAATGGGATTGCACATCTAAAAATTAATATCTAAGATTAATTTATTCATGTCAATTATGAGAGATGCGTAACCGTGTATTTCAACATTCCCCCCGGCTCTTGGCGAGCCAAAGCTGGCAGATCGCGCCATTCAGTCGCCTTCAGCATCCTAGCCTTGATCACCGGCGCCACCCTCGCGGCCTGCACGCATGTGCCAATCACCGCCTATCCGGCTTTGGCCGCCATAAACTTCGCAACCACCGATCTGTCCTCACTGCGTGCCGCCGTCGAAATGCCAAACTCAATCCAACCAACCGACGAGGGTGTACGCCTTAACCTTAACCTTTCGGTCGAAGGAGACTTGGTCGAGGAGCGATCCTACGTTTTGCAAAGAGAGCAAGCGTCCGACGCCACAGTCCCGCACCCGACGCCTGTCGCAGGACGCCAGATCTATGTCTATCGCTTGTCGCAGACAGACCAACGAGGGCTGGAGGCTGTCCGTGCCGACGTCCTGGATCGCAAGGAAGATGGCCAGCGTGGATCACTGTCGATTGGTGTCGCCGTTGAGGAGATGTGTGAGATCGAAAGACGAGATGGCGAAACGGCAGCAAACAACCTGCCGGTGGATGTGTTTCTGCGCACGTCTGAGACAGATCGCTTTGTTCGGACACTCGACGGTTTCGATCTGAACGAGCTCCGGGCAGGCGACGATCCTATCATCCCAAGTTTGCCCACCTGTGCGGTCTCCATGGACACTTAACATCCGGCCTGCGGCGTTCGGCCCGTTGCCTTTCGACTGGTCCTGCACCACCTGTTCACCAACAACGGTGGTCAGGATCAAACGCCACAATGACAGAACCGACCGATACCCGCAGACGTGAAACGCGACCGGACAAACCCGGCCCCGGATCATCACCGGTCCGTATGCCGACCCTTGCCGGACCGAACAGCGTGCCGCCTATGGTCCGGTTTCTTATCAGTCATGCCCTGGTCGGGTTCGGTCTAGCAGCCGCGTTCGTTGCCGCCCTCATCGGGTTCGATGTCGGCAATGTCGGCACGGTCTTGCGCCAATCAGGCATCGCTGTGCCGGCCACTTTGCTCCTGACGTTTGTCCTCGGCCTCACCTTTGCGAGCGTTCAGATGGGTATCGCCATCATGACGGGCAACACGCCCGAAGGACCGGACGACAAACAGCGTTAGGGTCAACAAAAAACCGCGCTGACCGAAAGGCCAGCGCGGCTTGAAGACCGACGATTGGATGCCGGTTCAACCTACGCGTCTGTTTCCGCGGCATCCGGATCAACCGCTTTGCGATAAAGATGCCAGGTCGAATGGCCGATGATCGGCAGCATGAAAATCAGCGGGAAGAACAGGAGCGCCGCCGACAGGCCGACCAACACAACGATCAAAAGGCCCCACACCATCATCGGCCATGGGCTTTTGGCAACCGCGTGGACGCTGGTCATGATCGCTGTCATGAAGTCGACCGGGCGGT
The DNA here is from genome assembly GCA_050043025.1 of Cohaesibacteraceae bacterium. Taxonomy (GTDB): domain Bacteria; phylum Pseudomonadota; class Alphaproteobacteria; order Rhizobiales; family MH13; genus MH13. The sequence continues at coordinate 2,053 of JBHJIX010000009.1, forward strand.
CATGCAGGTAAGGCACGCCGACCACTGAGATTGAGAACACGGTGCCGGCCAGAACGGCGCCAAAAGCGTTGCCGACAAACAGGAACACCAACCCGCGCGCGGTGAACAGCTCTTCCATCAGGGAGGACAGGTCCATCTGCGCGAAAAAGGCCGGGCTGTAGCCGAAGTTCAGCGCATAAATCACGCGTGCCACAACAACCCAGACGATCAGCATAAAGGCGAGCGTGAAACCATACAGGAACACATGCGTGACCCCATTGCGCTTGAAAGCGCCCAACACATCCCACTCGACGCGTTCGCCCATCTCAATCCGACGTGAAATCTCATAAAGGCCGATAGCAGCAATCGGGCCAATCAAAAGAAAGCCGGCAGCCAGCGGGAAGATCAACACATAGACTTCCAGCACCATCGCCAGCACGATCAGGAACAGCCCGGCAGCGAAATAGACAAAACCAAAAAAGGTTGAAAAGAGCGCCGCCTTCTTGAAATCGGCGGTACCGGCATTCACCGAGGCGAACACATCATCCACGGTGATCTTGTTCACCTTGGTCGGTGGTACATAGTCGGCGGGAACCAAACCGGCGCCGGCCCGTGTTTCCACTGGCTCGCCGATGATCTCATCCAGCTCGTTCAAGGTTTGACTGTTTTCGGTCGTCATCGACATGATTCCCCTTTGAGACGCATTGCTAGGCCAGCCGCTCCCGATCGAACCGACTAACCAAAACCGGATAAGCGTCACCGGCCTGCCCGATACCTGCCGCGTGACCCCGGGGCGAAACGCCCGCAAAGCTGATGCGACAGTTTGTCCAACGACACCGCGCGAGACAAGACCGGCTGACATTTCAGCTGGCCCACACACACCGTGTCAGCCTGTTCGCTACACGGAATCGGCGCTCCGCGGATCGACTTAGATCAAATGTGCACCCTCCATTTGACGTTTTGCAGGCGAGCGATTGAGGAACCGCATCCGTCCGTTTGACTAGCTTTGACTTAGCGCAACGCCATCGAGGCCCGGCGGGGGTTTGTGGACAGCGGGGTCATGCGTTTTGCCACCCATGCTGATCGGCTGCCCGCTCGCTGCGCAGTCAACCAACATCCGGCAACACCCGACGACCCCGCGTAACGACACACCGTTACAGCTCCTGATCGGGATTTGGAGCAATGAAAACTGCAGCGCGAGGACACTGAACTCATGTCAGCACAAGCCGCCACTTCCACGGCTGGTAGCACGCAGACCCAGGCACAGCCGCTAACTTACGCGGATGACGCCATTCGACTGTTCACCATTGCGACCGTCCTTTGGGCGTTTATCGGGATGGCGGCGGGGGTCTTCATCGCCGCCCAGCTCGCCTTCCCATGGTTGAACTTCCACGAGTGGGTCAATTTCGGGCGTTTCCGTCCGGTCCACACTCCGGCGTGATTCTCGGCTTCGGCGGTAACGCGCTGCTGGCGACCTCCTTCTACGTCGTCCAGCGCGCCTGTCAGACACGACTGTTCGGTCCTCAATGGCTGCACATCACCATGTTCTGGCTGTTCCAGGTGGTTCTGCTCTCGGCGGCTGGCTCTTACGTGTTGGGCTACACCCAATCGAAGGAATATGCCGAGCCTGAGTGGATCTTCGACATTCTCATTACCGTGTGGTGGGTGGCCTATCTGGTTGTCTATGTCGGCACGCTGGTGAAGCGCAAAGAGCCGCATATCTACGTCGCGAACTGGTTCTTCCTCGCCTACATCGTTGCCGTGGCCATGCTGCACACGGTCAACAACATCTCCATCCCGATCTCGCTTTTCTCGCTGCACTCCTACTCGGTCTACTCGGGTGTGCAGAGCGCCATGATCCAGTGGTGGTACGGCCACAACATGGTCGGCTTCTTCCTCACCGCCGGCTTCATCGGGATCATGTACTATTTCGTGCCCAAACAGGCCGAACGTCCGATCTACTCCTACCGGCTGTCGATCGTGCACTTTTGGGCGCTGATCTTCCTCTACATCTGGGCCGGTCCGCACCATTTGCACTACACCGCCCTGCCCGACTGGGCACCGACGCCAGGCGTGGTGTTCTCCGTCCTGCTGCGGGTGCCCTCCTGGGGCGGCATGGTGAACGGCATCATGACCCTGTCAGGCGCCTGGCATAAGCTGCGTACCGACCCGATTATGCGCTTCCTGGTGGTGGCCGTTGCCTTCTACGGCATGTCGACCTTCGAAGGTCCGCTCATGTCGATCAAAGAGGTCAATGCCCTGTCGCACTATACCGACTGGACGGTCGGCCACGTGCACTCCGGTGCCCTTGGTTGGGTGGCCTTCGTTGCCTTCGGCGCGATCTACTACCTTGTCCCGCGGCTATGGCGGCGCACGCTGCACTCCATTGCCCTGATCGAGGTCCACTTCTGGCTCGCTTCCATCGGTATCCTTCTCTACATCACCGCGATGTGGGTGTCCGGGATTACCCAGGGCCTGATGTGGCGCACCTACGATGAGAACGGCTTCTTGCTCTACACGTTCTCCGACACGGTCGCGATGCTGCACCCCTACTATGTGACCCGCTTCCTGGGCGGTGTGCTCTACCTCGCTGGGGTCGTGGTGATGATGTACAACCTCTTCCGTACCGTCACCGGTCCGATCATCGCCCGTACGTCTTCAACTCCTGTGTCAGCGCCTCAAGCTGGCCTCACACCGGCGGAGTAATCGGCCATGTTCAACCACGGTATCATCGAGAAAAGCACACCCTTGATGCTCTTGCTGATCCTGCTGTCGCTGATTGTTGGCGGCATGGTTCAGATCATCCCCCTGTTCAAGGTGGAATCGACCATCGAGCCGGTGTCGGGTGTGCGTCCGTTCACCCCGCTGGAGCAGATCGGCCGCAACATCTACATGCGGGAGGGCTGCTACAACTGCCACTCACAGCAGGTTCGCCCCTTCCGCGATGAGGTGGACCGTTATGGCCACTACTCGCTGGCTGCAGATGTGGTCTATGAGTTCCCCTTCTTGTGGGGTTCCTAGCGGACCGGCCCGGACCTTGCCCGCGTTGGCGGCAAATACTCTAACGAGTGGCACGCTGCCCACTTGCGCAACCCGCAATCGGTTCTGCCGGAATCCATCATGCCGGCCTACGGCTTCCTGGATCGTCCACTCAACTATGACGATGTGGAGCTGCACATGCGCACCCTGCGCTTTGTCGGCGTGCCCTACACCGATGAAGGCATTGAGGCCGCACGCGACGACATTGTCGCTCAGGCCTTCCCCGATGTCGGCGATTCGGGCGCGCTGCGTGATCGCTATGACGGAGCCCCGCTCGGCCCGTTCTCAGGCAATGTCGATGGCGATGTGCCCGAGATGGATGCGCTGATCTCCTATCTTCAGGTGCTCGGCACGATGGTGGACTTCACGTCCTTCGATCCAGAAACAATGGTCCAAGGCCAGGAGGTGGGACGATGACCCCCGAAGCCCTGATCGGCTACTCCGAAGCCGCCTTCGTCGCCATTGCGCTGGTCGCCATCGTGTTCCTGGTGCTGCGCGTCTACCACCCGGGAAACCGGGACGCGATGGAAGATCACGCCAACATCCCTTTCAGGGGCGAGGACGCCCCTGAACCGCCCACCAATGAAACCCCGACTGCAAGGCAGAAGACCCATGTGTAAGATCGAACGCGACCCGATTACAGGTCAGTACACGACCGGGCACCAATGGGACGGGATCCGCGCGCTGCGCACACCGGTTCCG